>JBBSPW010000047.1:0-21789 GCA_038258365.1 Burkholderiales bacterium | reverse complement strand
GCGGTTGCGTTCGTCACCGCGGCCCTGCGCCGGCCGCCGTTGCTTGCTTCATATTGAAACTGGGTTGTTCAGGGCGGACGAGATACGACCTTCCCATCTTGGCACTCCGTTGCCGTTTGCCGTTCTGCGGCCGGCTCGGGTCGGGGAAGTTCCTTTCATTCGTTAGGCACCCAAAAGACAAGCATGCCAATTCTTCGACCGATTAGCGAATCTGAGTACCAAGCCTGGCGAGCGGCGGAAGTCGAGGCCTATGCCGCCGACAAAGTCAAGTCAGGAGCCTGGTCAGCGGAAAGTGCGCTGGAATTGTCAAACAAGGAGCATGAGTCGCTTCTACCGCAAGGCAGAGAGACGCCCATGAATCACTTGTACGCGATCACAGGCGAAGGCGGTGTGAAGGTTGGCGTGCTTTGGTTTGCCGAGAAGCAGCGGCGCGACAGTCGCATAGCATATGTCTACGATATCGAGATCGAGCCAAATAAGAGGCGACATGGCTATGCAAGCCGTGCGCTTGCGGCGCTAGAAAAGGAAGTTCAATCACTAGGCCTTGCCGGTATTGCCTTGCATGTATTCGGGCACAATATCGGGGCGCAGGCTCTCTATGCTAAGCTCGGCTTCAATACTACAAATATAAATATGTACAAGCCGGTATCGCCAGCGGGTGCTTATCAGAAACTTGAATAGAATTCTCGAGCAAGCTGGTTTAAAGAAATGAAGGCGCTGATGCAATATATCGTCGTAATCGAACAAGGCCCTGCCAGGAGAGTTCCAAGTACCCGAGTCAGTCGAGACCGTGCGCTTCAGAATGCGCTCGATCACGATTCACGATGTATTCAAAGACTACGACGCGGTCATGCGCTGGGGCCTGACGCAAGTCAAGAACACACTCCTCGACGCGAGCAGAGGCGTGTCCTTCGAATAAGTCACAGTAGCGGTCGAAGCAGGTGGTTTGATTGCGCGGGGAGCGACCTGGGGATGAGAGGAAGCGGTACACATTTCTTTCAGCCCGGGCTTGGATCTCGTGCCGCTGGTGCCAGTGCAGCCTGACCCTCTGGGGCCCGGTATCGGATCGGCAAGAATTCAACAAACCCAGGACGACGCACCATGACCCTTCACGAGCTTCTACAAACCGGTTCGGACGACGCAATCGCCCTCTCGGCACCCGGCCGCCCGCCGCTGACCTACCGAGCGCTGCGCGCGCTGGTC
The DNA here is from genome assembly GCA_038258365.1 of Burkholderiales bacterium. Lineage (GTDB taxonomy): Bacteria > Pseudomonadota > Gammaproteobacteria > Burkholderiales > Burkholderiaceae_C > Rubrivivax. Next base: position 20,586 of record JBBSPW010000047.1, on the reverse strand, counting down.
GCCCAAACGACCGCTGACCTCAACGCCGCCGGCATCGGCCGCAACGACCGGGTCGCGATCGTGTTGCCCAACGGCCCCGAGATGGCCAGCTGTTTCGTTGCCTGCGCCAGCGCGGTGACCAGCGCGCCGTTGAACCCCGCGTATGGGGCCGAAGAATTCGAGTTCTATCTGGCCGATCTGCAGGCCAGCGCGTTGATCGTCGAGCGCGGCAGCACCTCGCCTGCGGTCGATGCCGCGCGCAAGCTCAAGCTCAGAGTGTTCGAGCTGACCGTGGCCATTGGCGCTGCAGCCGGTGCATTCGGGCTTCAAATCGATGCGGCTGAGACGGTCTCGCCAGCCGCTCACTCCGGCCCTTCGCAAGCGAACGACGTGGCGATGGTGCTGCACACCTCGGGCACCACCTCGCGGCCCAAGCGGGTGCCGCTGTCGGTGGCCAACCTGTGTGCCTCGGCCGGCCACATCGCTGCCACGCTGCAACTCACGCCGCAGGACACGGGGCTCAACATCATGCCGCTGTTCCACATCCACGGGCTGATGGCCGGGTTGCTGGCGCCGCTGTCGGTGGGTTCGCAGGTGTGCTGCACACCGGGCTTCAATGCGCTGCGCTTCTTCAAGTGGATGGAAGAAGCCACACCGACCTGGTACACAGCGGTGCCGACGATGCACCTGGCCATCGCCAGCCGTGGCAAGCACAACGGTGAGCTGCTCGGCCGCCTGCTCGATGCCCATCCGCTGCGTTTCGTGCGCTCGTCTTCGTCGGCGATGCCACCGCAGTTGATCCAGCAGATCGAGGCGATGTTCGACGCGCCGCTGGTCGAGTCCTACGGCATGACCGAAGCCGCGCACCAGATGGCGTCGAACCCGCTGCCGCCGCAAGCGCGCAAGCCGGGCTCGGTGGGGCTGGCGGCCGGCCCACAGGTGCGCGTGCGGGCTGACAACGGTGCGTTCGCGCAGCCCGGTGAAGCCGGCGAGATCGTGATTCGTGGCCCCAACGTCACCGCCGGCTATGAAAGCAACCCCAGCGCCAATGCCGAGGCTTTCGTCGACGGCTGGTTTCACACCGGGGACCAGGGGATGCTGGATGCCGATGGCTATCTCAGCATCACCGGCCGCTTGAAAGAGATCATCAACCGCGGGGGCGAGAAGATCAGCCCGCGTGAGATCGACGAAATCTTGCTCGACCACGCGGCAGTGGCCGAGGTGATCGTGTTCGGTGCACCGCACGACAAGCTGGGCGAAGAGGTGGTGGCGATGGTGGTGCTGCACGAAGGCCAGCCAGCGGTAGAGCGCGACCTGCAGCAGTTCGTCGCGGCCCGTGTGGCCGCCTACAAGGTTCCGAAGAAGATTCTGTTCGTCGACGAGTTGCCCAAAGGCGCCACCGGCAAGCTGCAGCGCATCGGCCTGGCCCAGCGCATCGGCCTGAGTTTCGGCGCGGCGTTGTCGGGCGAGCCATGAGCGGCCAACCACTTTCGGCGGGCACACGGAACAAAACGAACATCAGAACGGTGAGGGCTGAGCCATGAAGTTCGCCATCGTCGGCGCTGGTGCCATCGGCGGCCTGCTCGGCACCAAGCTCGCGCTGGCCGGTGAGCAGGTCACCTTCATCGCCCGCAACCGCAACCTGGCCGCGATCAACGCACAGGGCTTCGAATTGCGCTTGCCCGATGGCAGCACGCAGCACGCAGCCGATGTGCGCGCGGTGCAAGACCCGGCCGATGCCGGCCCGCAGGATGTGGTGCTGCTGACCACCAAGGCGCACCAGGTGCGCGACCTGCTACCGGGTTTGCGCGCGTTGTTCGGTCCAGCGACGATGGTCGTCACGATGATCAACGGCGTGCCCTGGTGGTACTTCCAGAAGCTGGCCGGGCCTTACGAAGGACAGCGGTTGCAGAGCGTCGACCCCGATGGCGCATTGGCCGATGGCATCGAAGTCGACCGGCTGATCGGCAGCATCGTCTACCCGGCTGCCGAGCTGCTGGCGCCGGGTGTGGTGCAGCTGGTCGAAGGCAACCGCTTCTCGATCGGCGAGCTCGACGGGCAGCGCACCCCACGCATCGAAGCCTTGTCCAAAGCGCTGATGGCCGCCGGCTTAAAGGCCCCGGTGGCGCGCGACATCCGCAGCGAACTGTGGGTCAAGCTGTGGGGCAACCTGAGCTTCAACCCGATCAGCGCCTTGACGCATGCCACGCTCGAAGACATCTGCCGCTTTCCGGCCAGCCGCGAGCTGGCGGCGCGGATGATGGCCGAGGCCCGCACGGTGGCCGAAAAGCTCGGGGTCGAATTCAAGGTCTCGCTGGACCAGCGCATTGCCGGTGCCGAAGCGGTGGGTGCGCACAAGACATCGATGCTGCAGGACGTGGAACATGGCCGCGGTCTGGAGCTGCAGGCGCTGGTGGGCAGCGTGGTGGAGCTGGCACGCATCACCGGCACCCCGACGCCGACCATCGACGCGATCCATGCCGCCACTGCGTTGTTGGCGAAGACGCTGGCCGACCGCGGTGGGCGGCTCGAAGTGGTGCCTGTCTGACGGCGCCTGCAAGTGCGGCGATCACTGCGTTACTAGAGAGTCCGCTCTACGGATTCTTGCCGTTATGGGGTGCTTCCCCTACGGTCTGCCGGCAAGCTTGCGGCTGTCCTGATCGTGAATGACACCCGTCACCGGATCAGCACCGCTCAATCCACATACCGGAGACCACCATGTCCAACAAGAACCTGTCCACCGTTGCCACCGACGTCATTCACGCGTACGGCATCACCGCCACCAACGTCATCAACACCACCCGCTTCGGCGGCGAGCGCATGCTGGGTTATGTCGACCAGCGTGCCACCCAGGCGGTCAAGCGCGGCGCGTCGCCCTTCAACAAGGGCATCCGCTCGGACATCTCCGAAGGCCGCGAGCGCGTCAGCAACGTCGGCGTGAAAGCCCTGCACCTGTCCACCAACGGAGCGCAGATCGTGGTCGGCGTCGCGGTCGACCTGGCCACCAAGGGGGTCAACCTGGTGGCATCGAACGCCGAGCGCCTGGACCGGGCCGTCAACCTCAACGCCCTCGGCATGCTGAGCCGTGTGGCGATGCCGGCTGCGATCGTCGTCAGCCAGGTTGCCGACCGCATCGAAGCCGGCAGCAGCCTGCTCGTCAAGCGGGTGTCGGGCAACGATGTGCCGGCCAAGGCAGTCGCCACGCGCAAGCTCAACGCCACCACCCGCAAGGCCGCGGCCACCCGCAAGCGCGTTACCAAGCAAGCCGCGCAAACGCTGGTGAAGACGCCCGTCAAGCGCGTCAGCAAGGTGGTTGCCAAGACCGCCACGCAAACCTCGAATGCCGCGCGCCGCGTGGCCCGCAAGGCCAAGGCGACTGCTGCGAGCGTCTGAGCGGCGAGATGACCGGAAACCCGTTGGGGACCGGTCAGCGTTCGCCGGTCTGCAATCGCCACAGCGACGCGTAGGTCCCGTCGAGTTCGACCAGCTCATCGTGGCTGCCGGACTCGACGATGCGCCCGGCTTCCATCACATGGATCCGGTGCGCATGGCGGATGGTCGACAAGCGGTGGGCGATGATCAGGCTGCTGCGCCCCACCACCACGCGGTCCAGTGAACGCTGGATCGCGGCTTCGGTTTCGTTGTCGACCGCCGAAGTGGCTTCGTCCAGGATCAGGATCGGCGGGTCTTTCAGGATCGCACGCGCCAGCGCCAGCCGCTGACGTTGCCCGCCCGACAGCTTCAACCCGCGTTCGCCCACCGGGGTGTCGTAGCCCTGCGGCAGGGCGCTGATGAAGTCGTGCGCTTCGGCGGCCCGTGCGGCCGCTTCGATTCGTTCGCGCAGCGAAGGGTCTGCACCCAGTGCCATGCCGTAGGCGATGTTCTCGGCCACCGTGCCATCGGTCAGAAAGCTGTCCTGCGAGACATAGCCGATCGCGCGCCGCAGGTCCTGCAAGGCGATCTGCGTGATCGGCTGGCCGTCGAGGCGGATGCTGCCGGGCGTGGTGTCGTACAGCCGCAGCAGCAGCTTGGCCAGCGTGCTCTTGCCGCTGCCGGTGCTGCCGACAAAGGCCACCGTGCGACCGGGCTCGATCGTGACGCTGACCCCGTCCACCGCCAGGCGTGTCGTGTCTTCGCTGTCGTAGCCGAAGCGAACGTTGTCGAACACCACCTCGCCGCGCACGCTGGCCACCGGCAACGGCGCGCCGTCGTAGGGGATGGCCACCGGTGTCGACAGCAGGTTCATCACCCGCTCGATCGACGCCATCGCGCGGTTGTACATGTCGCTCAACTCGGCCAGCCGGGTCAGCGGCCACAACAGCCGCTGGGTCAGATAGACCAGCGCCGAATACACACCCACACCCAGTTCGCCGTCCAGCACCAGCAAGCCGCCGTAACCCATCGTGACCACGAAGCCGCACAGGATCGCCACCCGGATCACCGGCGTGATGGCGGCCGACCACCGAATCGCGTCGGCATTGCGCGCCCGGTAGGCATCGGATGCCTGGCGGATGTGGTCGGCTTCGAAGTCTTCGGCGGCGAAGGCCTTGACAGTGGCGATGCCCTGCAGGTTGTTGGCCAGCCGCGACGACATTGCCCCGGCCGATTCGCGCATCGCCGCATAGCGCGGTGCCAGCCGCGACTGGAACCAGAACGCGCCGTACAGGATGAAGGGCACCGGCACCAGGGCCAGCACCGCGAGCTTCCAGGTCAGCGCAAAGAACACCGCGCCGACCATCAAGGTGCCCATGAAGGTCTGGATCAGGCTGGAGGCGCCGGTGTTCAAGAAGCGCTCCATCTGGTTCACGTCTTCGTTCAGCACCGCCATCAGGTTGCCGCTGCGGTTGCGCTCGAACCACGACAGCGGCAGCGTCTGCACATGGGCATAGGCGTCGATGCGGGTGACGTGCTGCAGGTTCTGCGCCAGGTTGCGCCACTTCAGTTCGGACAGGTACTCGGTCCACGACTCCATCAACCAGATCAGGCCGGTCAACGCGGTCAGCAGCAAGAGTTGCAGCTTCGGGTCGGCGATGCCGGCGCGCGCCAGGAACGACGCCTTCTGGTTGACCACCACATCCACCGCCACACCGATCAGCAGTTCGGGCAACACGTCGAAGAACTTGTTGGCCACGCTGTAGGCGGTGGCCAGCCAGACATCGCGGCGATAGGCGCGCGAGTAGCCGAACAAACGGCGCAGGGGATGCATGAGGGGCGGCGAGAGGAACAGAAGGGCGGCGCAGTGTAGGCGCGCAGGGATTGGGTCGCGGCTGGATCGCGTCGGGTCGAGACGGGATCGAGTTGGGATCGAGGTGACGCACACTCGCATGCTTTGGACCCGATCTCGACTGCCGCAACGCATGGACTCTGACAATCTCGCCATCGCCAGGTATGGCATCGGCATCCTGGGCACCGGCATCATGGGCCAGCGCATGCTGGCTGCGCTTGTGCAGCACCCGCGCTTTCGGGTGGTGGCGTTGTGGGACCCCGATTCCGTTGCGCTGAGCGCTGCCTCGGCTTTCGCGCCTGCCAGCCGGGTGGCCACCCGTGCGGACGATTTGATCTGCGACCCGTCGGTGCAAGTGGTCTACGTGGCGTCGCCGCCCTCGCACCATGCGGCTGCGGTGCGCGCGGTGATGGCCGCCGGCCGGGCGTGTCTGTGCGAGAAGCCGCTGACCCACGGTGCCGCCGAAGCCCAGGGGTTGTCCGAGCAGGTGCGCCAGTCGGGCTTGCCGTTCGCGGTCAATTTCCCCTTCGCCTGCAGCCTGGCGGCCGGCCGCATGGTCGAGCGGGTGCGCAGCGGTCATCTTGGAGATCTGCAAACCGCATCGATCAGCCTGCGCTTCGCTGCCTGGCCGCGGCCCTGGCAGGCGGGGGCCAGTGCCTGGCTGGCCGGTCCTTCCGAAGGCGGCTTCACGCGCGAAGTGCTGTCGCACTTCGTGTTCCTGGCCGAGCGCTTGTTCGGCCCCGCGACGGTGGCCGATGTGCAACTGGACCGACCGCCAGGCAGCGCCGAGGTCGCGTTGCTGGCGCGGCTGGTGCACGAACACATCTCGGTGCAGATCGATGCGGCGGTGGCCGGCGAGGTGGCCGATCAGAACCGCTTCGAGGTTGTCGGCAGCAATGGCCGGGTGGCGCTGGTGGACTGGTCGCAACTCGAAGTCGATGGCCGTTTGTCAGAGCGCGTCGACAGCACGGCACGCACACTGGACGGCCTGGCGGCATGCCTGGACGGCCGCAGCGACCATGGGCTGGCGAGCGTGGAAGAAGCCGCGTCGGTGGTCCGCTGCATCGAAGCGATATTGGCGCTTTGAAGCCGTTCTGATGTTGTCCAGAAATTCGTCCTGAAACCGGAGTTCCGAACTGAAGACCTTGATCCTGATCTGCACAGCCGGCTTGGTGCTGACCGGCTTGCTGGCGGCCTGTTCGCCGCTCGGCACTCTCAATGCCCTGGCCCCCTCCGACACCCACACCCGCACCGAAGGCGTGGCCTATGGCACCGGGCCGCGGCAGCAACTGGATGTGTACCGACCCACCGCGCCATCACCGCCCGGCGGCTTTCCGGTGGCGGTGTTCTTCTACGGCGGATCGTGGAACAGCGGTGAGCGACGCGACTACGCGTTCGTCGGCGAAGCGCTGGCGTCACGCGGGATCGTCGCGTTGGTGGCCGACTACCGGCTCTATCCGCAGGTGCGGTACCCGGACTTTCTGCGCGACTGCGCCTTGGCCCTGGCGTATGGGCTGGAGCATGCGGCCGACTGGGGCGGCAACCCGAAGCGGGTGTTCGTGATGGGCCACAGCGCTGGCGCCTACAACGCCGCGATGCTGGCGCTGGACGCTCGCTGGTTGGCGGCCACCCGACACGATCCAAAGGAGTTGGCCGGCTTCATCGGCCTGGCCGGGCCTTACGACTTTTTGCCGATGACCAACCCCGATGCGCAGCCGGTGTTCTTTCATCCGAATCACCCGCCCGGCACCCAGCCGATCGACTATGTGCGGCCCGGCTCGCCCCGCAGCTTCGTGGCGGCGGCCCGCAGCGATTCGCTGGTCAACCCCGAGCGCAACACCGTCGGGCTGGCCACGCGCTTGCAGGCCGCAGGCGTGCCGGTGACACTGAAGCGCTACGACAACTTGAGCCATGTGCTTTTGATCGGCGTTTTCGCGCGGCCCCTGCGCTGGCTCGCGCCGGTGCTGGCCGATGTGTCGGCATTCGTCAACGACGCGCCCGCCTGAACGATCTTCCCGACCATCGACTTCTCTTCACCCCACACCCACCCCCCCATGCTCATCCTGCACAGTTTCTGGTTGTCGCTCGCCACCTACCGGGTGCGCATCGCGCTCACGCTGAAGGGTGTCGCCTTCGAGGAACGCACCCACGACCTGACGAAGGGCGAGCAGCGCTCGGCAGACTTTCTGGCGGTCAACCCGGCTGGTGCCGTGCCGGCACTGGAAGGCGCCACGCCCGAGCCGCTGACGCAGAGCCTGGCGATCCTGGAATGGCTCGAAGAGATGCACCCGAAGCCACCGCTGTTGCCGGCCGATGCGGCGGGCCGTGCGCGGGTGCGGTCGCTGTTCCTGCTGACTGCTGCCGACACCCACCCGCTGGTGGTGCCGCGGGTGCGCCAGCAACTGGCCAAGCGCTATGGTGCCGACGAAGCCGCGGGCGCCGACTGGGCGGCGCACTGGTTTCGCGAAGGGCTGGCCGCGTACGAGGCTCGCTTGTCCGACGGTGCCACCTGCTGCCACGGCGAGCAGCTGACGATCGCCGACCTGGCGTTGGCCAGCCACCTGATCGGCGCGGCGCGCTTCAAGGTGGCGCTGGACGCGTATCCGCGCGTGGCGGCTGTGGGTGCATCGGTGATGGCCTTGCCAGAAGTGGCCGCGGCGCATCCCGATCTGCAGGTCGGCGCGCCGCAGCGCTAGTCGGCACCGTCGCTGTCGGTCTTGGGCTGCTTGCGAGGGGCCGCTTGTGCGGGGCCACTTGTGCCGGGCTGTCTGTCAACGGCCGTCCGTGTTGGCGCAGTCCGCATTCACTTCGGCACTGGCCCCAGGTAGCGTTTCTTCATGTCGGCCCATTCGCGGGTGTCGGTGATGCGCAGGATCTCCAGTCCGATCGTCTCGCGCAGCGGGCTGCCGGCGGGCACCGCAAACGCATAACCCTGGCCTTCGAAGGTGCCCGGCAGCAAGCGCAAGCCACCGCCTTCGAGTTGCCCGTTGCGGTATTGCAGGATCGGCTGGTCGTAGACCACCGCCTCGGCGTCGCCGGCCTGCACCGCTTGCATCGCCGCCTTGACATCGGCATAGGGCGTGCTGCGCACCCGTTCGTTGGCCAGGTAGCGCGCACTGCTGGTGTCGGCCACGGTGGCGACATGCGAACGGGCCAGGTCGGCCGGCCCGGTGATGCCGCCCTGCAGGCTGCCCACCGTCAGTGCACTCGTCACCGCCGCGGTGAAGCCCGACACCATGATCAAGGCCGCAAACATCCAGACGATCGCTACCAGCCGCCCCGCGAGCGTCACCGGCGCCTTGTCGCCGTAGCCGACGGTGGTCATCGTCACCGCTGCCCACCAGAAACTCTGGCCCAGACCCTGCGCCGCGCTGCCGCCGAATTGTTCGGCATTTCGCCGCCGCTCGAACAGCCACAGCACCACGCCGACCGCGAACAGCAGCGCTGTCAGCCCCAATACAGCGCTTGCGAATTCCCACGACACCAGCCGCCTGACCACAGCCCACAGGCCCGAGCCGCGTTCCAGCGGCACCGCGATCGCCAGACCGGTTTGAAAGAAAGGATGCGTGAAGTCGACCCGCTGTTCACGATCGGCGGTCATCGTCAACGCGCCCACGGCCACATCGGCCGCGCCGCTCTGCAGACTGGGCAGCACGTCCTTGAACGGCATCGCCTTGAACTCGAAGGCATAGCCGCGTGCCTTGGCGATCTCGGTCCACAGGTCGACGCTGATGCCGCGCCAGCTGCCATCGGCCTCGCGGATCGTGAAGGGCGGCGCTTCACTGATGGCAATGCGAAGCGTGGCTGGCACCAACGTCGCTGGTTGAGCCGCGCCGGTGGCGGGCTGGGCCATCGCGGCTGCGGGCCAGGCCAGCATCGACAAGCCGCAACACGCGGCCACGATCAATTCCTTCATCTGCAGATCCTTGCTCGGGCTCGACAAGGCTGCACCTTGGCAACCCTGCCCAGACCCTCTGCAGTCCGAACTTCAGGCGCCCAGCAGCTTGCCCATGCGCTTCTTCGCAAGGTGTCGGACGACAGCTTGCTGAAGTGCATTGCTGGCATCGTAAAGGCCGGTGCCTTCCTTGGCACAGATGCGCTGGCGCTCTTGCAGCGCTTGCGCCGACAGCTGCTTCTGGTCTTCCAGCGCCTGGTCGGCCAGCGCGCGCGCTTGTTTTTCGTCGACATCGCCACGCAAGTAGACCTCGCCGACGAAAGCCGTGCCCGACACCAGCCGCTGCAGCAGCAGCGGGCGCACCGCTTCGTCCCCCGCCTTGACCTGATGCGCGAGTTGCCGGGTGTTGACCTCCAGCGCCGCCACGCACTGCGCGGCGCGCAAATCACCCGGGCTGGGTTCAGCCGCTGCGGCGGCCAGCGGCAACAGAGCCGCAAGCACTAGGGTCAACAGTCGTCGTACGGGAGGAGTCGAAGTGGCATTCATCGCGTCACGATAGGGGATGAGGCGCAAGCGTAGCGCCGTGGCGCCCGGCCCTGCGAACGGGATGCGGTGCGGTGCAGCAGGGTGGTTAGCATGGAGTGTTTCATCAGAAGCCCAACACACAGGAGAGTTCCCCATGCACCGATCCCATCTGGCCCGCACCGCAGCCCTGGCCACCGCTGTTGCCCTGCTCGGCGGCTGCGCCGGCATGGCTGGAGAGAAGTCCGGCACCACCTTTTTCGTCACCAGCGTCGGCTCCGGCAAGGGCGGCGACCTGGGCGGCCTCAACGGTGCCGACGCGCATTGCCAGAAGCTGGCCACCGCAGCCGGCGCGGGCAAGCACACCTGGCGCGCTTACCTGAGCACCCAGCCCAGCAACAGCACCACCGGTGTCAACGCGCGCGACCGCATCGGCAAGGGTCCGTGGCAAAACGCCAAGGGCGTGGTGGTGGCCACCGATGTGGCCCAGCTGCATGGCAGCAACAACATCACCAAGGCCACGGCGCTGACCGAGAACGGCGCAGTCGTCAACGGCCGCGGCGACACGCCGAACCAGCACGACATGCTGACCGGCTCGCAACCGAGCGGCAGCTTCATCGCCGGCGATGCCAACAGCACCTGCGCCAACTGGCAGCAAAGCGTCGATGGTGCGGCGATGGTGGGCCACAGCGACCGCACGGGCCTGGATGAAAGCGTGCCGGCGAAGTCGTGGAATTCCTCGCATCAGAGCCGGGGTTGCAGCGTCGACCAACTGAAGACGACTGGCAGCGCCGGGTTGTTCTATTGTTTCGCTGCTGATTGAGCCCCCACGCTCTCTGACGGTCGCTGCCCCCCCGAGGGGGCGTTCGCCTGCGGCCTGGCGAAGCCAGTTCCGCGGCTTTTCTTGGTGGGATCGCTGCGCTTCGCTCGCGTACCGTCGGCTGAGGCCGCTTGTTTTCGCTCGCGCTCGATTGGCGGGTGTCAGTCGTTTTGTTGGATGGCGTAGCCGCTGGCGGTCCAGGCTTCGATGCCGCCGCCCAGCGGGCGCACATGCTTGAAGCCGGCGCGCATCAGTTTTTGCGCGACGACCGTGGCGCTGGCTTCGTTGGGGCAGGCGCAATAGACGATCACGTCGTTGCGCAGTCGTTCGTCCTCGGCGCTCAGGTTGAGCGCGCGCAGGCTGGCGTCGAAGGATTGGTTGTCGATCCAGATGGCGCCGGGGATGGCGCCTTCCTTGCGGCTGGTGGTCGAGCGCACATCGACGATCAACGGGCGTTCGCCCCGTTGCAGCATGTCTGCCAGTTCGTCGACATCGACGCGGGCCATCCGCAGGGTGCGGATCAACCGGTGGCGCTGCAGGGCCTTGATCGCGACGTACAGCAGCAGCGCACTCCCGAGGCCGATCAGTCCCCAGCGTCCTGCGGCCTCGAAAACCGCAATCACTTCCACCACCGCATCCCGGAACAGCCAGCCCAGCAGCACCGCCACACCGGACCACAGCAGGGCGCCGAGGGCGTCGAAGAAGAGGAACGAAGGCAGCGGCGTGCGCGCCAGACCCGCCATGCTGGTGGCCACCGCGCCGAAGCCGGGGATGAACTTGGCCACCAGCAACGACGGCGCGCCCCAGCGTTCGTACAGCGTTTCGGTCTGGCGCACGCAGGTGTCGGGCGACAGCGACAGCCTGCACATCAGCCGCAACACCTTGCGGCCGTAGCGCCCGCCCGCTGCATACCAGATGGCGTCGGCGATCAGGCAAGCCGCCACTGCCACCGCCACCACCTGCGGCGCTGCGGTCGCCGAGCTGGCCGCTGCCGCCGCACCGACCACGATCAACGTCGGATACGCCGGCAGCGGCAAACCCAGCTGCAAGGCCAGCACATTGAAGAACACCAGCCACAAGCCGTAGTTCGCAACCAGTGACAGCAACGCGTCCATGCTCGACCTTCAGCGCGCCTCAGCCACCCGTTCGGAAGCCGGGGTACAGACACATCCCGCCATCGACGAACAGGGTGGTGCCGGTGACGTAGTCGGACTCGTCCGATGCCAGCCACACCGCGGCCTTGCCGATGTCTTCCGGCGCGCCGATGCGGCCATAGGGAATCAGCTTCAAGAGCTTTTCCATCGCCTCGGGCGTGGACCAGGCGCTTTCGTTGATGGGGGTCTTGATGGCGCCCGGCGCGATCGCATTGACGCGGATGCCCTGGCCAGCCACCTCCTGCGCCACGCTTTGCATCATCAACATCACCCCGCCTTTGGACGACGCATAGTTGACATGCCCGGCCCACGGAATCTGCTGGTGCACGGAGCTCATGCAGATGATCTTGCCGCGCGCTTTCGACTGCGGCGCCAGCCCCTGCGCCACGAAGCGCTTGACGGCTTCGCGCGTGCACAGGAACTGTCCCGTCAGGTTCACCGCCAGCACGGCCTGCCATTGGTCCAGCGTCATCTCGGTCAGGCTCGCGTCTTTCTGGATGCCGGCGTTGGCCACCACGATGTCGACCCGGCCGAACTCGTCGATGGTGGCGTCGAACAACCGCAGCACATCGTCTTCCTTCGAGATGTCGGCTTCGACGGCGATCACCTGGCCGCCGGCCCGGGCGATCGCTTCGACCACCCTGGCGGCTGCGTCGGCGCCCGAGTGGTGGTTGACGGTGACATTGGCACCGGCAGCGGCCAGCGCTTCGGCCACGCCGGTGCCGATGCCTGATGAGGCACCGGTGACGATGGCGGTCTGGCCCTGCAACGGGCGGTGGTTGGAATCGGGCACGGCAATCCTCTGCGGGTGTGGAAATCAGGGCAAGTGAGAGAACCAGCCCACCACCCGCTTGACCAGCGGGCTGAAGAGCTTGGGCTTGTACAACTCGCCGGCGGCAGCCTTGCCGGCTTCGCCGAAGGTGGGGTAGGGCGCGATCATCTGCGCGATCGCTTTCAGCTTCAGCCCGGACCCGATCGCCAGCGCCCAGGCATGGGCCATTTCGCCCGCATGCGGCGCCAGGATCGAGACCCCGAGCACCGTGCCGTTCTTGCGCGCGACCACCTTGACACTGCCCAGCGTCGCGCGTTCGGTTTGCGCGCGGTCGTTGCTGGACAGCGAGGCCTTCAGCAGGTGCACATCATCGCCGTGGCGCTTTCTGGCTTCGGCTTCATCGATGCCCACATGCGCCAGTTCGGGGTCGCAGTAGGTGACCCACGGCAATGCCGAATAGTCGGTCTTGGCATAGGGCAGCAGCAGCGCGTTCTGCACCGCGATGCCCGCGTGATAGGCGGCGATGTGGGTGAAGTGCGGGGCACCGGCCACCACATCGCCGATGGCGTAGATGCCATGCACGTTGGTGCGCAGCTTTCGATCCACCACGATGCCGCCCTTGTCCGTCACGACGCCCGCACGATCGAGATCCAGCGCGTCGAGGCGCGGCTTGCGGCCCGTTGCCACCAGCAGGTGCGAGCCGGTGATCTCCGATGTCTGCCCGCCTTCGTCGACGGTCAGCACGATCTGCCCGGCCTCCTGGCGCACCGCCTTGACGCTGGTCTGCTGGCGCAGCACCACGCCTTCAGTGGCCAGGTGCTGCAGCAGCTGGCCGGCATGTTCGGGGTCGTCCTTCGACAGGCAACGCCCGCGTTCGACCACCGTGACCTTGGCGCCCAGCCGGCGGTGGGCTTGCGCCATTTCGATGCCGATCGGTCCGCCACCGATCACCAGCAGGTGCTCGGGCAGGGTCTGGTTGTCGAACAGGGTCTCGTTGGTGAAGTAGGGCACGGCGGCAAGCCCGTCGATCGGCGGCACTGCGGGGTTCGACCCGGTGGCGATGATCACGCGCCGGGCTTGAATGCGGATTTCGCCGTCATCGGTCTGTACCACCAGCACCCGCGGTTCGACGAAGCGGGCGCTGCCGCGCAGCACGCGTGCACCCAGGCCCTCGAAACGCTCGACCGAATCGTGCGGGGCGATCGCGGCGATGACCCCGTGCACATGGTCGTGCACTGCTTTGAAGTCCAGCTGCGGCTCGACCGCATCGATGCCGAACCGGGTGGCGTTGCGCATCGCATGCGCCACCTTGGCAGCCGCCAGCAAGGCCTTCGATGGCACGCAGCCCACATTCAGGCATTCGCCACCCATCTTGCCGGACTCCACCAGCACCACATCCGCACCCAGTTGCGCAGCAAAGGCGGTGGCCGACAAGCCGGCCGAGCCGGCGCCGATCACCACCAGGTCGGCTTTCAGTTCGTGCATGGTTCAGCCGCCGGGCTTCTGGCTGCCCGACCCCTTGCGGTCCTTGTGCTTCTCGTTGCCGTTGCCATCACCGACCCCGTGCTCCTTCAGCTTCTCTTTGGCCTTCTTGGTGACGAACACCGCCACCGCCACCGTGGCCAGCAAACCGACCGCGAAGAAAGTCCACTTCAATGCGCCGCCGCCGTCCCCTGAAGCCGCCTTGCCGGCCGCGCCCAAATACACATACAACAGCGTGCCGGGCATGATGCCCACGAAGGTGGCCGGCACATACTGCAGCAGCTTGATGTCGGTGACGCCGTAGAAGTAGTTCTGCAGGTTGAACGGCAGCACCGGGCTCAGCCGCAGCAGCGCCACCACCTTCCAGCCGCCTTCGCTGACCGCCGACTTGATGGCCTTGAACTTCGGCCGCTTTGACACCATCGATTCGACCTTGTCGTGCGCCAGGTAGCGCGCCACCAGAAAGGCGAGCGTGGCGCCCACGGTGGCCGCCACCACCACCAAAGGGAACCCGATCGGCAAGCCGAACGCGAGCCCGGCGATGATCGTCAGCACCGACACCGGCAACAGCAACACGGTGCCGACGATGTAGACCGCGGCGAAGATCACCCAGCCCCAGGCCCCGAGTGCCTTGATCCATTGCTGGAAGGCTTCCGACCATTCCTGGATTGGCAGCAAAAACCAGCCGGCCACCACGGCCGCCAGGATCAGGACGCCGAGTGCCCACTGCCAGAGTGCGACGGCGGGTTTTTCGGATGCGCTCATTACTGGGGCTTCTCGCAGAAGGCTCGGGGTGCGGCGCAGCTTATGCCAAGGGCGTGGCGAGTCTGTCGGATGACGCCGGGTCTTCCGACATGGCGTGCGCCCGCATTAAGCTGCGCGGATGCTTTGGAAACACACGCTGGCCGGCACGCGCTGGCGCTTCGACGATCTGAAGACGCTGCTGGCGCGGGCGAGCCCGGCGCGGTCGGGCGACGAACTGGCCGGCATCGCAGCTGGCAGCGAAGCGGAAAGAATGGCGGCGCGCATGGCATTGGCCGATCTGCCGCTGACCGCTTTCCTGAACCACGCACTGGTGCCCTACGAAGCCGACGAGGTCACGCGGCTGATCGTCGACCGGCACGACCCTGCCGCCTTCGCCCCGGTGTCCCATCTGACCGTGGGCGACTTTCGCAACTGGCTGCTGTCGGCCGCCGCGACTCCCCCCGCACTGTCTGCACTGGCTCCCGGTCTGATGCCCGAGATGGTGGCTGCGGTCAGCAAACTGATGCGCAACCAGGATCTGATGACGGTGGCGAAGAAGTGCCACATCACCACCGCGTTCAGGAACACGCTGGGTCTGCCGGGGCATCTGGCGGTGCGGCTGCAACCCAATCACCCCACCGACGATGCGCTCGGCATCGCCGCGTCGATGCTCGACGGACTGATGTACGGCTGCGGCGACGCGATGATCGGCATCAACCCGGCCAGCGACAACCTGGCCGTGCTCGGCGGCTTGCTGCGTCGGCTGGACGAGCTGATCCAGCACCATGCGATCCCCACCCAGGCCTGCTTGTTGACCCATGTCAGCAACACCTTGAGGCTGATCGACGACGGGGTGCCGGTCGATCTGGTGTTTCAGTCGGTCGCCGGCAGCGAAGCCGCCAACCGCGGCTTCGGCATCGACCTGGCGCTGCTGCAGCAGGCGCATGAAGCGGCACGGTCGTTGCAGCGCGGGACCGTCGGCAACCATTGCATGTACTTCGAAACCGGCCAGGGCTCGGCGCTGTCGGCCGATGCCCACCACGGGGTCGACCAGCAAACGATGGAGGCCCGGGCGTACGGGCTCGCCAGAGCCTTTTCGCCGCTGTTGACCAACAGCGTGGTCGGCTTCATCGGCCCCGAGTACCTGGCCGACGGCAAGCAGATCATCCGTGCGGGTTTGGAAGATCATTTTTGCGGCAAGTTGTTGGGCGTGCCGCTGGGGGTCGACATCTGCCACACCAACCATGCCGATGCGGACAGCGACGACCTCGACACGTTGATGACCTTGCTGGGTGCTTCGGGGGTCACCTTCATCATG
Organism: Burkholderiales bacterium; assembly: GCA_038258365.1. GTDB lineage: Bacteria > Pseudomonadota > Gammaproteobacteria > Burkholderiales > Burkholderiaceae_C > Rubrivivax. The sequence continues at coordinate 4,676 of JBBSPW010000047.1, read as the reverse complement.
GGCGTTCCCGGGGCCGACGACATCATGCTGAACTACCAGAGCACCTCGTTTCACGATGCGGCGGTGCTGCGCGAGTTGCTGGGCTTGAAGCGGGCGCCGGAATTCGAGCAATGGCTGCAGCGCATGGCCATCACCAACGACAGTGGCCGCTTGCTGCCGGCCGCAACGACCCACCCGCTGCTGGCGGACCTGTCGAAGGGCTGAGTCATGATCGAGCCCGACCCCTGGTCCGGCCTGCGCCGCCACACCGCCGCGCGGATCGCGCTCGGCCGTGCCGGCAACAGCCTGCCGACCGCCGAGTGGTTGCGTTTCGCCGAGGCCCATGCGCTGGCGCGCGATGCGGTGCACACCCCGCTGCAGGTCGATGCGCTGGTGGGCTCGCTGCAAGGCGCAGGCTTCGGCGACCCGCTGGTGCTGGAGAGCGCTGCGCCGGACCGCGCCACGTACCTGCGCCGGCCCGATCTCGGTCGCCAGCTGTCGCCGCGCAGCGAAGCGCTGGTTCATCGGGCGCCAGCGAGCCCCGGCTGCGATCGGGCAGTGATGTTGGCTGTGGTGCTGGCCGATGGTCTGTCGCCCGCTGCGGTCGATGCCCATGCGCTGCCGTTGCTGCTGGCATTGCGTTCGCATCTGGAAGCCGACAGTTGGGCGATCGGCAGCGTGGGGGTCGCCACACAGGCCCGCGTGGCACTCGGCGACGCCATTGGCGGGCTGCTGCAGGCGCCTGCGGTGCTGGTGCTCATCGGAGAGCGCCCGGGTTTGTCGTCACACCACAGCCTGGGCGCCTATCTGACCTGGGCACCGCGGGTGGGCCGCAGCGATGCCGAGCGCAACTGTGTCTCCAACATCCGCCCCGAGGGACTGCCGCCAGCAGCGGCTGCGCGTCGGCTGGCGTGGTTGCTGGCCGGCGCGTGCCGCCTGGGCGCCACCGGTGTGGTGCTGAAGGACGAGAGTCCCGACGACGCGGTGCCCGCCCTGGCCACAGCACCCCCGGACCGTCTCGTCGGGGCCGATGCCCGACAATCCAAGCCATGATTCGCCAGCGCACCCTGAAGGCCCTGACGCGCTCGGTGGGCGTGGGCGTGCACAGCGGCCACAAGGTCGAGATGACCTTGAGGCCGGCGCCGCCCGACAGCGGCATCGTCTTCCGCCGCACCGACCTGCCCGAGCCGGTCGAGATTGCGGTTACGGCCTTTGCGGTCAGCGACACCCGCATGGCCAGCACCATCAGCCGCAACGGCGACCCGGACGCGCCCAAGGTACAAACCATCGAGCACCTGATGTCGGCATGTGCGGGCCTTGGCATCGACAACCTGGTGATCGACATCACCGCCGAAGAAGTGCCGATCCTGGATGGCTCGGCTGCCAGCTTCGTGTTCCTGCTGCAAAGCGCGGGCATCGAAGAACAGAATGCGCCCAAACGCTTTCTGCGGGTCTTGAAGCCGGTCGAGATTCGCGAAGGCGAGGGCGCTGCGCTGAAGTGGGCGAGGCTGGCGCCGTACCACGGCTACAAACTCGCGTTCGAGATCGAGTTCAACCACCCGGCGGTCGACGCCACCGGGCGGCGGGTCGAGTTCGACTTCTCGGGCGGCCAGTACAAGCGCGACATCGCGCGCGCCCGCACCTTCGGATTCACCAAAGACGTGGAGCTGATGCGCTCACGGGGGCTGGGCCTGGGCGGCAGCATGGACAACGTGATCGTGGTCGACGATGTGCGGGTGCTCAACAGTGGCGGCCTGCGCTACGACGACGAATTCGTCAAACACAAGATCCTGGACGCCATCGGCGATCTTCACATTGCCGGCAAACCGCTGCTGGCCAGCTACACCGCGTTCAAGAGCGGCCACGCGCTCAACAACAAGCTGCTGCGCAAGCTGCTGCTGGACGAGAGCGCCTACGAGATCGTCAGCTTCGAGCGGGAAGCCGATGCACCGCGCGGTTTTGCCGAACTGGCGCCGGCGTGGTGAGCGGATGTTGACCGGCACCCGCAAGCCTGGCGGCCGATGATCGCCGCCCGCATCGTTTTCTTCTTGCTGTTGGCCGGCGCCATCGGATGCTTCGCCGCCTATGCCTGGACCTCGGAGCCGGTGTGGCGTGGCCGTGGTTTGACGGTGCTGAAGTGGACGCTGCTGGCGGCAGGTCTTTTCTTCGCCGGCCTGATCGCGCAGCGGCTGGTCGAGATGCTCTAGGCTTCGGCGGAACCGCCGCAGCAGGCGCGCACTCAGCGCTGGACGCGCTGCAGGGCCGGCCGCTCGCCCACCTGCAATTGCAAGCTCAGCAGCTTCGAGCCGCGCTGCACATCCAGCCGCGCGGTGCTGGCTGGCGGCAGCGCAGCCACCGCGGCCAGCAGGTCGCCGGTGCTGCGCACCACTTGTGCGCCCACCTTCACCACGACATCGCCCGGCCGCAGGCCGCCGCGGGCCGCCGGGCCGTCCTGCAGTACGCCGGTGATCAGCACCCCGCTGGTCAGCGGCAGGTTCAGGCTCTCGGCCAGTTCGGCCGACAGGTCGCGCGGCTCGACCCCGATCCAGCCGCGGCGCACGCTGCCGCCGCGCAACACGGCTTCCATCACACCGCGGGCGGTGTCCACCGGCACCGCGAAGCCGATGCCCATGCTGCCGCCGGTGCGCGAAAAAATGGCGGTGTTGATGCCCACCAGATGGCCCTCCGAGTCGACCAGCGCACCGCCCGAATTGCCGGGGTTGATCGCGGCATCGGTCTGGATGAAGTTCTGAAATGGCGACGACTGCGGCTGGTTGCGGTCCAGCGCGCTGACGATGCCGGACGTGACGGTTTGCCCGATGTTGAAAGGGTTGCCGATCGCCAGCACCGCGTCGCCCACTTGCAGCGCGCGCACATCGCCGAGCGTCACCACCGGCAGATTGTCCAGTTCGATCTTCAGCACCGCGATGTCGGTTTCGGCATCGCTGCCGACCACCCGGGCGCGCACCATGCGGCCGTCGGCCAGCTTGACTTCGATGTCGGTGGCTTCGTCGATCACATGGTGGTTGGTCAGCAAGTAACCCTCGGGCGAGACGATCACCCCCGAGCCCAGACCGACCTGGTTGCCTCCCCGGTCGCCGGGGCCGTCACCGAAGAAGAAGCGAAAGCGCGGATCGTCTTGGTGCGGGTTGCGGCGCGCCACCTTGGTCGCTGTGACACTGACCACCGCCGGCGCCGCGCGCCGCGCTGCCAACGCAAAGCCGACATTGCGCAATGCGGCTTGCGGGTCGGTGCCGGGCGCGGCATCGACGGGCCCTGTGCGGGGCGCCACCACCAGGGTGGGCGCCGGCAACAGCACCCCGTTGGCAGCGCTGCGCGGCAGCCATTCGGGTTTCAGCGTCAGCACCACGAACAACACCGCCAGGGCGATGGTCACGGCTTGCGAAAACACCAGCCAGGTTCTGCGCAACATCGAATGGGGCGGCTCGTCTCGGGGATCGGTGGGGTGGAGTGGCGCCCGGGTTGCTCGCGCCGCGGTCTTGACGGCAGCCTGGCGGGGCAAGCTCGCTTTGCAGGCGTCAGAATGCGCCGATGGCCGAGCGCAGTCAGATCGAATCCGCCCTGCAGGACCTGCTGCGACCCGACATCTTCAAGGATTATGGGCCGAACGGTTTGCAGGTCGAGGGCGTTGCGACCGTCCACCGCTTGGTTTCCGGGGTCACTGCCAGCCTGGCCTTGATCGACGCCGCGGTTGCCGACGGTGCCGACGCGCTGCTGGTGCACCACGGGTTGTTCTGGCGCGGGCAGGACGGGCGCTTGACCGGCTGGCTGGCGGCGCGGGTGAAGCGCCTGATGGAGGCTGGCATCAACCTCTATGCCTACCACCTGCCGCTGGATGCACACCCCGAACTCGGCAACAACGCCCAGCTCGGTTTGCGATTGGGGCTGTGCGCGGACGCTCGCTTCGGCGAGCAGCAACTGGGCTTCATCGGCGCCGCTGCCTCTGCTACGAATGCGGCGACCTTTGCTTCTCTTCAGTCGCTGGTTGAGACCGTCACGCGGCAACTCGATCGGGCGCCGGTGGTGGTGCCGGGCGACGGCCGACCGCTGCGGCGCGTGGCCTGGTGCACCGGCGGTGCGCAGGGATACTTCGAAGCTGCCATCGATGCTGGCGCCGATGCCTACCTGACGGGCGAGATTTCCGAACCCCAAGCCCACTTGGCGCGTGAAACCGGGGTCGCCTTCCTGGCCTGCGGCCACCACGCCACCGAGCGCTATGGCGTGCAGGCGGTGGGTGCGTTGCTGGCGCAGCGCTTCGGCCTGGCGCACCGCTTCATCGACATCGACAACCCGGCATGAACGACGCCAGCGCAGCAGCGCCCGAGGCCACGCTCGGCTCGTCGGGTCCTTTGTTGTTGACGATGGGCGACGCCGCCGGCATCGGGCCCGAGATCATCGTCCGCGCGTTTCGCGATGGCGCGTTGGCCGACGTGGTGGTGGTCGGCGATCCGCAGGTGTTGCGCCGCGCGACCCGCAGCGGCGCTGACGAGATGGCGAGTGCGATGGTTGCGGTGCTGGCCCATCCAGCCGATATCCGACTCGCCCCCCCGGGCTGCCTGCCGGTGTGGATGCCCCCCGGCCTTCCCGAGGGGCTCGCCGACTTGCCGCTCGGGCAGATCGATGCCCGCAACGGGGCCGCCGCCGCAGTCTGCATCGAAGCCGCGGTGCGGCGGGTG
>JBBSPW010000046.1:0-21797 GCA_038258365.1 Burkholderiales bacterium | reverse complement strand
TTCCTCGTCGGTGAAATTCAGGTCCATCTTGATCCTCTGCTGCAGCGTCTGCAGGTTTTTAGCATGCGCCCGGAGGCTGTTGGCTTCGCAAGCTTGAGCTACCGCATCTGCAGCAGCATCGAGTCGTGTTCGCGCCGCATCTGCAGCCGCGACAGGAAGCTGTTGCCCAGCAGAACCATCGGCATCGGTTGCGGCACGACCGCCGCGCCGACATTGACGAGTTCGATCTCGCCGACGCGCACCGTGTTCAGTGTCACCAGGTGCACACGCACCGGTCCGTTGGCAGTCATGGTGGTGGCGGTGCGGGCATCGAGCAGGTCGATGCCGAGCCGGTCGGCCTGGTCGCGCCCCATCGCCACCAACGTGGCCCCGGTGTCGACCATGAAGGGCACCGGGCGGCCGTTGATGGCGCCCTGGGTGGTGAAGTGGCCCCCGGGGCCGGTCGCCAGCACCACCTCACGCGGGCTCGTGCGGGCCGCGGGCGTGCCGGCCACGGCAGCTGCGCCACCCGGGCTCAGCCGCAGCACGACCCCGTCGCGTTCGATCTCGGCATCGTCACCTTGCCAGCGCAACAAGCGCACGCCGGCCGTGGTCTGGCCGGGTGCCACCGTGCGCGGGGTGCCGTCGATCACCAGCAGCGCGCGGTCACCCATTCGACCCGAGAGCGCGACACCGGCTGCCGTCGCCGGGCTCGTGAACATTGCGGCCATCGAGGCCATCACCGCCACGAGCAGCGCCGCGATCCGCGGTGACTTTGTCGAGCCGGTTGACTGCTGCCCCTTCATCACGCCCGCATGTTGTCGAACGAGAGCGGCCAATCGGCGATCTCGGTCTTCAAGAGCGCCATTGCGGCCTGCAGGTCGTCGCGCTTGGCACCGGTGATGCGCACCGCATCACCCTGGTAAGCAGCTTGCACCTTCAACTTCGACACCTTGATGGCGCCCTGAATCTTCTTCGCGACGTCGGCATCGACCCCGGTCTTGACCGGCACCGACACCTTCAGCTTGTCGCCGCCCAACTTCTGCGGCTTGGCCGACAGATCCAGAAAGCGCACATCGACATTGCGCTTGGCCAGCCGCGCCAGCAGCACATCGCGCACCTGGTCGAGCTGGAAGTCGCTGTCGCCGTACAGCACCAACTCGCGCGATTTGGCGCTGGCTTCGGTCAACTCGACCGCAGCGCTGCTGCCCTTGAAGTCGAAGCGGGTGGCAATCTCTTTGCCGGCCTGTGCGACCGCATTGCGGATCTCGACCAGATCGGGTTCGATGACGGCATCAAAGCTGGGCATGGTGGGGTGACGTGCGGCGACGTGGATGCGGGAACAGGCAACGAATATGCACCAGAATGAACCGATGACCCCGACGACCTCGATCGAGATTCAGGAGAAAGTGAGCCTGCGCGACTTCAACACCTTCGGTTTGCCGGCTGTTGCCAGGCGCATGGTGCGCGTGGCCAGCGACGCCGATGTGCGACGCGTGGTCGACCATCCGGAATTCGGCCTGGCGCCGGTGTTCGTGCTGGGCGGCGGCAGCAACGTGGTGCTGACACACGACATCGAGGAACTGGTGATCAAGGTCGAGGTGATGGGCATCCGGCTGGCGGAAACCCGGGCCGATGCGTGGATCGTCGAAGCCGGAGCCGGCGAGTCCTGGCACGACCTCGTGCGGTGGAGCATCGACCACAACCTGCCCGGGCTCGAGAACCTGGCGCTGATTCCGGGATCGGTGGGCGCGTCGCCGGTGCAGAACATCGGCGCGTACGGGGTGGAACTCAAGGATCGCTTCGAGTCTCTGGATGCGGTGAGCCTGGTCACTGGTCGCACCGGTCGGCTCGATGCCGCAGCCTGCCGCTTCGGCTACCGCGACAGCGTGTTCAAACACGACCTAGCCGGCAAGGCCGTGATCACGCGGGTGCGCTTTCGCCTGCCGCGGCCTTGGCAACCGGTGCTGGGCTATCTGGACCTGGAACGTCGCATCGCCGAGACCGGCATCACCCACCCCGATGCCCGCACGGTGTTCGACTGGGTCTGCGCCATCCGCCGCGCCAAGTTGCCCGACCCGGCCGAGATCGGCAACGCCGGCTCGTTTTTCAAGAATCCTGTCGTGACGGTCGAGCAATGCCGCGACATCATCGGCCGCGATCCGGAAATCGTTCACTACCCGTTGCCCGATGGCAGCGTCAAGCTGGCTGCGGGCTGGTTGATCGACGCCTGCGGCTGGAGGGGCAAGTCGGTGGGCCGCGCGGGCGTCTACGAAAAGCAGGCGCTGGTGCTGGTCAACCGCGGCGGTGCCAGCGGAGCCGAGGTGGTGACCCTGGCGCGGGCGATTCAGGAAAGCGTCTACGGCCGCTTCGGGATTCGGCTGGAGGCCGAGCCGATCATCGTCTGAGCATCGGGGTGGAAGGCCGGCGGCAGCGGGCCCTGCCGATCGCTTCGATCAGGTCCGGGGTGGGCCTGCTGCCGCCGGGTCGGTCAGTTGCAGCGCACGAACCGCTTCGCGTGTGGTGGGCAGTTGCACTTCGTAGCGCTGCACCAGGCGTGCGATTTCGTGTGCGGGCAGATGCGCTGCGCCTTCGTGCAAGGCTTCGGCGGTGGCCGCCAGCCCGCTCAGACCCAGATTCAATGCCGCGCCGCGCGCAGCGTGTGCGTTCACGCGCAGCTCCAGCGGCTGGGCGTCGCGCACAGCAGCCCGCAATCGCGTGACGGTGTCCGGGCCTTGGTCGAGAAAACCGGCCACCAGAGACCGGTAACGCTCGGCCGACATCGCCTGCAGCAACATGTGCACCGATGCTTCGTCGACCAGCGGCGGCAAGTGAGGGGCCGCCGCAGCTGGGGGGCGGTTGCGCGTGCCGGGGCCGCCCAATTCGCAGCCGTCCTGCAGGTCCGGGTCTGGCAGGCCGGCCTGAATGCTGCCGAACAAGCGCCGCAACGAGGTGCGCAGAACCTGCGGGTTGATCGGCTTGGTCAGGAAGTCGTTCATGCCGGCGACCAGGCAGCGTTCACGCGTCTCATCGAAAGCATCGGCGGTCAACGCGAAGATCGGCACCGTCGAGATCGCCGGGTCGGGCAGGGCGCGGATGGCGCGCGTGGCGCCCACGCCGTCCAGCAGCGGCATGTGCAGATCCATCAGCAGCAGGTCGAAGCGCTGGCGCTGCGCGGCCAGCACCGCTTCATGGCCGTTGACCGCGAAATGCGCCTGGTGGCCCATCGACTCCAGCAGGGCGGCCATCACCTGGCGATTGGTCGGATGGTCCTCGGCCACCAGCACCTGCAGCGGGCGCCGCGTGGCAGTCGACTCGGCGCCCATCGGCAGTGCGGGCGCAGCATCCAAAGGAACCGCCTGAGCAGGCATCCGAAACGAGAAACAACTGCCGACGCCGGGCTTGCTGCGGACACCGATGTCACCGCCCATCAGCTGCGCCAGGCAACGCGCAATCTCAAGACCCAGACCACTTCCGCCATGGCGCCGGGCGGTGCTGTTGTCGGCTTGCATGAAGCGCTTGAACAGGCGCGCCACAGTGGCCTCGTCCATGCCGATGCCATCGTCGGTGATGCTGATCTCGATCATCGGCACGCCGCCCTGCGGTGGCGCCAGACGGGCGTCCAGCACCACCGCGCCGTGATCCGAAAACTTGATCGCGTTGCCCATCAGGTTGCACAGGATCTGCTTGACGCGGGTGGCATCGGCCAACACCCGTTCGGGCAGCGCCGGGTCGATCTCCAGGTGCAGGGCCAGTTGTTTGGCGCTGGCCCGCGGGCGCAACAGCGATTCGACCTCGCGCACCAGCGCGCGCAGGTCCAGCGGCGCAGGCATGAGCGTCATGCGGCCGCTTTCCAGTTGCGACATGTCGAGGATGTCGTTGAGCAACGCCAGCAAGTGGTCGGCCGACTCGGTGGCGGTGCGCAGATAGCTTGTCTGGCGCGGGTTCAGACCGGTTTCGCGCAGCAGCGAAAGCATCCCCATCAAGCCCTGAAACGGGGTCCGGATCTCATGGCTCATGTTGGCCAGGAAAGCGCTCCTGGCATGGCCGGCGGCCACCGCATCTCGGCGCGCTTGCCGCAACTCGTCGGCCAGGGTGTCGTAGTTCTTGCGGCGCTGGCGCAGCAGGCGAACCTGGCGCAGCGAAATCGCTGCGAACGCGAGCGTCAATCCGACCAGCAGCACCGCCAGCGCCACACCGAGGAGGCGCTTGCTGCCAAGCGCCAGCGTGCGCTGCTGCGACCGCTGGGCCAGTTGTTCGGCCACCTCGCCCGACATCTGCACCATGCGGGGTCCGAGCGCTTCAAGCCCTGGCAGCAGGGCTGCGAGGGCGCTGTAGCTCTGGACTGCGCCGGCCGGGTTGTCCAGAACCGGATCGGCTTCGGCTATGAAGGCATCGACGGCCGACACGGCTTGGGCGAGGGCACTGTCGGAGCGGTCCGTCTGCCTTGCAGTCTCGGCGCGCAGGAATTCCAGCCGGCTCTTCCAACTTCGGTAGGTGCTCTGCAGGGCGCCAGGCGCGGCGTCGGGGTTCGTGGCACCGCTGCGTTGCGCAACCGCCAGGTCGCGCCACTGCTCGAGCAACTGCGTGTATTGGGATCCGGTGCGCAGCACGCCGACCACCACCAAGTCTTCGGCGGGCGAAAGCGCTTCGCGCAGCAAGGCGAACTGTCGCGCCTGGGCCACCGCCACCACGACCAGTGCCACCAGCAGGCCAACGCCAAGCCATGACAGCCACGACGACCGTGGCCGCCCGGCGGGCGATGGTGCCTGTTTGCGGCGCCGGTCGCCGGTGTCAGCGCGTTCGTCCACCGGGCTCGACCGCGTGGCGACGGGCACCGCGTGACTGGCACGGAAGGGGCACTCGCATCAACGGGCCTGGGTCGTTGGGGTGGCCGATTCTAGGCGGGTGCGATCCACTCCGTCGGGTCGGCGGCTGCGTGGCGCGGGTCGTCTCACCCGCCTTGCAGCATGTCGCCCAGGTCCAGGCCGGTCAGGGTCTTGGCGCCTCGGGCCAACCAGAACATCAACGCCATCATCATCAGCATCGATGGCACGGCGATGATCGGATAGCTCAGCAGCGTCAAGCGGCCCAGCTCTTCGTTGAAGGCTTCGGTGCCCGCCGCCGCGTGAACGATCCAGCGTGCCAGCACATAGTTGGCCACCGCCGAGAAGAAAAAGGTGCAGGCCAGCAGCACGGTGCCGGTGCGCAGCTTCTGCTCGAAGGCCGCGGTGTTGCGGCGTTCGTCCAGTGCCTTGTGGACCCGGTCCACATCGAAGAGCGTGGGGCTGAACACCAGCAGGCGGATCAGTGGCGTACGCGTCCACACCGAGCCCAGCACCACGAGCCCGATCAACCCCGGCACCGCCGCTTCCTTGACCGCCAGCCAGAACGCGTCGAGCTGCAGCAAGCCGATGCCGCCGGTCAGCAAGGTGCTGACCACCCCCAGCACCGCCAGCCAGTTCAACTTGCGCCGCACCCAGGCGTCCCACACGCCCCAGACCAACGGAAAGGCCAGCGCCAGCAACAAGGCCCGCACCGTGCCCAAACGGCTTTCGCCACTGAGCTGCATCAGGATCAACGCCGGCACGACGATCGTGATGGCGATCTCGAACAACGGGTTGGGTTTCTTGCGAGTGGCGCGGGTGTTCATCGGGAGCGGAGGCTAACGCGAGTTGCGGGCCGGCCGCGGGCAACTTGTCCATGTTGTGCGGTTTATCTCGGATCGCGGCGCTGCGGGTCGGCGAGGTCGCGGCCCGCGTTCAGCGCCTTCACTGCCTGCGGATGCCCCGCAGGCTTTCGAGTTTGGCGATGTAGCGGGCGCGGCTGCGCGCGTCGCCGCTGGATTCGGCTGCCAGACGCAGGTGATCGGCTGCCGACTCGCCGTCTCCCAGCGCCCAATCGGCTTGCGCGGCCCAGTAGTGCACGTCGTCTTGCCAGGGTTGCGCGCGCAGCTCGCGCTGGAACCAATCGCGCGCGGCCCGGGCATCGCCGCTGGCCAGCGCGCGGCGCCCCAGTTCGTAGAAGTGGAACGGCGCCTGCGGCTCCAGCCGTGCCAGCCGGGAATCCAGCGCCGCCGCCTCGCCGTTTCGACCCTCGGCCAGCAACAGCCGCGACAGGTTGCTGAGCGACTCGGCATGGTTCGGGTCCAGCAGCAAGGCATGGCGCAGGGCCGCCTCGGCTTGCCGCGGTGCGTCACGGCGCGAGAAGATCACGCCAAGGGTGTTGGCTGCGCCTGCGAAGTCGGGGTCTTGTTCGAGCGCAGCGCGTGCCCACCAATAGCTTTGCGACACCTGGCCCGCAGCCAGGCGCTCGGCAGCGCGGTTGTTGAAGTACATCGCCAGCACCGTCTGGCTTTCGATCGGCACCGAACGCTGGCCCCGCAACTCTGCGGCAGGCAGGAAGTCGACGATCAGGTTGTCGCTGGTCGAGCGGCCCCGCTCCAGCAACGCCGGCATGCGGCCCAGCACCAGGTTCACATGGCCACTGGAAAACAGCAAACCGCTTTCGAGCGCATGAGAAGGATCGACCTGCACGCGCTGGAATCGAACCTCCAGACCCAGTTCGCGCGCGAACGCGGCGGTCATGATGGCCAGCGACAGGCAATTGCCGGCACGCGCCTCGAACGCCTCGGTCGCATTGCGGGTTGAGCGTGCGTCGTAAGCCAGTCGCAGACTGCCTTTGCCATACAGGGCCGACAGCAGCACCAGTCGCTGATCGCGTTGCGTTTGTTGCGGAAGGCGCATGGCCTGAGCTTGAGCCTGCATCGCGGGGCTGACTGCGAACACCTGCGAAGGGTCGATGGCTTCATCGGCGGGTTCGAACAATCCGTCGTCGAAGAGTGCCACAGACGATGGAGCGGCCGGACGGTTCGCGCAGCCTGCTCCGAGCATCAGCAAACCCAGCCCGACAAGACCGACCGATCGGGCAAACTTCCGCTGCAGTGCCGTGGGGGCGGGTGCCGCGCGACCGACTAAGTTGCGCTGTCGAGACCCAGCAAACCGCGCAAACGGGCCGCCGCAGCCTGCAGGCCCGGGTTCGGCACCTGAGCCGCTCGCGCCAGGGTCGCCAAGGCATACTGCCGGTCGGTTTGCAGCCGCTCTACATGCAAGGGCACTCCATGTCCGGTCAGCAGCCACTTGAGCTCGATGATCTCGACGAGACAGAAACATTCGTTCGGGTTTTGAGCTATCGCGTTCATGCAAGTTCCGCTACTACCGTGTCTACCTTAACGGCTCGAAGCCGCGGTCGGTAGACCCGATTCTGGGGACCCCTCCCTTCTGCGGTCCGCCAACCGTACAGACCTTCACGTTTTGCGCCACCGCCTCCATTTCGCATTGCAAGATGAACGCTTCTGACACGATCGCCGGCGCGTTGCTCACTGCGAGCAGCCGTCAGCCGGCCGAATCGCTGAACACCGCAGGCTGGGCGGTGATTGACGCAGCCAAGGTGGCCGAGATGGCCGCAGTGGACCTGGCCCGATTGCAGGTCTGGCAGCCGTTGTGGGACGAGCTCCCACCCGACCCGCATCTGCGCGATGGGGGCCGCTACCGCCACCGTCGGCATGGTTGTTTCCTGGCAACGCCTGGCGATCGTGCCGTGGTGCCGGTGCCACACCGCGCGCATTGGCAGCCGCTGGCCTACAACGCCTTGCACGGCGGAATCGAGCGTTGGTTCGAGCCGCTGCCCGAGGCGCTGGTGCGCGACCCCGCCTGGCTGGCGCTGCTGCGCGGCCTGGCCGATGTGGCCGACGCGCTGCGCGGCCCCGCCACCTGGGCGATCGAGGCACACCCGTTTCGCATCGACACCACCGACGGCATCGGCCGTCCCACACCCGAAGGCGCGCATCGCGATGGCGTCGATCTGGTGGTGGTGATGCTGGTGGCGCGCCACAACATCAAGGGCGGCGAAACCCGCGTCTTCGAAGCCGACGGCCCGCATGGGGTGCGCTTCACGCTCAGCGAGCCGTTTGGCGCATTGTTGCTGGACGATGCCCGCGTGATCCACGAAACCACCCCGATCCAACCCATCGACCCAGAAGCCCATGGCTGGCGCGACACCCTCGTGCTGACCTTCAGACGCGATGCCTTTCAAGATCCTCAAGCCTGAGCTCTCTGTCATGCCCACTTCTTCTTCTTCTTCTTCCATCCCGGCTGCTGCCGAACCCACCCTGGCCATCGATGCCGACGATGTGCTGGCCGCTGCCGAGCGGCTCAAAGGCATTGCGCACCGCACGCCGGTTCTGACCAGCGCCACGGCCGATGTGCGTTGCGGCGGGCAGTTGTTCTTCAAGTGCGAGAACCTGCAGCGCATGGGCGCCTTCAAGTTCCGCGGTGCCTACAACGCGCTGGCGCAATTCGACGCTGCGCAGCGCAAGGCCGGGGTGATCGCCTTCTCGTCGGGCAACCATGCGCAAGCGGTCGCCTTGTCGGCGCGCCTGCTGGCCATGCCTTCGGTGATCGTCATGCCGCACGACTCGCCGGCTGCCAAGCTGACTGCCACGCGCGGTTACCAAGCTGGGCAGCCCGGCAGCGAAGTGGTGCTGTACGACCGGTACAGCGAAGACCGCGAAGCGATCGGCAAGCGCCTGGCGGCCGAGCGCGGCATGACCCTGATTCCGCCCTACGACCACCCGCATGTGATGGCCGGGCAGGGCACCGCGGCACTGGAGCTGATCCAGCAAACGGCCGACAGCGGGCCGCTCGATCTGCTGTTGGTGTGCGTCGGCGGCGGCGGCTTGATTGCAGGTTGCGCAGTGGCAGCGCAGCACCTGACACCGGGTATTCGTGTGGTCGGTGTCGAGCCCGAAGCCGGCAACGACATGCAGCAGAGCCTGGCCAGCGGCCGCATCGTTCACATCGACACCCCGAAAACGATTGCCGATGGCGCCCAGACCCAACATGCCGGCGAGTTGACCTTTCCGGTGATCCAGCAACGGGTCGAGCGCATCGCCACCGTTACCGACGCCCAGCTGGTGGCCGCGATGCGCTTCTTTGCCGAGCGCCTGAAATTGGTGGTGGAGCCCACCGGGTGCCTGGCTGCAGCTGCAGCGCTGGAGGGCGTGGTCGACGTGCGCGGCTTGAAGGTGGGCGTGGTGCTGAGCGGCGGCAATGTCGATCTGGCCCGGTTCGCTGCGCTGATCGGCTAAGGTCTCGCGGCTCCAGCCGCGGAGCGCATTCCTACCCGCGATCCTCAGCCGGATCGCCATCCGAGATCCCCACCATGGCAGACACCTCCCCTTCGACCCCCTCGGGTCTGATTGAAGACCCCGACACCGCTGGCGCCGAAGAATCCGCGAAAGCAGGCTCGAAGGCCACCGAAGGCAGCGCCGCCAAACGCCTGAAGGCACGGGTCGAGCGCCTGGTGGCGCAGAAGCCGGTGCAGAACACGGGCTCGGTGGTGCTCGGGGGCCGCGCTTTCGACTACAGCGTTCACGCGGCTTTCCTGCCGGTCGCGACCGACAGCAGTGCCACCGCCACCGGCGAGCCCGAAGCCGCGGTGCTGGCCACCGCCTACTTGCTGAAAGACGCCGACCCGAAGACCCGCCCGGTGTGTTTCGCATTCAACGGCGGGCCGGGCTCGTCGTCGATCTGGCTGCACCTCGGGGCGCTGGGCCCGAAGCGGGTGGTGATGCCCGACGACGGCAGCATGCCGGCACCGCCGTATGCCGTGCAGGACAACCCGCACAGTTGGCTGGAGCATTGCGACCTGGTGTTCATCGACCCACCGCACACCGGCTGGTCCGTCACCGCCAGCGCCGAGGCGCGCAAGAAGATGTTGGGTGTCGATGGCGACATCGATGCCTTGGCCGAAGCGGTGCGCTTGTGGCTCACCCGTCACCGCCGCTGGGGATCGCCGGTGCTGCTGGCCGGCGAAAGCTATGGAACCACCCGCGGCGCCGGTCTGGCCGACAAGTTGCTGAGCGTGGGCGTGACCTTGAACGGCGTGGTGCTGATCTCCTGCGCAATGGACCTGCAAAGCCTGGTGTTCGCGCCCGCCAACCACCTGCCGTATGCGCTGTTCCTGCCGGGGTTCGCCAACACCGCGCAGTACCACGGTCTGTTGAAGGGCGCGCTCGGCAAGAGCCCGCAAGCCGCTCGCGAAGCCGCCGAAGCCTTTGTCGCCGACGACTACAGCGCTGCGCTGCATGCCGGCTCGCGGATGTCGGCCACCCAGCGCAGCCGCATCGCCAAGCGCGTGTCGGAGCTGACCGGCCTGCCACGTGCGCTGGTCGAAGAGCAGAACCTGCGCATCAGCGACCAGTGTTTCTTCTTCGAAGCGCTGCGCAGCCGCGGGCAGATCGTCGGCCGGCTGGAGTCGCGCGCCACCGGGCCGATGGCTGCGGCCCGCACCCGCGAATGGGAGTTCGACCCCGGCATCGAAGCCATCGCAGGGCCGTACACGATGGCGGCCATGGGCTACTTCGCCGACCTGGGTTTCGACACCGACACCCGCTACCAGGTGCTTTCCCATGAAGCCCATCAGGAATGGAACTGGCACCGCGGCGAGAGCACGCGAATGGGTTTCACCTCCACGAGCCCCGACCTGGCGCGCGCCATGCGCCGCAACCCGCACCTGAAGGTGCTGGCCGCCAGCGGCCGCTACGACTTGGGAACCCCGTACAGCGCCAGCGACTGGTCACTGGCGCAACTCGACCTGCCGCCCGCAGTGATGGCGCGGGTGCAGCACCGCTACTACGACGCCGGGCACATGATGTACACGCGGCTCGCCGATCTGGCGCAGTTGAAGACCGACGTAGGAACCTGGATGGCGGGCTGAAGCGTTCGCTGAGGCACCCAAGGGCGACTACAGCAAGCGGAGCAGTGCCGGGTCGATCCGCTCGATCGCTGCAGTCAGCACGGCGTCGTCGCGGCCGAAACTGAAATCCTCGAAAGTGAAGCCCGGTCCCACGGTGGCGCCCACATAGCTGAAGTCGCCGGTCGATTCGGCCGCTTGCCACCAATCTGCCGGCACCGCATGGCGGGGCCGCCGGGTGGCATCGACCGTGCCGAGTTCGACCGACTCGATGCGCGACAGGTCGGGTGGTGCCAACCACAGGGTCAGCGGGGCGCCTTCCAGCAGGTGCCAGGTCTCGTCCGATCGCACCCGGTGCCAGGCCGAAAACTGGCCGGTGGTCAGCAGGAAGTCGATGGTCGTGAGGGCGCTGCGCAAGGGTCGAGGATCGTCCGGCGGCGCCTCGAGGTGCACCTGCAGCGACGATCGAAACACTTCGCCGTAATGGCCGCCTTCCGGATGCGGGCGCAGGCCCAGCGCGGCGATCAAATCGGCAGCGCGGCTCATCGGGTGCGCACATCGGCGATCGGTTCGCCGATGCCGAAGTCGGCGCTGTCCAGCACCGCCAATACCTTCTCAGCCGCGTGTTGGGGGCTGTAGAGCCGACCTTCGGCCTTCATTTGCACGAAGCGATCGCGTTCACCGAACAGGGCCGGGTCGGCAGCGCGCAGTTGTGCCTGCATGTCGGTGTCGATCACGCCGGGAGCCAGCGACATCACGCGGGCACCATTGGGCAGCTCGGCTTCTTCCAGCGCCAGCGCGCGGGCCAGGTGGTCGAGCCCCGCCTTGGCAGCGCCATAGGAAGCGCCCGATGCCATCGGCCTTCGGCCGAGCCCGGACGAGATCATCAGCAGCCGGCGTGGCACCGCGAAGTCCTGCGTCGCGCGAAGAAAGGCAGCGCTCAGCAGCAACGGCGCTTCCAGACCCACCCGCATCACGGTGCTCAGCTCGTCGCTGTCGATCTGGCCCAACGGCGCCAGCTTCGACACCACTCCGGCGTTGTTGATCAGGCTGACCGAAGCGAGGGTTGCGGGATCGATGGCGACCAGCCAGTCGTGCAGCCGCGCTGCCACTGGCGCCGCATCCGACAGATCGGCTTGCCAAACCTCGAGCCGGTCGTCGTCCGGCGCGGCGAGATCGGGCCGAGTCCTGGAGATCGCCAACAGACGGTGCCCTTCGGCGAGCCGCTGTTTCAGCATCGCCAGGCCCAGCCCGCGCGAAGCGCCAGTGATGACGGTCAGGTGGTGAGTGTTCATCGCCGCACTGTAGATCGGCCTTCTCTGCTCAAAAGGGTGCGGTACTCTCGAAGTGCAACGGGGCACCGCAGAGCGGATGCGGAAATGCCAGACCCGTGGCATGCAGCAGCAGACGTGTCGATTGCGGGGGCAGCGGGGCATAGAGCGCATCGCCGCGAATCGGATGCCCGATCGACAGCAGGTGCACCCGCAACTGGTGGCTGCGGCCGGTGACCGGGTGCAACACCAAGCGGGTCCATGCGGGCCGATCGTGGTTGCGGTCCAGCACCTGCCAGTGGGTCAGCGACAGCTTGCCGTCCACGGGGTCGACTTTCTGTCGTGGGCGATTCGGCCAGTCGGCCGACAGGGGAGCGTCGATGCTGCCGGCGTCTTCCAGCAGATGACCTTCGACGATGGCTTCGTAGCGCTTGTGCACCTGCCGCTGCTCAAAGGCGGTGCTCAGCGCGCGCTGCGCATCGGCGCCGCGCGCCATCAGCATCAGGCCGCTGGTCGCCATGTCCAGGCGGTGGACGACCCGTGCGTCGGCGATCTGCGCCTGCACCCGCGTCGCAAGGCTGTCGCGACCGGCTTCGCCCCGGCCCGGCACAGCCAGCAGGCCCGCCGGCTTGTCGAGCACGAGCAGCAACGAGTCGATGTGCAACAGCGGCAGGTCGTGCAGCGCGGTGGGTGGCATGGGCAAAAGTCTAGAGCCACCGCCGCACCCCGCAGTTCGATCGCCGCGGATCAGCCCCGCGCGGCGGCGGAAACTGGCGGTTGCTGCACAGTCAAGGTTGTCTGGATTCTTTGGAGCACCCCATGCAGTTGTCCTTGTCGTCATCCGTGGCACCGCGCCGCACTTCGCTTGTCCTTTGTCTGCTGCTGGCGTTCAGCGCTGCGCCTGCCCATGCCGCCGCGGCGGGCTGCCAACCGCTGCAGCAAGGTCGGCAGGCCAACGTGCCCAATCAGCAGCCCTCGTTTGCAGGCCAGACCCGCGCCTGCCCCGTGCAGCAGAAGAGCCCGCAGTTGAACGTGACGGTGCTGGCCAAGGGCCTGGCCCACCCCTGGGCGGTGGAGCCCTTGCCGGGTGGGGATCTGCTGGTAACGGAACGCCCGGGGCGGCTGCGCATCGTCACAGCCGATGGCAAGACGGGCGAGCCGATCGAGGGCCTGCCGAAGATCGATGCCGGCGGGCAGGGCGGGTTGCTCGATGTGGCGCTGAGCCCGTCTTTCGGCACCGATCGATTGATCTACTGGAGCTACACCGAGCCGCGCTCAGGCGGCAACGCGACCACGGTGGCGCGCGGCAAGCTGTCGGCCGACCGACGCCGCGTCGAAGCACCGCAGGTGGTGGTGCGCGCGATGCCGGCCTACGACGGCAACAAGCACTTCGGTTCGCGCCTGGCCTTCGGTCCCGACGGCATGCTCTATGTGACCCTGGGCGAACGATCGGATCTTGCGATGCGACCGCAGGCGCAGCAGATGCAGAGCCACATGGGCAAGGTGCTGCGCGTGATGCCCGATGGCAGCGTGCCCAGCGACAACCCCTTCGTCGGCCAGAAGGCTGCGCAGCCCGAGATCTGGTCGCTGGGCCATCGCAATGTGCAGGCCGCCGACTTCGATTCCCAAGGGCGGCTGTGGGTGGTGGAGATGGGTGCCCAGGGTGGCGACGAACTGAACCTCGTCGAGCGCGGCAAGAACTACGGCTGGCCGGTTGCGGCTTACGGCGAGGAGTACTCCGGCCGCCCGATCGGCGATGGCAACACGGCGGTCGAGGGCACCGAGCAGCCCGTCTACTACTGGGACCCGGTGATTGCGCCATCGGGTGCGCAGTGGTGGCGCGGCGACAGCGTGCCGCAGTGGCGCGGCAGCCTGTTCGTCGGTGCGTTGAAGGATCGCGAACTGGTGCGCTTGACCTTCGACGCGAATGGCCGGGTCGATGGCGAAGAGCGTTTGTTGTCGGACCGGCGCCAGCGCGTGCGCGATGTGAAGCAGGGTGCCGATCGCTCGCTTTATGTCGTTACCGACGAGAACAACGGCGAACTGTGGCGTGTCACCCCCGCCGTCCGCTGAAAGTTGCACGCAGCTTGACGCTGCCGCGGCGCAGGCGCAGACTCGCGCCCGCTCGTTCAACCGACCCGAGGAGGCTGCCATGAAGAACCCCACACACGCCCACTCGACGGCAAGCCTGCCAGGCCGCCTGCCCGCGCTGCAACTCGGTTGACAGCCGGCGCTTTCGGGTCGACCCCCGAAAGCGCGCTTCGACAACCCAGCCGGGTCCCGACCCGGAATCGATCGCGCCGCATGCGCTGTTTGTGCGCTGTTTGTGCGCAGTTTGCGCGCTTTCGTGCGTTTGCATGCGGTCTGCAGAACCCCGTCCAAGACGACCCCGCCAGCGGCTGACAAGCTGCGGCGGTCCCGGTGTGGCCGTTCGTTCAATCCGGATGAGGCCGCCCGTTCTGCACGAGACGATTTTCACACCCACCATGATCGAGACCCTCGACATCGAAGCGCTGCGCGCCATCGGTTTGACCCCGGCGATGCTGCAGCAACTGTCCCAGCTCCAACCCCGACCCGTTCACGAACACACCGCCGATCCAGGCCCGGGTTCCGACGCGCTCCCGACTCCGCCCGCGCTGCTGCGCGTCACCGAGGTGCAGCGAGAGGGCCTTTCGCTGCACGACGGCCACACCACACACCCCGGTCGCTTGCTGCCAGCCCTGCGGGCCGCGCTGGCCGCCGAAGACGACTCGATCGCTGTCGGCGACTGGGTGCTGGCCACCACCAACCGCTTTGGCGAGTGGTGGGTGCAGCAGCGCATACCGCCGTTGAGTCAGCTGGCGCGGCGCGTGCACGACGGTCGCCAGAAGAGCGTTCGCCATGTGATCGTCAGCAACGTCGACACCGCGTTGCTGGTGATGGGCCTGGACCATGACTTCAACCTGCGGCGGCTCGAACGCTACCTGGCACTGGTGCGCATGGCAGGGGTCGACGCGGTGGTGGTGCTGACCAAGCGCGACCTGTGCGCCGATGCCGACGCCCCCGTAGCGGCCGTGCGCGCACTGCTGCCGAAACCGCTGTTCGGCCCTGCTGCCGATGTCGTCGCAGTCAACGCACTGAATGTGTCGGCCGACCCGCCGGCCGCGGCATTGGCGCCCTGGCTGCAGCCCGGCCGTACGCTGGTGCTGTTGGGCTCCAGCGGGGCCGGCAAGAGCACGCTGACCAATGCGTTGGTGGGCAATGCGGCACAGGAGGTGGGTGCCAACCGTGCCGGCGACAGCCGTGGCCGCCACACCACCACCGCACGTTCGCTGCACATCGCCATGGGTGGGGCCTGCATCATCGACACGCCAGGACTTCGCACGCTGCGATTGGACGGCGATGCCGAGGCCCTGGATGCGGCCTACACGGACATCGCCGCGCTGGCATCGCAATGCCGCTTTCGCGACTGCGGCCATGAAGCCGAGCCCGGTTGCGCAGTGCGCGACGCCGTGCCCGCCGAGCGCTTGCGCAGCTGGCGCAAGCTGCAGCGCGAAGCGCGGCGCGACACGCTCTCGGCGCTGCAGCGAAAGGCCCAGGCGCAGCAGTGGAAGATCCGCAGCAAGGCCTCCAGGGCGCGGATGGCGGCGGAAGCACCCGGCGGCCGCGGCCGTTGACCACACCTTGGGGCTTCGGTCCCCGTTCCCCGTTCCCCGAGCCCAAACCCCAAGCCTCACGCTTCGGCGGTTTGCGGGTTTGGCACGATGGCGCGGCTGCGCCGGTCGCGTAAACCTCGGACTTGTCACCCGGAGGTCCATTTGAACGAAGCCGATCGACGCCCGCACCATGCCGTCTGGCCCAAGCGACTGCCGCACGAGCTGGTGCTGCCAGAGACCACGTTGTGGTCCAACCTCGTGGTCAGCGCGCAGCGCTATCCGCACAAGGCAGCCTTCCGTTTTTTCGGCCGTGACCTCGGCTATGCCGAGCTGCACCGCCAAGCGCGGGTGCTGGCCGGCTGGCTGCAGACGCAGGGCGTGCAGCGCGGCGACCGGGTGCTGCTGTTCATGCAGAACTGTCCGCAGTTCGTCGTCGCCTTCTATGCGATCCAATGCGCCGATGCCGTGGTGGTGCCCGTCAACCCGATGAACCGGGCCGAGGAGTTTCGCCACACCATCGTCGACGCAGGTGCCAGGGTGGCCATCACCACCGCCGACCTCGCCGCCATCGTGCTGCAGGCCGACGGGGGGCTTGCGCCCGAACAGCGCTTGAAGTCGCTGCTGGCCACGCGACTGGCCGATGCGCTGCCGGACACCATCGACCCCCTCGAAGCCCCTACGGCCGCACTGCTGCCGTGGCTGATGTCCGACCCTGCGTTGCCACCCGGCGTCACGCGCTGGTCGGACGCACTGGCGAGCGACCACCGTGCGACCGAACCGCAGGCCGGTCCTGACGAGATGGCGCTGTTGCCGTACACCTCGGGCACCACCGGCATGCCCAAGGGCTGCATCCACACCCACCGCACCTTGATGGCCAACGTGGTCGGCGGCGGGTTGTGGGGCTATGTCAGTGCCGAGACCGTCTCGCTGGGCGTGGTTCCGATGTTTCACATCACCGGCATGCTTTACGGCGTGCTGTCACCGGTGTTCTACGGCAGCACCGTGGTGCTGATGCCGCGCTGGGATCGCGAGTTGGCCGGGCGCCTGATGTCGCGCCACAAGGTCACGCACTGGACCTGCATCCCGACCATGATCATCGACTTGTTCGCAAGCCCCAACTACCAGGGCTTCGACCTGTCCAGCTTGCGCTATCTGTCGGGCGGCGGCGCGGCGATGCCGCAAGCGGTGGCGGCGCGGCTGCAAGCCGAATTCGGCATCGACTTCGCCGAAGGTTATGGGCTCACCGAAACGGCGGCGCCATCGCACGCCAACCCGCCCGAGCGCGTCAAGCTGCAGTGCCTGGGGATTCCGATCTTCGGTGTCGACAGCCGCGTGATCGACCCCGACACCCTGCAAGAAATGCCGGCCGAAGGCGTGGGCGAGATCGTGACCCATGGCCCGATGGTCTTCAAAGGCTACTGGCAGCACGCGGAGGCCACCCGCGCGGCGTTCATCGAGATCGACGGCAAGCCGTTCTTTCGCACCGGCGACCTGGGTCGCTGCGACAACGAAGGCTACTTCTTCATCACCGACCGCCTGAAACGCATGATCAACGCCAGTGGTTTCAAGGTCTGGCCGAGCGAGGTCGAGTTGCTGTTGTTCGGCTGCCCGATGGTGCAGGAAGTTTGCGTGATCGCGGCCCACGACGCCTACCGCGGCGAAACCGTCAAGGCGGTGGTGGTGCTGAGGGAAGCCGCGCGTGCCACCACCACCTCGCAGGACCTCATCGACTGGGCGCGCGAGCACATGGCGGTCTACAAGGTGCCGCGGATCGTCGAATTCGTCGACGCCCTGCCCAAGAGCGGATCGGGCAAGGTGATGTGGCGCGCGTTGCAGGAAGCGGAGCTGGCCGCAGCTGCGCCACCGGTCGGCGCCTGACAAGGCTTCGGACGAAGGTTATCGACCCTGCACTGCAGCGATGGCGCGCTGCAAAGCCCGCGCGTCGTTGCTGGCTCGGTGCCGCCTGAGTCCGAGTTGCAGCCGGGCAGCGTGCCGTGCTGCGTCCAGCTGCTGCATGCGCTCGTCGTCGAACAACCGTCCCACGGCTTCGAGCTTGAAGCACTGCCCGACGCCGGCTTCGTCGAACAGCGCCGCGAGCCACGGATAGTCGTGCGCCCAACCGTCGCAATAGACCGTGCGGCCGAGCAGGTCGCGGTTCAATCGGGTGGCCACTTCGAGTGGGCTGTGGCCGTGGGCGTCGAGCGTCTGGCGCCCGATGCCGTGGACCGCCTCGGCAGCCGGGTCCCAGTGGGTCCAATGCAGCGCCGGCCGCACCAACATGCACACGGCTTGCGAATCGGGCAGCGCATAGCCGATCTCGATCGGATAGCTGCTGCGGCCGAAGCCGGACGCCTCGATGTCGAGCACGCAGGGCAGCACCTGGAACGGCGTGGTGGTTTCAGATGCAGCGAGCGTGCTCATCGCTGGAGCGTGCCCGAAAGTCGCGGCGACGATCGGTCGAAATCGCTGGCTGCCGGCATGCCTTTTCCTCAGGATCGCCCGTCGATGCTGCTGATGCCATCGGTGGTGACCGAGCCCGAGCCCGAGCCCGCCGGACCCCGGTGCCTGGCGGGGCCGGCCGGTGCCGGTGCGGTGGTGGCGTCTTGCTGCGCCAGCAGTTCGGCGCGGTTGCGCGGCAGCGCGCGCGGGTGTTCGCGTTGCAGGTACTCGATCAGGCGTTCTCGCACCAGACAGCGCAGGTCCCAGGCGGTGCTGGCGTCGGGCGCGCTCATCAGTGCCCGCAACTGCACGGTGTGTTCGTTGGACTCGGTCACCTGCAGGTTCCAGACCTTGCCGTCCCACAGGCCCGAGGCATCCAGGATGCGCTTCAGTTCGTCGCGCACGGTGCCCACCGGCGTCGTGTAGTCCACATGCACGAACACCGTGCCCAGCAGGTCGGCGGTCACCCGGGTCCAGTTCTGGAACGGCTTCTCTATGAAGTACGACAGCGGCACCACCAAGCGCCGCAGGTCCCAGATGCGCACGATCACGAAGGTGTTGCGAATTTCTTCGATGCGGCCCCATTCACCTTCGACGATCACCACATCGTCGATGCGAATCGGCTGCGTCAGCGCCAGCTGCAACCCGGCCAGCAGGTTGGTCAGTGCCGGCCGTGCCGCCAGGCCCACCGCCAGACCCGCTACGCCGGCCGATGCCAGCAAGCTGGCACCGACATTCTCGATTCCCGGAAACTGCATCAGCACCAGCGCTGCGGCCACCACCACCACCACCAGCGAGGCACTGCGTTGCAGCACCATGGCCTTCGTCTGGACCTCGCGGGCACGCAGGTTGTCGTCCACATCGATCCGGAAACGCTGCGTGGTCCAGCGCGTCACCGCCCGCAACGCACGGACGATCAACCATGCCGCCGTGACGATGAACAGGATCGTCAGCAGCCGCTGACCGAAGGCCTGCACCTTGAGTGCCAGGCCCGAGGAAGACCAGGCGAAGTTCACCAGCAGCAGCGGAACCAGCAGCCTCGCGGGCGCGCGGGTCTCGGCCACCAGCAGTTCGTCGAATGCGCTCGCGGTGCGCGCCGCCAGCCGCCGTGCGACTGCATACAGCAAGGCGTGCAGTCCCAGCCCGAGCAGCACCAGTGCCAGCATCGTGCCAGCCAGAAACAGCCACGGACGGACCCATTCGAGCAAGGTGTCAATGGTCATCGTCGGGGGGAGTCACGGGTTGGGTCGGATCTTCGACAGCAAGGCCAAGCAACGAGTGTGCCGCGGCGGTGTGGAGGGCATCATGACAACTCGGCATCCGGATGAGAGCATCGGGTAGAAGGCTGCTTTCCAATGGCGGATGTGCAGTGGCCGATGGCCGATGGCCAATGGCAGGATCCCGCTCTGGCCTCACCATCCGATCCCTTCCACAGGAGTCCCCACTATGAATCACCGTCACAGCGACCTGATCGGCCGCAAGCTGCTGGCCGTTGACAGCGACGAGGTCGGCGAGATCACCGACCTGTACTTCGACGACGAGCACTGGACCGTGCGCTACCTGGTGGTCGACACCGGCAGCTGGCTCGACAGCCGCAAGGTGCTGGTCTCGCCGACATCGGTGGCTCAGGGACCGCTGGGCGAGAACGGCCTGCAGACGCATCTGAATCGCGAGCAGGTGCGCAACAGCCCAGCGGTCGAAACCCACGCACCGGTGTCGCGCCAGCAAGAAGCCACCCACGCGGCCTACTACGGCTACCCGATGTACTGGGCAGGCTCCGGGTTGTGGGGCATGGGCGCGCTGCCGGTGTCGGACCCGCTGACAGAGGCGCGCCAGGCCGCGGTGCTGACCGGGGCCGAGGTCGATCTGGCAATTGCTGGTCAAGGCGGATCCGACTCGCACCTGCGCAGCGCGGCCGAGGTCACGGGCTATCACATTCAGGCTGAAGACGGCGAGATCGGCCATGTCGAAGACTTCCTGATCGAGTCCGACTCCTGGCGCATTCGCGCGCTTGTCGTCAACACCCGCAACTGGCTTCCGGGCAAACATGTGCAGGTGGACCCGGGGCTCATCCACCAGGTGGATTGGGTTGAGCAGGTGGTGGCGGTGGGCATGACCCGTGATGCGATTCGGCAGGCGCCCGCGGTAGGGGACTGAAAGCGGCTAGGCAGCCGATCCGTCCGGCAGTTCGATCCGCACCGTGGTGCCGTCGCTGCGGCTGTCGATTCGCATCTCGCCGCCGTGTGATTGCACGAACTGGCGCGCGATCCGCAGCCCCAGGCCGCGCTTCGACCGATCGGGTTGCGACGCATTGCGCAAGCCACCCCCCTGGTCGAGCACCTGGCAAACCACGCTGCGGCCTTCTCGGTTTGCTTCGATGCGAACCACACCGGGCGACGCATGCTGGATGGCGTTGACCAGCAGGTTCTGCAAGGCACGTTCCAGCAGCACCGCGTCGCCCCGTACCTTGAGCCCGCTCTGCACATCGATGGCGATCTGCGAGCCGGCTGCGCGTGCATCGGCTTCGAAACGCCGGGCAAGATCGCTGATCAGTGGCAGCAAGTCGATGTCTGCAACCCGCAGCAGCATGACCGATGCCTCGTTGCGGGCCGCCGCGATGATGTTGTCTTCCAGCACCCTGTCGACCATGCCGGACAAACGCCGGACGCTGCGCGACAGATTGCCCAACATCTGCTGGGCCTGGGTTTCTCCCTCACTGTGGGCATCGCCCTTCGGCCATGACCGCGCCAGCACCTCGACCGACAAGGCCATGGCATTCAGCGGCGAGCGCAGGTCGTGGGCGATAAAGGCCAGATGCTCTGCATGCTGGCGCTGCAGCGCGGTGCTCATCTCACTGGCGTAGGCCGATACGGCGTCGCCGATGATCCGGTCGACGGCGTTGTACAGCTCCTGCAGCGCGGTGCCCCGCAAGACGTGGCCGGCTTCCTCTGCCAGCTCGATCGTGCACGACCGCAACATCGACAACTCAGCCACCACGTCGTCGAGCGCATAGCCGTCGTGCAGCCGCGTGGTGCCATGCACCGGAGCACCGGGCTCCGTCGCCGCTGGTGGATCCCCGGTGGGGGCACGGTCCAAGCTGGCGATCACGCTGCCGATCAGCATCGGTACATGGTCGTCAAGTGCGCGGGCAGGCAATTCTTGCGCCGGGTCGAGCTGCAGTGCACGCTGTCGCCAGCGTTGCATGATGCTGTCGCGTTGGGTGTCCAGCAGTTTCGCCAACGCGCGGGTCTCGGTCAT
This sequence comes from Burkholderiales bacterium, assembly GCA_038258365.1. Lineage (GTDB taxonomy): Bacteria > Pseudomonadota > Gammaproteobacteria > Burkholderiales > Burkholderiaceae_C > Rubrivivax. The sequence goes on along the minus strand of JBBSPW010000046.1, from coordinate 460 downwards.
GGTTTTGGTTTCATCGTTGACATTGCCCAGATGCCCCGTTGCCGCGCCTGTTGAGTTCGTTGCCAAACGGTGGCGCGATTTTCCGCCATTGCGCCGGGCGGGTCCACAAACGATCTCGGCTGCTGACCCGCGACTGCGGTGTCGCAGAGGGTGGCTACAGGCCCTCGGCGGCAACCACGCGATCGAGCGCAGTTTCCAGCAACGCACGCGCCGCCCCGGCAAGGCGGTTCAGATCGCCGTGCAGATCGCTGTGTAGATCACGGAGCAAATCACCGTTCACCTCGGCGCCGACGGGTGATGACTCCGCCTCGCATTCGGCGCTGTAGCGTTCGAATGCGGTCAACAGCAGCACCAGTTCCGCCAAGTGGTGCGGGCATTCGCATGCGACGCCGGTTTGTACGGCACCCAGCCGGCGCAGGTCTGCATCGCTGAAGCGTCGGGGTGATCCCATCGGCAGCAC
>JBBSPW010000045.1:0-21810 GCA_038258365.1 Burkholderiales bacterium | reverse complement strand
TTGTCGATCTCGTCGATCAGCAGCACCACGGGTTGCTCGGCGGTGAAGGCTTGCCACAGCACCCCTTTGACGATGTAGTTGCGGATGTCGCGCACCCGCTCGGCAGTGTCGGCTCCGGCCAACTGGCTGTCGCGCAAGCGGCTGACCGCGTCGTATTCATACAGGCCTTGCTGTGCCTTGGTGGTGCTCTTGATGTGCCATTGCATCAATGGCATGCCGAGTGCGGCGGCCACCTCTTCGGCCAGCATCGTCTTGCCGGTTCCGGGTTCGCCCTTGACCAGCAGGGGGCGCTGCAAGGTGACCGCGGCGTTGACAGCCAGCATCAGATCGGGGGTGGCGATGTACTGGTCGGAACCTTGAAATTTCATGGGATGCAGCAGGTAAAGGAGACCTTGGGGGAACCTCGGTTCCTGGGCGCTGCCAGTATAGGGGGCGCCCTATAATGCGGGGTTGTGCTGTTCACGCCCGCGAGCCCTCATTCAATGATCAAGAACTCGATGATCGAGACCCCCATCAAGTCCTCCGTTTGCCGGCTTTTGCTGTGGTCTGCTGCTGTTGTGTCGATGAGCCCTGCGGCGCTTGCCCAAGGTGCTGCGCCTGCTGCAGTCGGCGATGCTGCCAAAGGCGAGCAAAAGGCCTCGATGTGCATCGGGTGCCATGGAATTGCCGGCTACCAAGCCAGTTTCCCGGTGGTCTACAAGGTGCCGATGATCTCTGGCCAGAACGCCGAGTACATCGTTGCCTCGCTGGTGGCCTACAAGAAGGGCGAGCGCAAGCATCCCACCATGCGCGCTATCGGCGGTTCGCTGAGCGATGCCGACATGGCCGATCTGGCGGCGTTCTATCAGCAGCATGGTGCTGCATCGATCAAACCGGTGGCCGACACGCCAGCGCAACCACCGGCTGCGGTGGAAGCCCTGTTGACCAAGGGTGCTTGCGCCTCCTGCCACGGCGCCAACTACAGCAAGCCCATCAATGCCGCCTACCCGAAGCTGGCCGGCCAGCATGGCGACTACCTGAGCATGGCGCTGCGCTCTTACAAGACCGAAGGCAACCCGAATCTGGGTCGGGCCAACGCCATCATGGGCGCGCAGGTGAAGCAGTTCAGTCTTCAAGAGCTGAAGATGATCGGCGAGTATCTGTCGACCTTGCCGGGTGAGTTGCGCGTGGTGCCGCAATCGCGTTTCATCAGTCACTGACCGGCGATGGCTACGCTGCAAATTCACCCCGCAAACCAATTCCCTACCTGACCCCCGAATTGACCCCCGCAAACGCGGGCTGAGTTCACGGCTGTTCGGGTGGAACCGGGCGGCCGTTCTTGCTTTCGCTGCGTTGCTTGCCGATCAGTCCGGTTGCCAAAGCGGTGCCCAACAGCACCACCGAGCAACCGACAACCGTGGCGAAGCTTGGAATCTCGTCGAGAAATATCCAGCCCCATGCGATCGCGAATGGCGGGATCAGAAAGGTGACGGCCATGGCGTTGGCCGGTCCCGCGTGGGCGATGAGCCTGAAATACAGCACGTAGGCCAAGCCGGTACAAGCGAACGCCAGCGCTGCGGCAGCGGCCCATGCATGCGCATCGGGTGGCATCGCTGGCCAGACCCAAGCAGCGGGCACCGCCAATGCCACCGTGCTGGCCAGCAAGCTGCCGCCCGCCACCGCCAGTGGGGGCACGCCGGACAGGTGACGGCGCGACACATTCGCACCCAGGCCATACAGCAAGGTGGCGCCCAAGCAAGCGGCAATGCCCAGCGTCGGGCTGATGCCCTGGTCTCCAGCGCGAAAGTCGGCTGTGCCCCAGGCCAGGCCGACGATGCCCGCCACGCCCACCGCCAAGCCCAGGATTCGCAGGGCGTTCAGGCGTTCGCCCAGCCACAGCCAAGCGATCAAGGCACCCCAGATCGGGGTGGTGGCATTGAACACCGACATCAAGCCCGCATTCAGCACCAGTGCTGCTGCCATGTAAAGCAAAAACGGCAAAGCGGAACTGATGATGCCCACGACCGCAATCGGTCGCCAATGGCGAAGCACAGCGGTCCATTCACCGCGCCACAGCAGCAACGGCATCAGCAGCAAGCTGGCACCTGCCACACGCACGAACACCAGCGCCACCGGTCCAAATGGAACCGCACCGATGCGCATGAACAAAAACGACGCGCCCCACAGCGCGCCCAGCAGCAGCAATTCGATCAGGTCGCGGCGGGTCATCGAGCAAGCGCCAGCGATGCGCCGGGATTGAATGCGTGGGTCACTGCAGCTGCGGCGTTCGCCATGCAGCGTTTTCCAGCTTCAGCAATGCCGACTTGCGCGGCAACCCGCCTGCATAGCCGGTGAGATGGCCGTTGTGCCCGACCACGCGGTGGCAAGGCACGATGATGCCGATCGGATTGCGTCCGATCGCGGCTCCGACCGCGCGCACGGCTTTCGGCTTGCTGATGGTCTTCGCCACGGCGCCATAGGTGCTGAGCATGCCCCAGTCGATCTGTATCAAAGCACGCCAGACGGCTTGCTGAAACGCGGTGCCCTGCGGATCCAGCGGAACAGAAAAGCGCTGCAGACGGCGATCGAAATAGGCATGCAACTCGCGCATCGCCAATTGCAGATGCGGGTGGTCGATGTCATTGGGTACTGCCAGTTCGCCGGGATGATGCGATTGACCATCGAACAGCAGCGCAGCCAATCCGGCTTCGGTGGCTGCCAGGGTCACGGTGCCCAGCGGAGTGTCGGTGCGGCATTGGGCTTGGAGCGGGTTTCGGTCAATCGATGGCAATGGATTCATGGCGATGCCTTTGCAGCAATGGGTGATGGATTGGCGGCTCGAATCAGGGTTGCTTGCGCGGCAGCTTCCCATTGCGTTTCCAGGTGATTCCACAACTGCATCACTGCATAGGCTCGCCAGGGTCGCCAGGCTTCGGCGCGAGCGACCAGGAGTTTGGGATCGCGCGAGCCCAACGCATTCATCAAACCGATGTCGGTGGCTGGCCATGCATCGGGCCAAGCCAAAGCACGCATCGCGATGACCTGCGCGGTCCAGTCGCCCACCCCGGGCAGCGCATGCAATTGCTGCAGGGTGCGCGCCAGATCGGCACCGCGATGCAACTGCAATGAACCATCGGCCACAGCTTGCGCCAAGGCGCGGATCGCACCCACGCGCTGGCGCACGATGCCCAGCTTGCCGATCACATCGGGATTGGCTTCGGCCAGCACCTCGGCGGTGGGAAACAGATGCGTGAGCGTGGCGAAGGGAGTGACCAGCGCTTCGCCATAGCGGTCGACCACCCGCTGAACCAGGGTGCGCGCGGCTTTGACGGTCACCTGCTGCCCGAGGATCACGCACACCGCGATCTCGAAGCCATCCATGCTTCCGGGCAAGCGCGCGCCGGGTCGGGTGGAAACCGGCAGCAATGCCATCACAGGGTCGATGGCTTGCGGGTCGGCATCCAGATCCAGCGCTTGGCGCACCCGTTGCATCAAGGCACCCGACACCGGCGTCAGATTCTCGGAGGTGCGCAAGTGCACTTCATGCTGCGTGGTATCGAAACGGGCTTCCATCCAGCCACTCAAGTGGGTGTGCCCGTGCGGCCATCGAATGGTGTGGCGCCAAGCCAAGCCGTCGACCTCGGCTATGCCGCGCACAGCACGGCGCGCCAGAAACGCCAGCATGGCTTGGGTGTCGTACGGGGGTCGGTAGGCCAGTCGCAAAGCCGATGGGCGGGTTGTCATGCTGTTTTTGCTTTGCGATGCGCTGTCGCGACGCAAGCGGCTCGGGTTGAAGCGATAGCGCTCGACGAAGGCTGCATTGAAGCGCCGCAAGCTGTCGAAGCCACTGGCCAGAGCGACTTGGGTCACTGGCATCGTGGTGTCGGTCAGCAATTGCGTGGCCAACAGCAAGCGCAGGGTGGCGATGTGGTCGCGCGGTGTCACCCCGTGCGCGCTGTAAAAAATGCGTCGCAGATGGCGGTCGGTGATTCCCAGGTGCGCAGCCAGCAAGGGCAGCCGGGTCGAGCGACCTGCATGCACCGCTTGTTCGATCCAGTGCGCCGCCGCAATCGCCAATGCATGCGATGAATCGGTATGCGACAAGCCCGGAGCGATTTCCGGACGGCACTTCATGCAGGGTCTGAATGCGGCTGCCTCGGCTTGGGCAGGGCTTTGAAAGAAGCGGCAGTTTTCGCGACGCGGGGTGCGCACCCGGCACACCGGCCGGCAGTAGACCCCGGTGGAGGTCACCCCGACAAACAAGCATCCATCGAAGCGCGCATCGCGAGCAGTCAGCGCCAGGTAGGCGGCATCGGGATCCAGGTGCGGCAACATGGCTCGATGGTAGCCAGCGCCGCGCGCGAGACTGGCTGTTTTCGGACCTGTCCCTTCCGAGGGTGGCAGGGAAGCAGAATGCAGCCTTCATGGCCGACATCCAGGTTGCGTCGGCTTCATCCGAAGGCAAGGCCACTGCGGCTGATCTGGCGAATTTCGCCAGCGGCGGTGTCGAATTGTTGATGTTCGACACCCGAACGATTTGACAGTTGACCGTTCGGACGCCAAAGCGGATGGCTGGCGCTGCCGCGTTCTGCTGGTGCTTCTGCCGGCGAGTGCATCGGTTCTGACGCAAAATTCCGCGCATGCAGGACAGCGACGACTCCGCATTCGACCGCTTCTCAGCCGATTTGCGGCAGCAGGGCTACGACACTGTGCTCAAGCGTCTTTGGGAGCCGTCGACAGTGGTTGGAACCCACAGCCACCCCTTCGACGCCAAAGCATGGGTGGTGCGGGGCGAGATGTGGTTGACAGTGGGGGAGCACACACGCCACCTGGGTGTTGGCGAGGGTTTCGAGTTGGCAGGCGGTGTGCCGCACAGCGAACGCTATGGCGCAGCAGGTGCGACTTTTTGGGTGGGGCGCAGGAACCCGCTGACAGATTCTCCGAAAGAGATCGCGTGAAGGCGGCGGCACCGCGGTTGCGCTCGGGTCGAGCATGCTGATCAACTGTGTGGCCTACGACAAAGGTCGCAAGCTGGCCGATGTGCCGGTGCCGCAGATCGGCGAGTACCTCGATCGATCCGACTGCTTTGTCTGGGTCGCCTTGAAGGACACCGACGACGGCGAGTTGATGCAAATGCAGCAGGTGTTCGGGCTGCATGCGTTGGCGGTGGAAGACGCAGCCCATGGCCACCAGCGCCCGAAGATCGAGGAGTACGGCAGCACCGTTTTCATGGTGATGCACCTGGTCGAGCGCGAAGCCGATGGGCATTTGAATGTCGGCGAGGTTTGCGTGTTTGTGGGCCGCAACTTCGTGCTGTCGGTGCGCAACCGATCGAAGCAAAGCCTTTTGGGAGTTCGCGAGCGTGCTGAACGCGATCCGGTACTGCTGAGCCACGGTCCGTCGTTTGTGCTTTATGCGTTGATGGATGCTGTGGTCGACCGCTACTTCCCGCTGATCGAGGCGATGGAGGACGAACTGGAAGGCATCGAGGACGACATCTTCGAGCCCGGCAATGCGCGGGAGAACATCCAGCGCCTCTATGCCTTGAAGCGGTCCGTGGCTGTGCTGCGCCATGCGGTCACCCCACTGATGGATGCCACCGGCAAACTGTTCGGCGGCCGCACGCCGATGGTGTGCCACAACAGCCAGGACTACTTTCGCGATGTCTACGACCATCTGGTGCGCTGCAACACCACGCTGGAGACCTTGCGAGAAACCGTGGCGACTGCGATCCAGGTCAATTTATCGATGGTGACGATCGAAGACTCCGAAACCACCAAGTCGCTGGCGGCGTGGGCCGGCATCTTCGCGGTGGCGACCTTCCTCGTCGGCATCTGGGGAATGAATTTCGCCAACATGCCCGAGCTGAAATGGACCTATGGCTATCCGTTGGCGCTGGTCGTGATCGGCGGTGTGTCGGCTCTTCTGTGGTGGCGGTTTCGCAAAGCCGGCTGGCTCTAACGCGGCCTACATCGCCTTGAACAGGTGCACGTAGGCCCGGCTCACCGGAAGTTCGGTGGCGTGACCCTTGATTCGCACGTAGAGGCGGCTGGCGTCGTCCCGGCGCGTGCCTTGCAGGTGGTCCAGGTTGACGATCGTCGAGCGGTGAATCTGCCAGAACTGTTGCGGGTCCAACAGCGTCGCCAGTTCGGCGATCGGGGTGCGGATCAGCGCTTCGCCATCGGCGGTTTGCACGCAGGTGTACTTGTCGTCGGCATGGAAGAAGCGCACGTTGTCGACCGCGATCTGCAGGGTGTTCTCACCCTGGCTGGCGCGCACCCAACGCAGCGCGGGGGTCGCATCGTTCGCGCGTGGGGCCGACGCAGACGCTGGCCCCGGCAATAGCCGTTGCAGAGCTGCCAGCAAACGCGCGTCGTCGGGTGCGGCCAGCGTGCGCCGAACCTTCTCCAGCGTGCGCTGCAGCCGTTCGGAGCGCACCGGCTTCAACACATAGTCCAGTGCTTCGTGCTCAAAGGCCTGGACCGCGTACTCGTCGTAAGCAGTGACGAAAACCACCCGGGTGGCGCCTTCGATGCCCTGCGCGACTTCCAGCCCTGTCAACCCCGGCATCTGGATGTCGAGAAAGGCCAGATCAGGCTGCAACGTGGCAATGCGCTCTGCGGCTTCGATGCCGTTGCGCGCCACCGCAACGATTTGCAGGTCGGGCCACAGCGAAGCCAAAGCGCTCTGCAGGGCGCGTGCCAGATGGGCTTCGTCGTCGGCGATCAGGGCGGTGGTCATCGGGTGGCATCAAGGGTTTGAGGGTCCAGCGGCAGGCGGATCGTGGCGCGGGTGCCGGGCTCGGATGCAACCAGGTCCAGGCTTGCTCGCGCGCCGTATCGCGCCTGGAGTCTTTCGCGCAGGTTCTGCAGCGCCAGGCCGGTGTTCGCAGTGCCCCCGCGACCGGCGGTGTGCTGCGTTCGCGGCGGGGCGTCGAGACCCCGGCCGTCATCGGCCACGGTCAGCGTCAGAACGCGACCTTCGAGCCGCGCCGACACACACACCGTGCCCCCATCGACCTGGGCCTCCAGGCCATGGTGCACCGCGTTCTCTACCAGCGGCTGCAACAGCAAGGGCGGCAGGCGCAGCGCGCGGACCTCGTCAGCCACTTCGATGCGGAACCGCAAACGGTCGCCCATGCGCATCTTCAACAGGTTCAGGTAAGCACCCACCAGGTCCAGCTCGGCTGCAAGCGCGGTGTCGGCATGGCGCAAGCTGGCCAGGGAGGCGCGCAGGTAGTCGGTGAAGGTGTCCAGCATCTCGCGCGCCTTCGGCGCATCGTCTTCGATCAACGCGCTGACATTGGCCAGGGTGTTGAATAAAAAGTGCGGCTCGATCTGGGCTTGCAGCAAGCGCAGGTGGGCCTCGGTGGCATTGCGTTCGGCTTGGTACTGGCGCGTCTTGGCAGCAAAGAAGTGGTGCAGCACGAAGGTGATGCCGAGCGAGAACACGATCGATCCCAGCACGATCGAATTGCCATTGCGACTGCCGACCCAAACCGCCATGCTCTGGCCCGCCAGCATCAAGCCCAATGGCCAAGCCAGCAGCAGGCCGGTGAGCGGTACGCCGCTGAAGTACAGCGTGCGTTGCCAGGGTGCCCAACGAACCACCCGCGCAGGGATGGCCACGGTCACCCGGCCGAGTTCGAACAACAGGTGGATGGCCGCCGCGATGGTCAGCGACACGATGAAGTTGCGGCCATACCAGGTGGCCCATCCGGACAGGTTGCGCCATGCGCTTTCGCCGCTGGCAAACGCGAAGAAGCCCAGGAAGGTGAAAAAGGCGGCGATCACCACTGCGAACAGCAGTGTCCACAGCCATGCCAGCCACCATGGGCCGCGGTCGGCTTGGTCGTAGCTGATCCAGGCTTTCCAGGACATGCTGAGAAGGCTTCGGTCGAGGGTTGTCATGAAGCGCAGTCTATAAATTAGGGCGTTGCTCGAAGCCGCAGCAGCGCCGAATCGACAGCCCGACCGCTGGATCGACAGCGAGCCGACCCGGTTGTCCGTGTGACCTGCACGACTTATGCGCCAACCCTGCTGCCTACAATCGCGCCACTTTTTCTTGAGGCCAAGGCCCCGCGCCAGCACCATGCAACCCGATCCCACCGTTTTCAAGGCCTACGACATCCGCGGAGTGGTCGGCAAGACCATCGACGAGGGCTTTGCCGAACATCTGGGCCGCGCCTTCGGCAGCGAAGCCTTGGCAGCCGGTGAGCGCGCGGTGGCCGTGGGGCGTGACGGCCGCGTGTCGGGTCCGAAGTTGGCAGCGGCTTTGATTCGCGGTTTGAAATCCACGGGTCTGGATGTGGTGGACATCGGCGCGGTCACCACACCGATGCTGTACTACGTGGCCGCCACCCGCGGCACGCACGGCTGCAGCAGCGGCATCCAGGTCACGGGCAGCCACAACCCGAAGGACTACAACGGCTTCAAGATGGTGATGTGCGGCCGCGCCACCTATGGCGACGACATCCAGAAGTTGCAGCGCCGCATGCTGGCCGAGGACTACACGCGTGGCCGCGGGCGCGCCGCGAAAATGGACATCGGCGCGGAGTATGCAGCCCGTATCACCGGCGACTGCAAGCTCGCGCGGCCGATGAAGATCGTGGTCGATTCGGGCAACGGCATTCCCGGTGCTTCGGGTCCGGCCATCTTGCGCGCGCTGGGCTGTGAGGTCGTCGACCTGTACAGCAAAGTCGATGGCGACTTTCCGAACCACCACCCGGACCCCAGCAAGCCCGAGAACCTGGCCGATCTGATCAAGGTGGTGCATGCCACCGATGCCGAACTGGGCCTGGCCTTCGATGGCGATGGCGACCGGCTCGGCGTGGTCACCAAGGACGGTCAGATCATCTACCCCGACCGGCAGGTGATGTTCTTTGCGAAAGACATCCTGAGCCGCCACAAAGGCGCACAGATCATCTTCGATGTGAAGTGCTCGCAGCGCCTTCCGGTGGTGATCAAAAAGGCCGGTGGCAAGCCGCTGATGTGGAAGACCGGGCATTCGCTGATCAAGGCCAAGCTGCGTGAAACCGGCGCGCCGTTCGCCGGCGAGATGAGTGGGCATCTGTTCTTCGGCGAGCGCTGGTATGGCTTCGACGATGCGATGTACACCGCCGCGCGGCTGCTGGAGATTCTGTCGCGCAGCGCCAACCCGAGCGCGGTGCTGAACGCGCTGCCCACCAGCTTCAACACACCCGAGTTGAATGTGGCGTGTGCCGAGGGCGAACACCATGCGGTGGTGGCCGAATTGCTGGCGCGCGTCGGCGACGGACGGCTGTCTTTCGAGGGCGGCACACCGGGTTTGATCGACGGCTTGCGGGTCGACTTCAAGGACGGCTTCGGCTTGATTCGTGCCAGCAACACCACCCCGGTTCTGGTGCTGCGCTTCGAGGGCCACACACCCGAAGCACTCGCGCGCATCGAAGGCGACATGATGGCAGCGCTGCGGGCGGTCAAACCCGACGCGCAGGTGGCGAAGTCGGCGCACTGAAGCCGGCACCCGGCCGCGGCGCAGTGCGCGGCTGAAGCCGCAGGGCAGCACCATGAGAGCCGCATGAAATCAGCCTGGCGCGACACGCTGGCGCGCGAGGCCTACTCGCTGGCGCTGCGAATCAGTCTGCCCTTCTGGTTCATCAAGTTCTGGTGGCGCGGCCGGCATGAGCCGCTCTACCGCGCGTTCTGGGGTCAGCGCCTGGGGCGGTTCAGCGGGTCGCTGGCCACGGGCCGGCTGTGGTTGCATGCGGTGTCGTTGGGCGAGACCCATGCCGCAGCCGTGCTGATTGCCGAAATGAGAACGCAACGTCCAGGGCTTCGGTTGCTGCTGACCCATGGCACCGCGACCGGACGCACCGCTGGCGCAGCGCTGCTTCGGCCGGATGACCTTCAGGTGTGGTTGCCGATCGACACACCCGGCGCAGTGAGCCGCTTCTTGAAACAGCACCGGCCCACGATCGGTGTGCTGATGGAAACCGAGGTCTGGCCCAACCTGCTGCATGCGGCACGGCAAGCCGGCTTGCCGATGGTGCTGGCCAATGGCCGCTTGTCGGCGCGCAGCCTGGCGCGGGGCCAACGCACCGCCGCGTTGTTGCGGCCCGCGTTGCATGTCTTCGAACAGGTGCTGGCGCAAACCGAAGCCGACGCCGAGCGCTTTCGTGCGGCTGGTGCACGCGCGGTACAGGTGGTCGGCAACCTGAAGTTCGATGTCGCGCCCGACCCGGTCTTGCTGGCGCGCGGGCAGGCCTGGCGCCAAGGCTTGCGGCGGTCGGTGGTGCTGGCGGTGAGCACGCGTGAAGGCGAGGAAGCGCTGCTGTTGCAGGCCTGGTCCGCGGCGATGCAGCGCGTGGTGCGAACGCCAGGTGCCGATTCGCGGCCGGCGAGCGAGGCGCCGCTGCTGTTGCTGGTGCCGCGCCACCCCCAACGTTTCGAACCCGTGATGTCGATGCTGGCAGCCAGCGGTCTGTCGTCGGCGCGCCGCAGCCACTGGCAGCAACAGCCGCTGTCTGACGCCGCCGTCGCCGATGTCTGGCTGGGCGATTCGATGGGCGAATTGCCGCTGTATTACGGCATGGCCGATGTGGCGTTGTTGGGCGGCAGCTTTGCACCGCTGGGTGGGCAGAACCTGATCGAGGCAGCGGCTTGCGGCTGCCCGGTGGTGATGGGGCCGCACACCTTCAACTTCGAGCAGGCTGCCGAGCAAGCCGAAGCCGCCGGTGCGGCATGGCGCGTGACGGACTTCGAGGCGGGTGTGCAGCTGGCCTTGCAGTTCTGCGAGACACCGGCCGACGGCGCCGATGCGCTGGCGCGCAGAGCCGCAGCCAGGGCGTTTGCCGAGCGCCACCGCGGCGCTGCGGTGGCGATGGCGCAGCAGGTGCTCTGGCTCTGCCGGATCTGACCGGCAGCGGGCTGGTCAGCTGCGCAGCAGCGGCACCCGCGGCAGACCCGCGCTGCCAGGCAGCACCGTTTGATCGATGGTGCGGGTGGGCAGCTGCAGGTGATCGGCCAGCACCGTGCGGAACACCGCACGCAGGTCGGTGGTGACGCGCAGGTCGCGGCCTTGGTGGCGCTGCGCGGGTGCGAGCCCCGGCCAGTCCGCCAGCACCTGGCCGCCGCGCACCGCGCCGCCCAGCACGAAGGCCGCTCCGCCGCTGCCATGGTCGGTGCCGCCGGTGCCGTTGGCAGCCACCTCACGCCCGAACTCGGTGGCCACCACCACCACCGTGCGGCGCCAGGCGTCGTTCGGCAGCAGGCCTCCGCGCAAGGCCGCCATTGACGCGTCCAGTGTCCGCAGGTTGTTCGACAACGCAGCACCCGGTGCGCCTTGGTTGGCATGTGAATCCCAGCCACCGATGTCGAGCACGGCAATGCGCGATCCGCGTTGCAAGAACTCGGCAGCCTGGGTGGCCAGTGCCACGGTCCGGCTGCGGTCGGCGCGCGCGCCTTCGGGTTTGATCGCGGCATCGGCGCCCATGGCTGTCTCGTCGCGCAAGCCGCGGGCGCGCTGCAGCGCCTGCGCCAGGGGCGGGTCGTTGCGGTAGATCGCTGCCAGCCGGGTGACCAGATCGGTCGAGGGTTCGGGCAGCACCGATGGCGCCCAGGTGTCGACCTCGGCCGCGCCGCGAAGCACCAGCGGCACGGCTGTTTCCAATGCCACCGCGCGCAGACTGCCGGCGCCGGCGCCAGCGCCCGAGCCCGAACCGCTGGCCGCCACAGCCCGCCCCAGCCAGCCATCGTTCAACTGCCAGGGCCGCGAACCCCCGCTTTCCAGCACCTGCTGGGCATCGAAATGCGAGCGTTCCTGGTAGGGCAGGCCGACCGCATGCAAGAGCGTCATTTCTCCTCGCCCATGCATCGCATGCAACTGCGGCAGCAGCGGGTGCAGCGCAAAGGTGTCGTTCAGCCGCAGCAGAGGGGTAGGAAAGGCGCTGAAGTCGCCGAGCATGCCGCGCGCCGCCGCAAACGCCGGGTCGCCGATGGCCGGCGCCGCAGTCAGGCCGTCGAGCCCACCACGCAGCACCACGAACACGAAACGGTTGCCAGCGCCGGCAGCAGGTGCAGCCACCGCAAGCCGCGAAAAGGGTGCGAAGGCGGCACCGGCAAGCAGCGATTGAATGAGATGGCGGCGTGTGGTCATGATGTGTTTGCGGTGCTGTTGGTTGAGGACTCGCGGGCCAGGAGTCGCGTTCAGCGGCGTTGAAATTCAGGTGACAGCAACAGCAATGCGAGCGCTTGCGAACCATCGGCCGCCCGCTGAATCTGCTGTTCGGTGGCTTCCTGCAGGCGCGGTCCCAGGCTTTGCGGTGCCAGCGCTCGGGCGTCCACACCGCGTGCGGCAAGGTCAGCCACGCGCGTGGCCCACTCGACCCGCTTCCAGACTGCATCCGGTCCCAGCCATTCTTCGGCCCGGTCGGGCCAACCGGCCGGCGATGGCGCCACCTGCAGACGCTGGCCCAGTTGGGCAGCGCCACCATCGGGCATGCGTTTGAAGGCCACATCGCCGATCTGCAGCAGCCGGGCGGTGCTGATGATTAGCTCCTGAGGCGTTTTGAGCTTTTGCGGTTGCGGGTCCCAGGCTTCGGGTGCTTCGATCAGCGCCCGATAGACCGCCGCCAGATCGCCGTTGCTCGACTGGAAACGAGCCGCCAGCTTGGCCACCAGCGCAGGCGGCGGCTTGTCGGCGACGAAGTGGCGCGCCAGCTTGGTGGCGATGTGCCTGGCGGTGGCCGGGTGCAGCGCCACCCGGTGCAGCACCGCGTCCAGGCCTGCGCTGCCTTCAGGGATCGTTCGTCCCAGCACGGTCTTGTCTCCCGGCTGGTGCCAGTTGACATCGAAAGCCGACGGGCCTGCGGTCACGCTGTTGAACCCTCGCATGACCAACGCGTCGGTGGCTCCGCGCCAGCCGGTCAGCACCGCGGCGAAAGCGGTGACGTCGGACTGGGTGTAGACCGGCTCGGCCACGCCCAGGGTGTGCAACTCCAGCACCTCGCGCGCCAGGTTCTCGTTCAGACCCGTGATGCGCGGCGGGCGCGGGTTGCTGCTGTCGGCTGCGCCGGCGCGTCGAGCGCGCTGCGCCAGCCGCTGGACCACGCGCGAATCGGGTCCGGCCGATTGCTGGTTGTCCAGGTAGCGCAGCATCGCGGGGTGGGTGACAGCGGCCTTCAGCAGGGTCTCGAACGAGCCGGCGATGTGCGGGCGGATGGCATCACGCTCGAACGGCCCCACCAGCCCGCGCACGCTGCCTTTGGCCATCGACACCGTGAAGTGGTTGGCCCAGAACAGGGCCAGGCGTTCGCTGAACGGGCGGCGCGAGGTGGCAGCCGTTTGCAGGTGGGCGCGAAGGTGGTCTCGCACCGATTCGCGCAGCGCGCGTTCGTTGTCGGTGCGGACCGCGTTGCGCCAGGCGGCGGCCGGGTTCGGTTGCGTGGTTGACATGGCTGCCATGTCTGCCATGTCCGTTGACGCCACGGCGGCCATCGGCACCGTCATCGATGGAGCCGGTGGCGCGGCGGCGCGGCGGGTGCGGCGTTCACGGTTGACCGTCTCGATCAGGGCCAGCGCGGCAGCGGTGTCGGCCAGGTCGTCGGCGGCCAAGTCTGCCGGTCCGATCTGCGCCAGCAGCCAAGCCTGCGGATCGGTGCCGACACTGTTGAGATCCGCTTCGCCAAGTCCGAAGCGGTGCGCGGCGGTCGCGGCGTCGGCCGTGCGGGTGAAGGTGTTCATGGGCGGCAGTGTCGCGCCGCCGGCATGTCGGCGCTTGGCTGCTGTGTGAAGTTGTTGTGCGGCGTGGCGACTGTGCGAACGCGCAATGTCACCGAGCCATCAAACGACCCTCAAACGAGCATCAGGCAGCCAGCAAGCGGTTGACCTGCTCGATGTCGGCGGGGCTCAGCTGCCCGGCTGCCTGCTGCAGCAGCAGTTTCGAGACGATCAGGTTGTAGCGTGCCCGGGCCAGATCGCGCTGGGTGGTGAAGAGCTGGGTTTGCGCATTCAGCACATCCAGGTTGACCCGCACGCCGACCTTGTAGCCCAGCTGCGTGGCTTCCAGCGCCAGCTTCGAAGACCCTTCTGCCGCTTCCAGTGCCCGCACCTGCCCCTGCCCCGTCAGCACGTTGTAGAAGGCCACGCGTACCCGCTGCGCCACGCCGCGGCGGGCGGTTTGCAGGTCGGCTTCGGACTTTTCCTCCAGCGCCAGGGTCTCGCCGACCCGGTTCTGCGTCAGATGGCCGTTGTAGATCGTCCAGTTCAACTGCACCCCCACCGATGCGGAGCTGGTGCGGCCGGCCAACGCAATCGCACTGCCGCGCGAATCCGAAGACTGCAAGGTGGCCACCGCGTCCACCGTCGGCAGGTCGCCGGCACGCGCCTTGGTGGTTTCCAGCCGCGCCACTTCAAGGGCCACGCGGGCGCGTTCGATGTCGGGATGCAGCCGGTAGGCGGTGTTCACCCATTCCTCGACATTGCCTGGCTCCAGTGCCACCGGCGCCAGCGGGGTGACCAGCTGCTTCGGCTGGATGTCGGCAGCGCCGACCAGCACATCGAGCGCAATGCGGCGCGCGCGAAGCTCGTTCTCGGACTGCAGTTCGGTGGCATCGGCCAGGTCGGATCGGGCCTGCGCTTCGCGGGCGTCGGTGATGGTGGCGGTGCCGACCTCGAAGTTGCGTTTGGCGGATGCCAGCTGTTCACCGATCGCTCGCTTGCTGGTGCGTGAGGTGCCGAGCGTGTCCTGCGCCGCCAGTACATCGAAGTAGGCCTGCGCCACCCGCACGATCAGCGACTGCTGCGCGGCTTCGAGGTCGGCGCGCGCCGATTCCAGCAAGCGCCGCGACTGCGCGATGGTGGCGTCGTTGGCGCGGTTGAACAGCGGCAGCCGGCCGTTGACGGAGCCACTGGCGCTGGTGGTGCCCTTGACACCGCTGTTGTAGGGGAAGTCGGTGCCGCCTGTGGTGGCGGTACCCTGCACGGTCACGATCGGGCGGTTCAAGGCAGCGCTTTGCTCGGCTCTGAATTCGGCCGCGCGTGCGGTGGCCAGCGCCCCTTGATAGGTGGCGTCGTAGCCGCGGGCGGCGGTGTAGAGGTCCATCAGGTTTTGCGCCCTGGCCGGCACGGCAACAGCCCCCAGCAGGGCAGCGAGGGTTGCCGCCAGCAACGTCCGGGCCAGGTTGGTGTGCCGATCCAACGCGGTCGGCGGTGCGTCAAAGAGCGCGTTCACGTGCATGCAGATTCCTTGTTGAGGTCCGGCGGCGTTATAGGGCCGCGGGGCACCGAGCGCTGCGGTCATGCGACGGTCTGCGCGCTGGTGTGCGCCGAACGGTGGTTCCGGCCGACGAACGGGCGGCTGGGTGTCGATCGCGATGAAATGGGTCCGCGGTCATCTGCACCGCATCAAAAGCTGAACCGCGACGGCTCACCGAAAGCTGCAAGGCGGGGCGCCACGGTGTCGAAGAGTTCGACTTCTGCATAGGCAACCGGCCCGACCTTGCGCAGCAGCTTGGCCCGCATGATGGGCTCCTGCCCCACCACCGCCGCCAGCCGGCCGCCCACTTTCAACTGCTCCAGCAGTGCAGGCGGAATCTCTGCCACCGAGCCCGACAGCAGGATCACATCGAAGGGGCCTTCGGCGGGCAGCCCGCGCGCACCGTCGGCTGCAGAGACCTCATGCACCCGCACATTGACGATGCCGTTGCGCGACAGGTTGTCGCGCGCCATGCGCACCAACTCCGGCCGGCATTCCAGCGTGTGCACCTGCATGCCCCGGTGCGCCAGCAAGGCCGCCATGAAGCCCGATCCGGTGCCGATTTCCAGCACCTTTTCATGGCGCTGCACCTGCAGTTCCTGCAGCAGTCGGGCTTCGACCTTGGGCTCCAGCATGCAGGGGCCGGCCGGCTCGCCGGACACGAGTGGCACCTGAGTGTCGACGAAGGCCAGCGCGCGCATGGCCACCGGCACGAAGTCCTCGCGCCGCATCGTGGCCAGCAGCGACAACACCGCCGGATCCAGCACGTCCCAGGGGCGGATCTGCTGCTCGATCATGTTGAAGCGGGCCAGTTCGATGTTCATGTCGCGGACAGTGGGTGATGCATGCAGCCTAAAGCGGAATTCTAGGCGGCACCGGTTGCGTCGCCGCGCTCCAATAGACTGCTTCCCATGCCGTCCGTGTCTGCCAGCCAGCGCCACCCGAGTGTCCAGTCCGAGCGCGCTCGCTGGATGGCCGCATGGATGGCGATCCTGGGCACGCTGCTGCTGTTGCAAGCCTGCGCTGGCTTGGCCGGGTCGCGCACGGTGCGGGTCGGCACCGAGCAGATCGAAGCCGCAATGCTGCGCTCGTTTCCGCTCGACAGGCGCTTGCTGGAACTGGTCGATGTGCGCTTGAGCGACCCACAGCTGACCCTGCAACCCGACCGCAACCGGATCCGCGCGGTGCTGCGAATCGGCGCGCGCATGCCTTACTTCGGCAGCACGGGGGTCGGCCGCCTGAGCTTCGACGCTGCGCTGCGCTTCGATCCGTCTGACCACAGCTTGCGCCTGTCGAAGGTCAAGGTGCAGGACTTCAGCCTGAACGGCGCCGACGACAACCTGCGCAGCACCACCGAGCGCATTGCCGCTGCGGTTGCCGAGCGGATGCTCGAGGATTTGCCGATCTACCGGCTGGACGAGCGCCTCATCGACGACCTGCGGCGCGCCGGGCTGAGGGCCTCCCGCGTGACCGTGGAGCCGAGCGGGGTCGAGGTGCTGCTGGAGCCGTCGGCACGCTGAAGGTTGCGATGAACGGCTTGCTGCTACAGCAGTAGACGTGAAGGACGCACGCGGAGAAACGCGCAGCCTTGCACCCGCGGTCGCTATCATCCGGCGCTCTTTTGCCGCTGTTTTCGGGAACCCCGCTTGGACCCCATCCTGCTCGTCAAGGCCGCCGTCATGGGCGTGGTGGAAGGGCTCACCGAGTTCTTGCCGATCTCTTCCACCGGCCACCTGATCCTCGCTGGTTCGTTGCTGGATTTCACCGGCGAAGCGGTCAAGGTCTTCGACATCGCGATTCAGACCGGCGCGATGTTCGCAGTGGTGTGGCAGTACCGGGTGCGCATCGCCGCCACCTTCAGCGGTTTGTTCACCGATCCGGTGGCCCAGCGTTTCGTTCGCAACCTGTTCGTCGCCTTTTTGCCGGCCGCGTTCTTCGGCTTGCTGCTGGGCAAGGCGGTCAAGGCCAAGTTGTTTCACCCGGTTCCGGTGGCCACCGCGTTCATCGTCGGCGGCATCGTGATCTTGTTCGTCGAACGCTGGCACCGGCGCAAGTACGGGGCGATGGACGAAGCCGGCACGCGTCGGGCACGGGTCGAATCGGTCGACGAGATGACCGCTGCAGACGCCCTCAAGGTCGGCCTGATGCAATGCCTGGCGCTCATTCCGGGAACCAGCCGGTCGGGGTCCACGATCATCGGCGCGATGGTGTTCGGCTTCTCGCGCCGCTGCGCCACCGAGTTCAGCTTCTACCTGGGCATTCCGACCTTGATGGCGGCTGGTGTTTACTCGGTTTGGAAAGAGCGCGACGCGTTGCATGCCGGCGACCTGCCGATGTTCGTGGTGGGCACGCTGTTCGCATTCGTCAGTGCGCTGTTGTGCATCCGTTGGCTGATCCGCTATGTGTCCACGCACGACTTCACGCTTTTCGCGTGGTACCGGATCGTGTTCGGCTGCGTGGTGCTGGCCACCGCGTACTTCGGGCTTGTGACCTGGGCGGCTTGAGGGTCGGCGGGGTCTGGCGATTCAGTCGAGTCGCTTCCTGAACACCAGATCCCAGACCCCATGCCCGAGCCGCACACCCCGCTGCTCGAATTTGGTCAACGGCCGCCAGTCGGGCTTCGGCACATAGTCTCGAGCGCTGTTGGCAAGCTTGGGTTCGGCTGACAGCACCTGCAGCATCTGCTCGGCATAGGGCTGCCAGTCGGTGGCGGCGTGCAGATAGCCATCCGCCTTCAGCCGGGATGCCAACAGGCTGACCAGCGCCGGCTGCACCAATCTTCTTTTGTGGTGGCGCTTTTTGTGCCACGGGTCCGGAAACCACAGGTGCACGCCAACCAAGGAGTCGGGCTGCAGCATCTGCTGCAACACATCGACCGCGTCATGCTGGACGATCCGCAGGTTGCTCAACTGCAGCTCGCCGATGCGCTTGAGCAGCGCGCCGACCCCGGGTGGGTGCACCTCGACCCCGATGAAGTCGGTGTCGGGCTGGGCGGCGGCCACCTGCGCGGTGGCGTCACCCATGCCGAAGCCGATTTCCAGCACGCAGGGTGCGACCCGGCCGAATACCCTTGACCAATCGAGCGGTTGCGCGGCAAAGGGCAAGGCATAGCGGGGTCCCAGTTCGGCCAGCGCGCGCTGCTGGCCCGGGCCCATGCGGCCGGGGCGCACCACATAGCTGCGGATCGGTGGGTGGGCGGGCGCGTTGTCGGTGGTGTTCATCTCGCCCGCATTGTCGGCGGGCGGTGCTTGCAGCCGTGTTTGCCCCCCTGCGCGCCGCCGCGTTGGACGGGGTTTGTGCGGGTGTGACCGAAAGCGGAGCTGGCTCGCCTACGATCGCCCGCCATGCTCCCCATTGAAGACTATGCGTTGGTCGGCGACTGCCACGGCAGTGCCTTGATCGGCCGCGACGGCAGCGTCGGCTGGTGCACCTTCGGGCGTTTCGACGCCGAACCCACTCTCTTCGGCTTGCTCGACACCGAAGCCGGCGGCGCGTTCGTGATCGAGCCTGCCGCACCCGGCTGGCGTGTCGAACGCAGCTACCTGAGCGGCACCAACCTGCTTGAAACGGTGTTCATCTGCACCGATGGCCGCTTCAGCGTCACCGACTTCATGCCGGTGGGTCGCAAGCCCGCTGCCGGGGTGCACGACTATGTGAACTTGCAGGCGCCGCATGCGCTGGTGCGCAAGGTCAGTGGCCTCGAAGGCGAGGTCACGGTGCGGGCGCGCTGGCGCACGGCAGCGCGCTTCGTGCCGGCTGGCGGCCCGGCAGACGCGAAGGCCTCGGAGCGCCCGGCGATCCGCATGTCTGGCGACATGCCGTGGCAAGCGGATGCCGGCAACAGCAACAGCAACAGCAACAGCAACGACAACGACAGCGCCAGCCAGATCGCAGTGTTCAAGCTGGCGCGTGGCGAATCGCGATTTGCATCGATCTCGCCCAAGCGCGGCTTCACAGTCGACGATTGCGCGCGGCTGAGCGCCATCACCACCGCGTTCTGGCGTGAATGGATCGGCTACTGCCGCTACCGCGGCCCGCATGGTGCCATCGTGCTGCGCAGCGCCCTGGTGCTGAAGCTGCTGACCTACGCCCCCACCGGGGCCATCGTTGCCGCGCCCACCACCTCATTGCCCGAAGCGATCGGCGGCAGCCGCAACTGGGACTACCGCTATTGCTGGGTGCGCGATGCCTGCTTCACGCTGTATGCATTGGCGATGCTGGGCTACAGCGGCGAGGCGCTGCGCTTCGGCAGCTACATGAATCGCATCACCAAGCGCAACCGAGAGCACCAGCGCGAGTTGCAGATCATGCACGGCATCGACGGCGAGCCGACGCTGAGTGAGACCGATCTGGAGCAGTTCAGCGGCTACCGAAACAGCCGCCCGGTGCGCATCGGCAATGGCGCCCACGACCAGCGCCAGACCGATGTGTATGGCGAGTACGCGGATTGGGCCTTGCTGAACCAGGCCCTGGGTGGCGGGGCCGATGCCGAGGACCTCGCCGCACTGGAAGCGGTAGCGGCATTGGCGCTGCGCCATGCGGCCGAACCCGAGCACGGCATCTGGGAGATGCGCGGCCCGCCGCGCCACCATGTGCTGGGCAAAGTGATGTGCTGGGTGGCGCTGGACCGCGCCACGCGCATCTGCGGCGAGCGAGCCGAGTGGACCGCCATGATGCTGAGCCTGCGCGAAGAGATTGCGACCAAGGGTGTGGTCGATGGCGCGTTGGCCCAGTCCTATGGTTCACCGGCCCGCGACGCTGCGCTGCTGCTGATTCCGTTGCTCGACTTTCCCATCGACCGGGATGTGCTGGCCCGAACCGTCGACGCCATCACCGACGAATTGGGCGACGGCGATTTTTTGCAGCGCTACCGCAACAGCGAAGGCAGCAGCGACGGCCTGGAGGGTGAAGAAGGTGCGTTCCTGGCTTGCAGCTTCTGGCGCGTCGACGCGTTGCTGGCCCTGTCGCGCCGCACCGAAGCCGCGGCCTTGTTCGAGCGCCTGATTGCACGCGCCAACGATGTCGGCTTGTTCGCCGAAGAGATGGACCCGAAGACCGGCGCTTCGCTCGGCAACTTTCCGCAGGCGCTGTCGCATCTGGCACTGGTGCTCAATGCCGTGCACCTGGACCTGGTCGATCGCGATGGCGTCGGCGCGCTGCAGGGCACGTTGGCCGACCGAGCCCAGCGCTCGGTGGGGGCGACGGTGGGCTGGCGCGCGCTGTGGTGCGCCTTCAAAGATTCGCGGCGGGTCGCGCGGCTGTTCTCGTCGCGCGAATCGATGATGCCGGCCGGTTTGCTGTAGCTCGGCGCGGTCCGGGTGTGCCCGGGGTGTGCGGCGCCCGATCAACCTATAGATTCGATGATCGAAGCGAATCCGAAGGAAATGACATGCCCGAGCCCGCCCGCCACAACCGCTTTGCCAGCCTTGCGTCAGCGGCCGCGATGGCTGCGACCAGCGTCTCGTTCGTGGCGTTGGCCTTGGCGTTGACACTGGCACCGACCCCGGCTGCGGCACAAACCGGCACCGTCACGATCCTGGTCGGCTACCCTGCGGGTGCCACATCCGATGCGTTGACCCGCGTCACCGCCGAAGCGATGTCGCGCATCCTGCAGCAGAACGTGATCGTCGAGAACAAGGCCGGCGCAGGCGGGCGCATCGCCAACGAGTTGTTGAAGGCCGCCGCGCCCGATGGCACCACGCTTTTGTTGGCGCCGGTGGCAACGATCTCGATCTTTCCGACCTCGTTTGCGGGGCAATTGCGCTACGACCCGTTCAAGGACTTCGCGCCGGTGGCGCACCTGAGCAACTTCCAGATCGGCATCGGTGTCAATGCGGCCACGCCGGTCAAGACCTTGGCGGAATACGTGGCCTATGTGAAAGCCGACACCGACAAGAACGGCTTCTACGCCAGCGCGGCGGCCGGCAGCCTGCCGCACTTCTTCGGTGTGATGTTCGCGCGCACCGCCGGCATCACCTTGACCCATGTGCCGTACAAAGGCACCGCGCCAGCGATGCTGGCATTGGCTTCGGGCGAGATCACGGCCGCATCGACTCTGGCAGCCGATATCCGGCCCCTGGTCGATGCCGGCAAGGCGCGCTTGCTGGCAGTGGCTGGCGAGAAACGCGACCCCAACTCGCCCAACGTGCCCACCTTCAAGGAACTGGGCTACGACCTGGTGGCGCAGCCCTGGTATGCGCTCTTTGCGCCAGCCGGCACGCCGCCGGCGGTGGTCGATCGGTTGTCGAAGGCGGCGGTGCAGGCGATGAACGACCCCGCGGTTCACAAGCGGTTGGTCGAGATGGGCCTGGAGCCCACCGGCTACGGCCCGGCGCGGCTCGCGACCATCATGAAAGACGACTTCGAGCGCTGGGCACCGGTCATCAAGGCGTCGGGGTTCAAACCCGGGCAGTAGCAGACAGTCGACCACCGATCTCGGATCGCCAATCGCCAATCGCCAATCGCCAATCGCCGATCCCACGGCGGGAAAGCGCAGCGCATCAACCCAAGCCGATAGCGCCTTCGGCTGCCAGCGCATCGATTTCCGAGCGACCATAGCCATGCTGCAGCAGCACCTCCAGCGTGTGCTGTCCGTAG
>JBBSPW010000044.1:0-21911 GCA_038258365.1 Burkholderiales bacterium | reverse complement strand
CGTGTCGCCGACCTTGACCAGGACCTCGATCACCGCGACCTCGTCGAAATCGCCGATGTCGGGGACGACGACCTCGACCGAGCCGGCCGGCGTCGGTGTGGGTGCCTCACCGGTCGTCGTGCCCGCGGCGGAGGCGTCGCTCGGCGACGCTGCAGGCGTTGGCACCGACGCTGGCGTGTCGGCCGTCGCTGCGGCGGGCGGCGCGGCCGCCGGGACCGGGGCGGCGGACGCGCCGGATGCAGCCTCGACGCGCAGCAGGAGCGAGCCTTCCTTGACCTTGTCGCCCACCTTCACCGACATCTCGGTGACGACGCCGGCCTGCGAGGCCGGGATTTCCATCGAAGCCTTGTCGCTCTCGACGGTGACGAGCGACTGCTCCGCCTGGATCGTGTCGCCGACCTTGACCAGCACCTCGATGACTTCGACTTCGTCGAAGTCGCCGATGTCCGGTACCTTCACTTCCACGGTGGCCATGGGCAGGTCCTCAGGCGAAGAGCGGGTTGAGCTTCTCGGCGTCGATCGCGTAGCGCGCGATCGCCTCGCCGACCCGCGCCGCCGGCACGCTGCCTTCCTCGGCCAGCGCCTTCAGCGCCGCGACGACGATGTAGTGCCGGTTCACCTCGAAGTGCTCGCGCAGCTTGGTGCGGAAATCGCTGCGCCCAAAGCCGTCGGTGCCGAGCACCTTGTACGTGCGGCCCTTCGGCAGGAAGGCACGGATCTGGTCGACGTAGTTCTTCATGTAGTCGGTCGAGGCGATCACCGGGCCGCCGAATTTCTCGAGCTGCTGGGCGACGAAGGGCACGCGCGGCCGCTCGGTCGGGTGCAGCATGTTCCAGCGCTCGACGTCCTGGCCGTCGCGCGCCAGCTGGTTGAAGCTCGGGCAGCTCCAGACGTTGGCCGAGATGCCCCAGTCGGCATCGAGCAGCTCGCGCGCGGCGATCGACTCGCGCAGGATCGTGCCACTGCCGAGCAGGTTGACGCGCGGCGCCTTCATGGCGCCTTCCTGCAGCAGATACATCCCCTGGATGATCTCGTGCTCGGTGCCCGGCCGCAGGCCCGGCTGGGCGTAGTTCTCGTTGAGGAGCGTCAGATAGAAGTAGACGTTGTCCTGCTTCTCGACCATGCGCTTCAAGCCGTGGTGCAGGATCACCGCCACCTCGTGCGCAAAGGTCGGGTCGTAGCTGATGCAGTTGGGGATCGTGCTCGCCAGGATATGGCTGTGGCCGTCTTCGTGTTGCAGGCCCTCGCCGTTCAGTGTGGTGCGCCCGCTGGTGCCACCCAAGAGGAATCCGCGGGCCTGCATGTCGCCTGCCGCCCAGGCCAGGTCGCCGATGCGCTGAAAGCCGAACATCGAGTAGTAGACATAGAACGGCACCATGATCCGGTTGTTGGTGCTGTAGCTGGTGGCCGCAGCGATCCAGCTGCTCATGCCGCCGGCTTCGTTGATGCCTTCCTGCAGGATCTGGCCGTTGACCGCTTCGCGGTAGTACATCACCTGGTCCTTGTCGACCGGCGTGTACTTCTGGCCTTCGGGGTTGTAGATGCCGATCTGGCGGAACAGGCCTTCCATGCCGAAGGTGCGCGCCTCGTCGACCAGGATCGGCACCACGCGCGGACCGAGCGCCTTGTCACGCAGCAGCTGCGTCAGGAAGCGCACGAACGCTTGCGTGGTCGAGATCTCCCGGCCCTCGGCGGTCGCGTCGAGCACCGCCTTGAAGGTGTCCATCGACGGCACGGTGAAGCTCTCGTCGGCCTTGACGCGGCGCTTCGGCAAATAGCCGCCGAGGGCCTTGCGGCGCTCGTGCAGGTACTTCATCTCCGGCGTGTCGTCGCTCGGCTTGTAGAACGGGATCTTGTCGAGCTCGCTGTCGGCCACCGGAATGTTGAAGCGGTCGCGGAAGAAGCGGATGTCGTCGTCGGTCAGCTTTTTCTGCTGGTGCGCGGTGTTCTTGCCTTCGCCGGAGCTGCCCATGCCCCAACCCTTGACGGTCTTGACCAGCAGCACCGTCGGGTGGCCGTCGGTGTTGTTGCAGGCGCGGTGGAAAGCGGCATAGACCTTGTTGGCATCGTGACCGCCGCGGCGAAGGTTCCAGACATCCTGGTCGCTCATCTTGGCGACCATCTCCAGCGTGCGCGGATCGCGGCCGAAAAAGTGTTTGCGGACAAAGGCGCCATCGTTGGCCTTGAAGGCCTGGTAGTCGCCGTCCAGGGTGTCCAGCATGATCTTGCGCAGGGCACCGTCCTTGTCGCGCGCCAGGAGCGGGTCCCAGTTGCTGCCCCAGATCAGCTTCAGCACGTTCCAGCCGCTGCCGCGGAATTCGCCTTCCAGCTCCTGGATGATCTTGCCGTTGCCGCGCACCGGACCATCGAGACGTTGAAGGTTGCAGTTGACGACGAAGATCAGGTTGTCGAGCTTCTCTCGCGCAGCCATGCCGATCGCGCCCAGGCTCTCGGGCTCGTCCATCTCGCCGTCGCCGCAAAACACCCAGACCTTGCGGTTGGCGGTGTCGGCAATGCCGCGCGCGTGCAGGTACTTCAGGAATCGCGCCTGGTAGATCGCCATCAGCGGGCCCAGACCCATGCTGACCGTCGGAAACTGCCAGAACTCGGGCATCAGCTTCGGGTGCGGGTAGCTGCTCAAGCCCTTGCCCCCGACCTCTTGGCGGAAGTTCAGCAGCTGGTCTTCGGTGAGCCGGCCTTCCATGAAGGCGCGGGCATAGATGCCGGGGCTGCTGTGACCCTGGATGTAGAGCAGGTCGCCGCCATGGCCTTCACTTTCGGCATGCCAGAAGTGGTTGAAGCCGGCGGCGAACATGTGCGCCACCGAAGCGAAGCTGCTGATGTGGCCACCCAGGTCGCCGCCATCGGACGGGTGCAGGCGGTTGCTCTTGACCACCATTGCCATCGCATTCCAGCGCATGTAGGCGCGAAGGCGGCCTTCGAGCTCGAGGTTGCCGGGGCTGCGTTCTTCATCGGCCGGCTCGATGGTGTTGACATAGCCGGTGTTGGCCGAGAACGGCATGTCGATGCTGTTCTGGCGCGCATGCTCCAGCAATTGCTCCAGCAGAAAGTGGGCACGTTGCGGACCTTCGGAATCGATCACCGCCGACAGAGCGTCCAGCCATTCGGCGGTTTCCTGCTGGTCGATGTCGGCCTCCGGGGCTGCTTCGTTGGCAGCGGACGTGGGTCGGATTTCCGGCACTGCGGCCATGGCTGTCTCCTGGTGGGGTTCGGGTCCGGTTCGCGTTGGGCGGCAGTGTGCCACGGAAGCTCAGTATTTCAAATAGTGCTTCGTCATCTCACGATGTGGGATCACAAGCTGTCGGTGACCACATGACCGGCTCGCTGGCGGCTTCAGGATAATCCGCGCATGCCGACGCCCCCATCGAGCGCAACGCCAGCGGCCGCCCGCATGCCAACGACACGGCGCTTGTTCGGCCGTTGGTGGCGCCGCCAGCCACCGGCGCGGCAGGACCGCTTCGCCACCCTTGCGCCGCTCCTGTCCGTGCTGTTGTTCCTGGCAGCGATCATTTCGGCCTTCTGGTACCTGCGCAACGAAGAGTTCGAGCGCGAGATCGAATCCATCAAGCGCGACACCGAGATCACGCAGCAGCAGATCGGCCTGCGTTTGATCCAGAACCAGGAAGCCTTGATCCGCCTGTCGCGCGACCTGGTGCTGCGTGATGTCGATGCCGATGCCTTCATCGCCCAAGCGGTGGCCTTTTCGCGCGAACGGCCGGAGATCACCCACCTGAGTTGGGTCGACGCCCGCCGCAACGCGAAGGCCAGCCATTGGTCGACGCTCTTCAACTTCAACCCCGGCGGGGATCAGCGCTCGCCTGCGCTGCCTCAGGAAGCCCAAAGCAGCGAACCCGAAACCACCTTCAAGGCCGCACGCGAAACCCGCTCGCCAGCCTATTCGCGCGCCTTCCTGGACAGCGGTGGCGCACCGGTGTTTCAGCTGCAGATCCCGCTGATCGACCGAAACACTTTTTCCGGCGTGCTGATCGCCGAATACTCGGTCGACACCCTGGTGCGCCATTTCGTGCCGGCCGATGTGGCGCAGCGCCACACGATCTCGGTGTTGAACGAGAACCAGCAGGTGCTGGCAGCCACTGTCACGGCCATGCCGGGGGCGGCTTCCCGGCGCGGACCGATCTTGAGCGATGCGCCCCTGACCCCGGCCTTGAACGGCATGCTGCTGCGTGGCCAGGGCTGGCGCAGCAGCATCGGCTTGATCAGCAACACCCTGTTCTGGATGGTGGTGGCGCTGTCGGTGCTGACGCTGTGGATGCTGCTGGGCACCTGGCGCCATGTGCGGCGTCGCTCGCAGATTCAAGGTGCACTGGTGCAGGAAACCAACTTCCGCCGGGCGATGGAAAACAGCATGCCCACCGGCATGCGGGCAATGGACCTCGAAGGCCGCATCACCTACATCAACGCCGCCTTCTGCCAGATGACCGGTTTCACCACCGGCGAGCTGGTGGGCCGGCTGCCGCCGTATCCGTACTGGCCGTCAGACCGCATCGAAGAAAACGGTCGGCTGATGCAGCAGGAGTTGCAGGGCCGCAGCCCGGCGGGCGGCATCGAAGTGAAGGTGCGGCGCAAGGACGGCAGCCTGTTCGACGCCCGCATGTACATCAGCCCCCTGATCGACCCCAAGGCCCAACAAACGGGCTGGATGACATCGATCACCAACATCACCGAGGCCAAGCGCATCCGCGACCAGCTTTCCGCTTCACACGAGCGCTTCACCACCGTGCTGGAAGGCCTGGATGCGTCGGTGTCGGTGCTGTCGGTGCAGCAAGGGGAGTTGCTGTTCGCGAATCGGTCCTACCGGGTGTGGTTCGACGGCGACCCGCGTGGGCACCAGAAGATGGCGGGCGGTGCGATCGGCGCGGCCTTCGGTGGCGAAGACGATGTCGACGGCTTGTCGGGCTTGCCGACTCAGGCGCTGACGGAAACCGGCGCCAACCCGCGTGAGGTCTATGTCGATTCGCTGCAGAAGTGGTTCGACGTTCGCGCCCGCTATCTGCAATGGACCGACGGCCGGCTGGCGCAGATGCTGATCGCCACCGACATCACCGCCCGCTTGCGTGCCGAGGAGCAAGCCGCCGCGCAAGCCGAAAAAGCGCAGATGACGAGCCGGCTGGTGTCGATGGGCGAGATGGCGTCGTCGGTGGCGCACGAGTTGAACCAGCCGCTGACCGCCATCACCAACTATTGCAACGGCATGGTGTCGCGTGTGAAAGGTGGACCGATCGAGCGCGACGATCTGGTGGCCGCGCTGCAAAAAACTGCCCGCCAGGCCGAGCGCGCCGGCCAGATCATCCACCGCATCCGTGCCTTCGTGAAGCGCAGCGAGCCGCAGCGCCAGCCGGCGCAAGCGCGTCAGATCGTCGAAGACGCGGTCGACCTGGCCGGCATCGAGCTGCGGCGCCGCAACGTGGCGATCCGCACCTATGTGGCCAAACGGCTGCCGCAGTTGATGGTCGACCCGATCCTGATCGAGCAGGTGCTCCTGAACCTGCTGAAGAACGGTGCCGAAGCGATCGACAACGCGCAGTTGCCGCCGCAGCGCCGGCACATCGAGTTGCGCGTGGTGCCGCGCCACACGCCCGAAGAAGGCCATGTGATCGAGTTCAGCGTCACCGACACCGGCCCGGGCATCGCGGACGATGTTATCGGCAGGCTCTACGAAGCCTTCTTCTCGACCAAAGCGGAAGGATTGGGCATCGGCCTGAGCTTGTGCCGCACGATCATCGAGTCGCACCGGGGTCGGATGCGGGCTCAGAATCTCTACAATGCCGATGTGACAACAGGCTGCCGTTTCACCTTCACGTTGCCGGTCGACCCCACCGCGCGCAGCGACACAGCGGCAGCCCCGCCCGATTTCCTCGATTCCCAGCCCGATTTTTCAACTTTTCCTTCGGCGTTTCCCGCCGTCGCTGCTGAATGAGCCTGATTCCCAAGAAGGGCACCGTGTATGTCGTCGACGACGACGAAGCGGTGCGAGATTCGTTGCAGTGGTTGCTGGAAGGCAAGGACTACCGCGTCAAGTGCTTTGACTCGTCCGAGTCCTTTCTGTCGCGCTTCGACCCTCGAGAGGTCGCCTGCCTGATCGCCGACATCCGCATGGAAGGCATGAACGGGCTCGAACTGCAAGACCGTCTGGTCGAACGCAAGAGCCCGCTGCCGATCGTCTTCATCACCGGCCATGGCGATGTGCCGATGGCGGTGACGACGATGAAGAAGGGCGCGATGGACTTCATCGAAAAGCCGTTCAAGGAAGAGGAATTGCTGGGCTTGGTCGAGCGCATGCTGGAGCAAGCCCGAACCGCTTTCAGCCAGCACCAGGAGCAGGCCAGCCGCGACGCGCTGCTGTCGCGCCTGACCACACGCGAATCGCAGGTGCTGGAACGCATCGTCGCCGGCCGGCTCAACAAGCAGATCGCCGACGATCTGGGCATCAGCATCAAGACGGTGGAAGCGCACCGCGCCAACATCATGGAGAAGCTCAATGCCAACACGGTGGCCGACCTGCTGAAGATTGCGCTGGGAGCGCAAACCATCAAGGCCTGAGCGCAGCTGGTTGGCACCTTCTTTTCTTCCCACCCAAGGCCGCGTGATGCGGCCTTTTGCATGTGAGCCGACCCCTCATGACCGCGCAGTTGATCGATGGAATCGCCTTGTCTGCGCGGCTGCGTGCGGATGTGGGGGCACGCACGGCTGCGCTGACTGCCGCGGGTCGCACACCCGGCTTGGCAGTGATCCTGGTCGGTGACGACCCGGCCAGCGCCATCTATGTGCGCAACAAGGTCAAGGCGTGCGCCGAACACGGCTTGCATTCGGTGCTGGAACGCCATCCGGCCAGCCTGCCGGAGGCTGAACTGCTGGCCCGCATCGGCAGCTTGAATGCGGACCCTGCGATCCACGGCATCCTCGTGCAGATGCCGCTTCCGCCGCACATCGATGCCCGCAAGGTCATCGCCGCCATCGACACCGCCAAGGATGTGGACGGCTTTTCTTTGCATTCGGCAGGCGCGTTGCTGACCGGCAGCGCCGGCCTGCGTCCCGCCACACCGTACGGCTGCATGGAGCTGATCCGCAGCACCGGGATCGAATTGCGCGGCAAGCGCGCAGTGGTCGTCGGTCGCAGCAACACCGTGGGCAAACCCATGGCGCTGCTGCTGTTGCAAGCAGACGCGACCGTCACCGTGTGCCACAGCGCAACGCCCGATCTTGCGACCCATACGCGGCATGCCGATGTGGTGGTGGTGGCGGTCGGCCGCCGCCACACGCTCACCGCGGCGATGGTCAAACCCGGTGCGGTGGTGATCGATGTCGGCATGAACCGGGTGCCCGAAGGCGAGCCCGATGCCGGCAAGCTTTGCGGCGATGTCGATTTCGAACCCGTGCGCGAAGTCGCGGGCTGGATCACCCCCGTGCCCGGCGGCGTCGGCCCCATGACCATCACCATGCTGCTCGTCAACACCACCCAGGCTGCGGAGCAAAACCCATGACCACCGAAACCAATCCCCTGCTGGCTCCCACCGACCCGCCCGACTTCGCGGCCATCCGGCCCGAGCACGTGACACCGGCGGTCGACCTGCTGCTGGCTGCTGCCGAAGCGGGGCTCGAGCGCGCGGTGGGGCCGGATGTTCCCGCCGACTACGACGCACTGGCGCTGGTGCTGGACGTGCCCGTCGAGCGGCTCATGACCGCCTGGGGCCAGGTCTGCCATCTGCAGAGCGTGGCCGACACCCAGGCATTGCGCGCCGCTCATGCCGAGAACCTGCCGCGCATCATCGACTTCGGCACCCGGCTGGGCTCTGACGCGCGCCTGTACGCCAAGACCCGCGCAGTCGCAGAAGCCGCGCAAGGCAGCGACGCAAGCGCCGGCTTCGATGTCGAGCGTCGCAAGACACTGTCCAACGCACTGCGCGACTTCGTGTTGGGCGGTGCCGAATTGCAGGGCCAGGCCCGCAAGCGCTATGCCGCCATCCAGGACCGGACTGGCGCACTGTCGCAGCGCTTCGGCGAGCATGTGCTGGATGCCACCGATGCCTTCACGCTCGATGTTCCAGAGGCCCGCTTGGCCGGGGTGCCAGACGATGTGCTCGCTACAGCCAAGGCCAACGCCAAAGCAGCGGGGCTGTCCGAGCCGGAAGGCATCTGCAGGCTGACCCTGCAAGCGCCTTGCTACGGCCCGGTGCTGAAGCTGGCCGACGACCGCGATCTGCGCGAGCAACTGTTTCGCGCCTATGCCACGCGCGCCAGCGAGTTCGGCCCGCCCGCGCTCGACAACACCGCGTTGATGCGCGAATTGCTGGCGCTGCGCCAGGAAGAAGCCTTGCTGCTCGGCCACCCCACCTATGCCGACCTGGCGCTGACCCCGAAAATGGCGCGCTCACCGCAAGAGGTGCTCGACTTCATCCGCGACCTGGCCGGTCGCGCCAAGCCCGCTGCCACGGCCGAACTGGCCGAGTTGAAGGCCTTCGCGGCCGCGGAACTGGGGCTGCCGGACCTGCAGGCCTGGGACCGCCCCTTTGCCAGCGAAAAGCTCAAGCAGTCGCGCTATGCCTTCAGTGGCGAAGAACTGCGGCGCTACTTCACCGAGCCGCGCGTCCTGCAAGGATTGTTCAAGCTGCTGGAGACCTTGTTCGAGATCTCGATCCGCGCTGCCAGCGCGCCGGTGTGGCATCCGAGCGTGCGCTACTTTCGTGTCTGGCGAGGCGACAACGCGGTGGCTGCCTTCTATCTGGACCTGCATGCCCGCCCCGGCAAGCAATCCGGTGCCTGGATGGACAGCGCTCGAACCCGCTGGATGCGGCCCGAAGGTGCGCTGCAACTGCCGGTAGCGCACCTGGTGTGCAACTTCGCACCCCCCGTGGGCGACCAGCCCGCGCTGCTGACGCACGACGATGTCATCACCCTGTTCCACGAGTTCGGCCATGGCCTGCACCACATGCTGACGCGGGTCGAGCAACTGGCGGTCTCGGGCATCTCGGGCGTCGAGTACGACGCGGTCGAATTGCCGAGCCAGTTCATGGAGAACTATTGCTGGGAATGGGCGGTGCTGCAAACGCTCACCGAGCATGCAGACACCGGCGCTGCGTTGCCGCGCGCTTTGTACGACCGCATGATCGCCGCGCGCCATTTCCAGAACGGCCTGCAGCTGTTGCGGCAAGCCGAGTTCGCGCTCTTCGACATGCGGCTGCATGCCGAAGCCGATGCAGCCGAGAAGGTCCAGGCGATCTGCGAAGCGGTCAGCACCGAAGTGCAACCCGCGTCCGATGCCGGCGGTGCGCCGTTTCACCCGCCGTTCTATCGCTACCCGCACAGCTTCGGGCATGTGTTCGACGGGGGCTATGCCGCTGGCTACTACGGTTATGCATGGGCATTGGTGCTGTCTGCCGATGCCTACAGCGCCTTCGAGGAAGCCGGGGTGCTCGATGCGGCCACCGGGGCCCGCTTCCGCGAGCAGATCCTGGAAGTGGGCGGCAGCCGAAGCGCCATGGAAAGCTTCAAGGCCTTCCGCGGTCGCGAGCCACGGATCGACGCCCTGCTGCGCCACCAAGGGCTGACCTGAGGCCGCAGCGTGGGTCGGACGCTGGTGATTGATCTTTGCAACCGATGCGCACGGGTTCAGCGGCTGCGATAGATTCAGCGACATGAATCCAACCCGTCTTTGCGCCTGCGCCATCGCAGTCGGGATTTGCGTCCCGGCCTTGGCGCAATACAAGGTCGTGCAGCCCGACGGGCGCATCCTCTACACCGACCGCCCGCCGATCAGCACCGACGCGCGGGTGACGCCGATCGGCACGCCGGCCGCCGCGCTGCCGCGTGAAGTTGGCCTGCCGCCGGCCCTGCGGCGCACCAGCGAGCGCTGGCCGGTGACGCTGTACGCAGCGCCCGACTGCGCGCCCTGCGACAGCGCCCGCCAATGGCTGCAACAGCGTGGTGTGCCGTACAGCGAAAGGCTCGTCGTCAGCAACGACGACATCCTGGCGCTGGACCGACTCTCTGGTGCCCGCACCCTGCCGGCTTTGAACATCGGCGCCCAGGCCTTGCGCGGCTTCTCGGCAGCCGAATGGGATTCGTACATCGACGTGGCCGGCTACCCGCGTGAGTCGGCATTGCCCGCCGGTTGGCAGCCTCCCCCGCCGCGGCCGTTGGTTGCGCGGGTGCCGGTGAGCCCCAACCCGGCCGCATCGGTGCGCGAGCAGGCAACGGCGCCGCGCGAAGCGCCATCTGCAGCGGCAGACCAGGCGGCATCGGGCGGACTGCGGTTCTGAGTCGCAGGCGCCGCCTGCGCTTGCGCGCTGCGGGCTGCGGGCTGATGTTTCAGCGTGTGGCCGGTGCCAGCCCGACCAGCCCCCGCACCAGCAGCACCCCGCTGCCCACCGCGCCCCCCACCACCCAGAACAGCACCGCTGCGCCAACGAGCGCGCCGGTGGCGCCGAACAGCAGCGGCATCAGCGTGCTGGAGGTGTTCATCGCCATCGACCGCAGCGCCAGCGTTTCGCCATAGCGCTGGTCGGGAGTCACCTGGTGCAGCATCGACATCACCATCGGCTGCACGCAGCCGAGCGTGACGCCCAGCAGCAGCGCGCACACCCCCATCGTCAACGGTCCGGGCGCCAGCGGATAGGCACTGAACACGAGCCCGGTGCCCACCATCGCCACCCGCAGCACCGTGGTTTCCTTGAGCCGGTGCGCCAGTGCCGGGATCACCAGCCGCACCAGGGTCACCGACAAGGTGAAGGCGCCCAGGATCAGCCCGATCGTGGCGGCGTCGAAGCCGCGGGTGTGCCCCAGCACGGGCACCGCAAAGGTGTGCACATCCCAGCACATCGACAGCAGCCAGTTGATGGTCAGCAGCCGCTTCATTCGGGGTGCACGCAGCAGGTCCCAGGCCTTGCGGCCCGGCACCAGGGGCTGCGAGACTGGCTGCACCCGCGGCACCGTGCGTGCCATCGCCAGCGTCACCAGCGGCAGCAGCAGCAAGAACACATACGCAGCGCGATAGCCGAAGGCATCGATCAGGAAACCGGCCGCGACAGGACCGACCACGTTCGAGAACGACGGCGCAATGCCGAGCCAGCTGAAGATGCGCACCCGCTCGACGCTGTCGCGTGCGGTCAGCCCGGCGGTGCGCTGGATCGTCAGCATGCCCAGGTTGCTGCCCGCGCCGGTGGCGGCTGCCGCTGCACACAACAGCACGAAGTGCCAAGGCCCCGACCACAGCGTCGACAGCAGCGCCATCACGCAGCCGGCTGCGGTGATGGCCGCGGCCAGATAGACCGGCCGGTGATAGCCCAGTCGGTCGGCGAGCCGGCCGGCATGCAGGGCCAACAGCACCGGGGCGGCCGCGAACAGAGCCAGCAGCAAGCCGACGGACCAAGCGCTGTAGCCCTCGTGCAGGGTTTGCAGCGGCGCGGCCATGCGCAGGCCGGCCATCGCTGCATGCATCCCCAGTTGACCCAGCACCAGCGCCAGCAGCACGCGGCGTGAGCCGGCAACGCCGGGCGGCGGCTGCGCGGCGGCCGCGTCGCGTGCCGCCTCAGTCATCCAGGTCAGTCATCGACATCCGTGATCGACGTCCGTCACGAATCTCAGTCATCAATCTCAGTCGTCGTCTTCGGTTTCGTCGTCCGCCGTGGAGCCTTCCGGCTCGTCGTCCGCCGGCAGCCCCGCAAGCAATCGGGCAGCCGAGCCTTCGGGCATCGATTCGACCCCGCGCAACTGGCGCGTCATCGCGCGGCTGCGCACCTCGGCTTGCTCGATGGTGTCGCTGGCCTGCTGCAGCTTCTTCTTGGTCTTCTCCAGCACCGCGCCGAACTTCTGGAACTCGGTCTTGACAGCACCCAGCACCTGCCAGACCTCGGCCGAGCGTTTCTCCAAAGCCAGCGTGCGAAAGCCCATCTGCAAGCTGTTGAGCAATGCCAGCAATGTGGTGGGGCCGGCCAGCATCACCTTGCATTCGCGCTGCAGCGCCTCGGCCAGACCGGGGCGGCGCAGCGCTTCGGCATAGAGGCCTTCGGTGGGCAGGAACAGGATGCCGAAATCGGTGGTGTGCGGAGGCGAGATGTACTTGTCGCGGATGCGGCGCGCTTCCTGCCGCAGCCGGGTCTCGATCGCCTTCGCCGCCACCTCCATCGCCGGCAGATCGGCGCGGTCCGAGGCGTCCAGCAGGCGTTCGTAGTCCTCGCGCGGAAACTTGGCGTCGATCGGCAACCACAGTGGCTGTCCGGAATGGGGGTCGGCATCGCGCCCCGGCAGGCGGATCGCGAACTCGACGCGCTCGTTGCTCTGCGGCACGGTGGCGATGTTGGTGCCGTACTGCTCGGGCGTAAAGACCTGCTCCAGCAGCCCCGCCAGCTGCACCTCGCCGAACACGCCGCGCGTCTTGACATTGGTCAGCACGCGGTTCAGCGCGCCCACATCGCTGGCCAGCTTCTGCATCTCGCCCAGACCCTTGTGCACCGATTCGAGCCGGTCGGCGACCTGCTTGAAGCTTTCGCCCAGGCGCTGCTCCAGCGTGGCGTGCAGCTTTTCGTCGACCGTCGCACGCATCTGCTCCAGCTTCTTCTCGTTGCCTTCCTGCAGCGCCGACAAACGCGTGTCCACGGTGTGTCGCACATCGGCCAGGCGGCGCTCGTTGGCCTCGGACAAGAGCCGCAGTTGTTCGGTCAGGGTGTCGTTGAAGCGGCGCAGCGCGGCGTCGGTTTGCTGCGCGGTGGCGCCGAGCTGCAGGCGGAAGCTGTCGATCTGCTCGTTCTGGGTGCGTGCCACATCGCCGCTTTGCGCCAGCAACATCTGCTGGAAGGTCGCCAGGTCGCTGCGGGTGGCCTGCCCTTGTCGACCGAGCTCGTCGCGCAGACTGCGTTCGATACGTTCGCCACGATCGGCTTCGGCGGCCCGCCGGCTGCGGTCGCCGGCACCGCGCAACAGCAGAACGGTCAGCAGCAGCAGGTTCAGCAACCCGGCGCCGACCAACACGGCGATGGCCGGGACGATCCACTCGGACGGGTTGAAGGCCGGCATAACCCTGCATTGTCGCCGCTGAGCCCGGACGCCGCGGCAGCTTCAGTTGCCGCGCTACACGCGCAGCGGCAGGACTTCCGGGTTGACCGGCGTCGGCGGCGCAGCGCCGCTCAATGCCGCGATCAGGTTGTCGGCTGCCAACTCCGCCATCGCGAGCCGGGTGGCGACCGTGGCGCTTGCGATGTGCGGGGTCAGCACGACGTTCGGCAGCTTCAGCAGCGCAGGATGCAGCGCAGGTTCGCCTTCGAACACATCGAGCCCGGCCGCGGCGATCCGTCGTTCACGCAGGGCAACCGCCAGCGCCGCATCGTCGACGATGCCGCCGCGGGCGATGTTGGTGAGCGTGGCGGATGGCTTCATCTGCGCCAGTTCTGCAGCGCCGATCGCATGGTGGCTTGCCGCGCTGTAAGGCAGCACCAGCATCAGGTGGTCGCAGCGGGCCAGCAGCTCGGCCTTGGAGACACAGGTCGCATGCAGCGCGGCTTCGGTGGCCACTGGCAGTCGGCTGCGGTTGTGATAGATCACCCGCATGCCGAAACCCAGCGCCCCGCGTCGGGCGATCGCCTGGCCGATGCGCCCCATGCCCAGGATGCCGAGCGTGGCGCCATGCACATCCAAGCCGCAAAACAGGTCGTGGCCCCATTGCCGCCAGTCGCCGCGTCGCAGATAAGCTTCGGCTTCGGCCATGCGGCGCGCGGTGGCCATCATCAGCGCGAAGCCGAAGTCGGCAGTGGTTTCGGTCAACACATCCGGGGTGTTGGTGGCCAGCACGCGGGCCGCGCTGCAGGCCGCGATGTCGAAGTTGTTGGTGCCGACCATCATGTTGGCGACCACGCGCAACTCGGGGCAGGCGGCCAACAGTTCAGCGTCGATGCGTTCGGTGCCGAAGGTCATCGCGCCCTGTTTGCCTTGCAGGCGGTCTATCAACTCGCTGCGGCTCAGCACCCGGTCGTCGGCACTGGCATCGACCTCGAAGTGCTGCCGCAGCCGCTCGAGCGTTTGCGGAAACACCGCCCGCGCCACCAACACCGATTGGCGCACCAGCAGCCGCTCCACGCCCGTCACGGCCACCGCTAGAACCAGATAAAGGTCATCACGAAGAACAGCGGCACCAGGATGCCGAAGCTCCAGACCATGTAGCCGAAGAAGCTCGGCATCTGCACCCCGCGGCTTTCGGCGATCGCCTTGACCATGAAGTTGGGCGCATTGCCGATGTAACTGTTGGCGCCCATGAAGACCGAGCCGGCCGAGATCGCGGCCAGCGTGGCCGCAAAGGTCGTCATCAGCAGCTGCGGATCACCACCGGCCAGGTTGAAGAACACCAGGTAGGTGGGCGCATTGTCCAGGAACGAACTGAGCATGCCGCTGAACCAGAAGTAGGCCCATGGCAGCGGTTGCCCGTCGGCGCCAGTGACGCTGCTGGCCACCGCGGCAAAGGGCCCGGCAGCGCCGGCCTTGAGCATCGCCAGCACCGGAATCATCGTCAGGAAGATGCCGATGAAGAGCTTCGCCACCTCTTTCATCGGGTCCCACGAGAACTGGTTCTTCTCGCGCACACCCTTCGGCGTGATGGCCAGCGAGACGAAGGTCACCACGATCAACAGCACATCGCGCACCAGCGATTGCAATTCGACATCGGTGCCGAAGATGTGGAAGGTGATGCCCGGCTTCCAGATGCCGCTCATCAACACCAGCACCACCACAGCGGCCAGCGGCAGGAGGTTGATGCTGCCTTCGAGCCCGGCCTTGTGGGTGTCGGGGGTCGGGTCGCGCGGCATCACACCCTCCTTCTTGTAGTAATAGCTGTCGATGGCGAAGAAGATCGCCAGCAGCGAACCCAGCAAGAACAGCGTCTCAGGGAAGATGTGCTGCGCGGTCCAGAAGAAGCTGATGCCTTTCAGGAAGCCGAGGAACAGCGGCGGATCTCCCAACGGGGTCAGCGACCCCCCGGCATTGCTGACCGTGAAGATGAAGAACACCACCACATGCGCCACATGCTTCCTGTTGTCGTTGGCGCGGATCAGCGGGCGAATCATCAGCATCGACGCGCCGGTGGTGCCCATCACGCTGGCCAGCACCGAGCCGATCGCCATGATCGCCACGTTCACCCCCGGGCTGCCATGCAGGTTGCCGCGCACGAAGATGCCGCCAGCAGCGGTGAACAGCGCCACCAGCAGGGCGATGAACGGGATGTATTCCGCCAGCAGCGTGTGCACCAGCGCGCCGCCGGCCGCAGCGGGGCCGAACACCGCTGCAAACGGCAGCAAGAAGGCCAGTGCCCAGAAGGCCGCGACCTTGCCGAAGTGGTGGTGCCAAAACACTGGCGCGGCCAGCGGCATGATCGCGATCGACAGCAGCACGCCCGCGAACGGAATGCCCCACCAAGCCACCAACTGCGCCCCGTCGATCTCGCTGGCACTGGCCAGCAGCGGCACCAGCAAAGCCGCGGCCAGCGCCAGGCTGCGGCAGATGCGGTTGGGGTGGGTGGGTTGAAAGGTCGGTTGGGTGGTGTTCTGGCGGGCTCGGGTCATCGGGTTCCTCTCTCTGGCGCCAATCTAATGAATCGCCAGCGAGCCGGCCAGAGCAATTACCCCGCGCTGCTTTCAGCCATGGAATTGCACGAACGAGGCCACTGGCGCACGCTCGGTCTGCAACTGGTTGGCAACCGCATCCGGGTCGGCATGGCCCAGCGACATGCCGCACACCACCATCTCAGTTTCCGGCAGCTGCAGATGGCGGCCGATGATGCGGTGGAACTGCATGAACGCCGCCTGCGGGCAGGTGTCGAGCCCGCGGCCACGCGCCGCCACCATCACGTTCTGCAGAAACATGCCGTAGTCGAGCCAGCTGCCCTTCTCCAGCACCCGGTCGATCGTGAACATGAGGCCCACCGGGGCGTCGAAGAATGCGTAATTGCGGGCATGCTGTTGATGCATCGCGGCCTTGTCGGTCTTGGCGATGCCCAACAAGCCGTACAGGTCCCATCCCACCTTGCGGCGCCGGTCGATGTAGGGGCTGCGCCATTCGGTGGGGTAGTAGGCGTATTCCTCGGTGTGCGTGGCACGGGCTGCCGGGTCGTCGTAGGCGGCCAGGATGTCAGCCGACAGCGCGGCCTGGGCCGCGCCGGTCAGCACATGCACCTTCCAGGGCTGGGTGTTGGTGCCCGAAGGCGCGCGCGATGCCACCTGCAGGATGTCCTCGATGGTCCGGCGCGGCACCGGGGTGGGCAGGAAAGCGCGCAGCGAACGGCGCGAGGTGATGGCGGCATCGACCGCGGCGGTCGATTCGGCTGTGATCGGCGTGTTCATGGGTAGAGCTGGGTTCCTTGGCGGGATGAAGGTCGGGGTCGGAGCCAACGCCCCTACCCCGCCGGGCAGGCGGATTCTCCGCAAAGGGCTGAACAGCCGGCTTTCGACTCGCAGCATTGCGGGTCAGCCAGGTGCCTGGCCTGTCGCACCCCCAACGGATCGTCCCACGCCTGCGACACCACCCCAGGACCTTCGGAGGGAAGCCCAGTGACGCAGAGTCCGCTATCGACCGGTCGCTGGGGTCGGACCTACACGGATCGGCGTCCCCGAGACCCGGAGCGGCGCAGTCGAACCGACGCGCTCCGGTTCACAGCAGGCCCTTTTCGCGACCGACCACGAGCAGGTGGGTGCGGTTGCGCGCACCGAGGGCCTGCAGGAGGCCCGTCATGTGCAACTTGACGGTTCGCTCCGAGATGCCCAGGGCACTCGCGATGCGCTTGTTCGGCTGCCCCTGAGCCAACAGCGCCAGCACCTGGTGTTGGCGCGCTGTCGGCTTGCCCGCAGCGTGAGAAGGCACGGCAGCCGGCCGCAGCTGGAGTGCGGAGTCGGCTCGCCAGATTGACCGCAGTCCTGCCAGCAACTGGTCGATCGATTGCGATTTGCCAAGGAATCCGCTGGCACCTGCGACACTTGCGCGAGAAGCGCCCACAGCTTCGCTGGCGCCAGAGATCAGCACCCGTGCTAGCAACGGAAAGTGCGTGCCAAAGCGGCGCACGGCTTCGACGCCATCTGTGCCATCGGTGCCGGTCAGCCGATCGTCGATCAGCACGATGTCGTGACTTCCCCAGGCGGCACGGCGCAAGCCATCGTCGATGGTGGCAGCGGAATCGACATGGACGCCGGCACCCGCCTGCATCACTGCTTGCTTGAAGCACAGGGCAAACAGCGGGTGGTCGTCGATCAGCAAGAGTCTCATTGGCGACGCCCCCTGCTTCGCCTCAACGGGGCCGCCGGGCAACGATGAACACGCGAATGTCCTTGCGCTTCGAGCCGTGCCGCTCGACTGCGTCGATCTCCAACCCCTGACGCCGGAATGCGGTTTCCAGTTGCGCCCCGGAGAAAATCAGCAAGTCCGGCGCCTTGCCCAGTGCACGCATCAACGGCACCGCCAGCCGCGTGATCAGCGGATTCATCTCTGCCAGGCAGGGCGTCTTCGACAGGAAAAGCCCGCCGGGTTTCAGCGTTTGCTTGATCACCTGAAGCGCAACATCCAGGTCGGCGACAAGATGAAACAGGTTAAAGGCCAGCACGGTGTCGTGAAGGGCGCCGCCAGCCGGGGAGTTTTCGGCATCCGCCACCCCGAAGCGCAGCTGCGGCGTCGGCCTCAGCAGCAGTTTCTGTCGCGCAATGGCAATCATTTCCGTCGACACATCGGTGGCCAGCATCCGCCTCGTGGCCCCCGCCAACCTCAGCGCAGTGGTGCCCGTGCCGCATCCGATCTCGAGCACCGAATCGCTGGGTGACAGCAGCGCCTGCACACGCTGCACAGTCCTTTCGTAGCCCGCTGCATCGGCAATGGAATCCGCCGCGTACTTGCGCGCAACTCGGTTCCAGAAGCGCGCGTTCCTGGCTGCGGCATCAGCAGCGGGCGCGATCGGTGTCACGCTGGGAGTGGGATGTGGATGCATGAGCAATGAAGCGTTTGAAGCTGCCGCCAGCGGCACGAGGCGCGATGCTATCCATGCGTTACGCAGCAGACATCGCCGAGATTTGCAGACCACTCATGCATCTACGCATGGATGATCTCGACTGAAATCAGCGGGAAGCATTCCTGGAAACCGCAGGAACGTCTTCGTGGTCTGCGGCCGCTCGCAAATTTGGCTTGTCGAAACCCACCGGCACCGCGTTGGCGCTGCTGGAACCTGCGACGTCGATTGGGGGCAGCAGCGGATGACTTGCGGATGGCTGCGACGGGCCAGTCGCAGGCAGTCCATGACGTCGATTGCATCTCGGCCACAGAGGCCCGTTGCTGCCTGTCTGCTGCCGCCCTTCTTGTTGCGGCTTCGCCAGCAGGCGCCAGGCATCGTGGTTGAAGTGGATGCTTCGGACCCGCTCAGCGATCTGCGACGACGGATGTCGGCAACATGGCGGTGCAACCGACCTCGTTCACGCTCGATACGCTGCTTGCAGAGGTGTGTCGGCCCTACACCGCCATCGCCCGAGAGAAGGGACTGACCTTGGTCTTCCTGGCGGGTTCGGTGGTGGTGCGCAGCGATCGCGCCTTGCTGGCGCGGATGCTTTCCAACCTGGTTTCGAACGCGATTCGCTACACCACGGCGGGTACGGTGCGCGTTCGAGCGCGCCGCCGTGGCAGCCAGGTTGGGCTGACGGTCGAAGACAGCGGCATCGGGATCGCGCCTGATCAACTCACACGCATCTTCGATGAGTTCTACCAGGTCGGGAACCCGGCACGAGACCGCCGCCTGGGACTTGGTTTGGGCTTGGCCACCGTCAAGCGGCTCAGCGACAAGCTCGAGCTGCACGTGGCGGTGCGATCGACACCGGGATGCGGCAGCGTGTTCGAACTGAGCTTGGCGCTTGCAGCGACAGCCGACGCGGCACACGCACCATCGCCCGCGCATGACGACGGGGCGACTTCACGCGTCTTTGCGCAGCAGGTGCTCGTGGTCGAAGACGACACCGATTCGCGCCAAGCGCTGGTGGGCTTGCTGCAGACCTGGGGCTGCGTGGCCCATGCGGCGCCGGGGGCAAGCGGTGCCATCGAGTTGCTGCGCAGCGGCCGTTGCAAGCCCGACGCGCTGGTGGTCGATCTGCGGCTGGCCGACGGAGCGAGTGGCATCGATGTGATCCACGCCATCCGGCGAGCCACCCAGACCAATCTGCCGGCTGTGGTGGTCACCGGCGACGTCGGCAGCGAGCGGGTTCTCGCGGCGCAAGCGGCAGGTCTTGCGGTGCTGTTCAAACCCGTTCGCCCGCTGCAGTTCCGGGCCTTTTTGAATCACGCCTTCGCGGCGCAATAGTCGCTCGCTCGTCGAGCGACGGCGCATGGGAACCGGCGCGGCCTCAGCCCGGCTCACCCATCAGCATTTTTTGGCCGCGCGCAGCAACGCATTGCAGCTGGCCGCATTCGTCTTGCCCCGGTCTTTGGCGCCCTCGGTGAAATTGGTGCACATCGCGCTGGCGCCGCTGGCCATGCCCCAGGTCGCGATCTTGCCCATGCCGGACGGCTCCAAGATCTCGCATTTGTAAGTCTCACCGCCGTTGGTCTTGACCGAGTACTCGG
Source organism: Burkholderiales bacterium (assembly GCA_038258365.1). Classification (GTDB taxonomy): domain Bacteria; phylum Pseudomonadota; class Gammaproteobacteria; order Burkholderiales; family Burkholderiaceae_C; genus Rubrivivax. The sequence goes on along the minus strand of JBBSPW010000044.1, from coordinate 2,309 downwards.
TGCCGACATAGCCAAACGGTGCGTCGACCTCCTTGCGGCCCGTCACCGCGAACTTGCCGACCTCGGAGCCGATGGCCATCGAGATCTTTCGCTCGGCCTTGGCATCGTCGTCGGCCTTGGCTGACGCGCTCGCCTGCGGGGCGGCGGAAGCTGATCCGGTGTCGGCCGTCTTGCCGAACCCGCCCGCGCAGCCAGCGGTCAGCCCGCTCAACGCAGCAGCGATCACCCAGGCGCATGTTCTGTCGACGTTCATTGCACAACCTCCTATGGAATTCAGATGGGATTTCGAGTTCGGGCCGGCCCGGCAGCCGCGAGCACCAGCAAACACATCAACAGGCAAACGCTGTATTCGCTGCCGCCGGTTCCGTGCTCGCCGACGAACCATCCCAGACGCGCATGGATCAGGACGATGCCTCCCGCTGCCACCAGCGCAAGGGCCGCACAGCACGCCACTGTCTGCTTGCCGAGCATCAGCAGCGTGCCGGCAATCAGCTCCGTCACCGTGATAGCCCAGACCCACGCAGAGGGCGCCGGGAATCCCAGACCGCCCAGAAAGATCGCGAACTGCGGAATCGTCCCGTACGCGATTCGGGCAACGGCATGGACCATGAACAACAGGGGCGTGCCGATGCGAAGGACAAGCAGCGCATGGCGCAGGGATAGCAACATCGATGGGGTCGGTTCGAAAGCAGCATGTCGCCGGTCGCCCGAGCCGCTTGAACGCGACCCCGCTGCTGACCGGCACGCGTTCCACCCATGCTAGCCAGCAGGCGGACCGCGGTGAACTGCACCTTCGGGCAGGGCTGAAGCCGCGCCACACCGACCGTTGAACGCCAAGTCGTCCGACGCGCGATTGGCGGGGTCGGCTGAATGAAGGCGACTGAATGGAGGCGACCGACGGCGTCGACCGAAGGGGTCTTCAGACACTGACTCTGCCCCAAGGTGCAGTGGGCAAACCCCTGTCCGTTTTCTAGCATGCAAGCGTTGCGCAAGCACCCGCCATGCGCACCGGGTAAGCCGGATCACCAGGTACGAAGACCCATGAAGAACCCACCCCTGAATTGGACTTCGCTGACAGCCAGCGCAGCCCTCGCCTTCGCGCTTGTCGCCTGTGGCGGCAGCGACGACGACGACGGGGACGGCGGCGGCACGCCCCGCTTCGCGCTCGCTGTTCAAGTCGCCGGAACCGGCAGCGTCAAATCGCAACCCGTCGGCATCGACTGCACCGGGCCTTCATGCACGGCGTCGTTCGACACGGGTACGGCCATCACCCTCACCGCAACGCCCGCGGCCGGCCAGGTGTTCTCGGTTTGGGGCGGCGCCTGCTCGGGCACCGCGCCGACCTGCAGCGTTTCGATGACGCAGACGCTGTCGGCCAGCGCCACCTTCACTTCGGTCGCAGCCGACCGGTTTGCCCTCGGCATCACCGTGGTCGGCAACGGCAGCGTGGTGTCGTCACCAGCCGGCATCACCTGCGGCAGCACCTGCAGCGCGACCTACCCCCTCGGCAGCCAGGTCACGCTGACCGCAACGCCTGTGACCACGCAGACCTTCAGCGGCTGGGCCGGTGCCTGCAGCGGCAGCGCACCGACCTGCACGCTCGCTATGACGGAGACGCGTTCCGCAACCGCCACCTTTGCCGCGGTGCCGCCCAGCGCAGGCTGGAGCGACCCTGCGCAACTGTCAGCCGATGGCGCCGGCCTGGCCAAGGTCGTCATGGACACATCCGGGCGGGCCATCGCCATCTGGGAACAACTCGAGCCTGGCACCTCGGTCGGGCGCGTCTGGAGCAGTCGCTATCTGCCGTCCAACGGCTGGAGCGCACCGGTTCGGCTCGACACCACCGCCGCCGATGTGAAAGACACCCACCTCTCGATCGACCGGGCCAGCGGCAAAGCGATGCTGGTCTGGCAACAGTTGAGCACGCCCGGTGCGTACGACCTCTGGGCGCGCTCCTTCGATCCGGCCAGCGGATGGGGCAGCACCGAGCGCATCGAATCGCAGAACGGCACGGTCGGAGTCAGCAGCGTCGGCATCGATGCCAGCGGCAACTCGGTGGCGGTCTGGAGTCAGATCGACAGCCGCAACCGCTTCAGCATCTTTGCCAACCAGCATCGCAACGGCGCCTGGGGAACCGCTGCAGAGATCGAGACCAACAACAGCGGCGGCGACACCAACAACGGCGTCGACGCCTGGGCTGACCGGATAGCCTGCGCATCGAGACTGTTGCGCGTGGCGATCGGAGAAGAGGCCGGCATTGGCGAGGGAGCCGGTGCCGGGGTCGACGCCGATGCAGGCGCGGGTGGCGG
>JBBSPW010000043.1:0-21937 GCA_038258365.1 Burkholderiales bacterium | reverse complement strand
GATCCGAAGGCCTGGGCATTCTGGTGGTCGAACACGACATGGGATTCGTGATGGATCTGGCCGACCGGATCACGGTGCTGGACTTCGGCTCGGTGATCGCGCGCGGCACACCGGCCGACATTCAGGCCGATGCGCGGGTGCAGGAAGCCTATCTGGGTGGCGCCGCGGATGAGACGCAGGAATCCGCTGTCGAGGCCCGCGCATGAGCATGCCGACACCCCCGCCGATCCCGGCGACTGCGCCCCTGATCGAGTTGCAGCAGTTCAGCGTGGCCTATGGCGCCGTGGCAGCGGTGCATGCAGTCGACCTGAGCGTCGGGCCAGGCGAAATCGTGGCTGTGATCGGCCCCAATGGTGCCGGCAAGACCACGCTGCTGGGCGCGGCGATGGGCTTGTTGCCCAGCACTGGCACGCTGCGCCTGGCGGGCCGCCCCATCACGCGGCCGACGGTCGAGGCGATGGTGGCGCAGGGCGTGGCGCTGGTGCCGGAGAAGCGCGAGCTGTTCGGCGAACTGTCGGTGCAGGACAACCTGCTGCTGGGAGGATTTCACCGCTGGCGCAGCGCTTTCCTGTCCCGCGACAAGGCCGACCTGGCGGCCACCGCCGACGAGGTTTATGCGATTTTTCCGCGCTTGCACGAGCGGCGCCGGCAACTGGCGGCCACCCTGTCGGGTGGCGAGCGGCAGATGCTGGCGATCGGCCGCGCGCTGATGGCCAAGCCGCGCCTGCTGATGCTGGACGAACCCTCACTCGGTCTGGCGCCGTTGATCGTGCGCGAGGTGCTGCAGGTGGTGGCTGCCCTGCGCCCACGCGGTGTGGCGGTGCTGCTGGTGGAGCAGAACGCCCGCGCCGCGCTGCAGGTGGCCGACCGCGGCCTGGTGCTGGAAATGGGCCGCGTCACGCTCAGCGGCAAGGCGCAGGACCTGCTGCATGACCGGCGCATCGTCGAGACCTATCTGGGCATCGGCCGCAGCCACGCTGATTGAAGGTCGGATGCCCGTGATGCCGGTGCAGCCCAGATCAGGCCGGGCCTTGCAGGTTGTTCAAGACCACCCCGAGCCAGACCACTTGCCAGACCAGTGCCACCACCACCCAGCCTCGGTGGAACCACACGTTGCGGGTGATGATGGCCGCGATCGACAGCGCCGCGAAGGCGGCCGACTTGATCGGGTAGCCGATGCCGAGCGCCCGGTAGTGGTCCATGCCCTTGATCAGGGTGTCGGCCACATCGACGAACACCGTGGCGAGCATCAATCCGAAGAACCAGCGGCGCCGATTCAGCAGATAGTCCAGATAGCCGTGGTACTCCGCCACGTCCAGTGGAAACAGCAAGGCACTCATCGAGAACAGCAGCACCGCATACGACATCACGAACAGGTAGCGCCAGAAGTCCCAGTGCACCGTGGCCAGGCCCTGCTCCCACCACCAGAAGCCGACCAGCGAAATCAGCATGTAGGCTGCCCACGACAGGTGCGTCCAGTCGGCGTTGTAGCGGTTCGGATGTTGAACGAAGCGCACCACCCCGTTCAGCACGGTGGCGATGCTCAGGCCCATCACCATGCCGAGTGCGCCACGCACATAGTCAAAGGAAATCGATGTCATCGACCCATTCTGAAACATCGCTCCGAACCGGGTGGGCGGTGAGCGCAGTGACCGTCCGCCCAGAGCGCACCGGCACTTCCACCGGCCGGGATCCGTGGCTGTCGGCCCGCGCGACCTTGCTGTCGATCGGCTTGTGCATGGCCGGTCCCGCATGGGTGCAGGCGGGAGCGGGTATCGGCTCCACGGCGCCCGCCGATCGAGCCGCCGGGCCGACCGTGGACACTACTGCCACCGGCCCGGACGGCCTGACGCAACTCGAGTTGACCGTGGCGCTGCACCAGCTGCAACAAGCCGTGGCGGCAAGCGACCCGCGACGCATCGAGCCCCTGCTGTCGTTTCCGCTTCAGGTCACCCAAGGTCAGCACAGCAGCCGCTGGTCACGCGCGAAATTTCGCTCCAATCAACGGCTGCTTTTCAACGACAAGGTTCGACGCGCCATCGCCCAACAATCGGCCGATTCGCTGTTCAGAAACTCGCGCGGCGCCATGGTCGGTGATGGCGAAGTCTGGCTGTCGGGGGTCTGCACCAACCCCTCCTGTAGCCAGCGAAAGGTGCAGGTAGTGACCGTGAACGCCGACTGAAGCGCTGTCGCCATACCGGTCATTACAGCCCCAGCACCAGGCGGGTGTCGCGCGCTCTCGAACAGCAGCTCATCATCGTGCGGGCCGCGGCGCGCTCGGCAGCGGTCAGCACCCGGTCGCGGTGGTCGACATCGCCATGCAGCACCGGCACTTCGCACGATCCGCACAGGCCCGATTCGCAGTCGCTGCGGATCGCAACGCCCGCCGCTCGCAGTGCACCCAGCAAGGTCTGGTCGGCTGCCACCTGCAGGGTGCGGCCGGTGTCGGCCAGCTCGACCTCGAAGGCGTGCTCGACCGAAGCGTCCAATGCCGTCAGGATCGAGACGAAGTGTTCGCTGTGCAATCCATCGGCCGGCCAGCTGCCCGCCTGCGCCGCGGCCTCCAGCGTCTGCAGCAGGCCCGGCGGGCCGCACGCATAGACCTGCGTGGCGGGCTCGGCCTGTCGGGCCTGCATCAGCAGGGCAGCCAGATCGGCGCGCGTGCCTCGGTCGCTGACATGCAGCTTCAACAGCGCCCCGTGCAATGCTTTCAACCCGTCGACGAAGGCCATCGTGGCGCTGCTGCGGCCGCTGTAGTGCAGCGTGTAGGGCGTGCCGAGCGACTTGGCCCGCTGCGCCATCGCAGCGATCGGCGTGATGCCGATGCCGCCGGCGATCAGCAACAGCGCTTTCGCCTGCTCGTCCATCCGGAAGTGGTTGCGCGGCCCGCGGATGTGCAGCGGTTCACCGACCCGCAGCGGGCCATGCAGCCAGCGCGACCCGCCACGGCCTTCGGCTTCGTGCAGCACCGCGATCTCATAGGCGACCGCGTCGCCATCGGGGTCGCCGCACAACGAATACGAGCGCCACGGTACGACGCCGCCCGAAGCTGGATCGGCAGCCGCAGCGCATTCGACATCGATATGTGCACCCGCGGTCCAGCGCGGCAGCGTCTGGCCAGCGGGCGCGACCAGGCGCAGGCCGCGCACGCCATCGGCCAGGTCCGTGATGCGGTCGATCACCACCTGCCGGGTCACCGATTTCGGTAGCGACTGGCCGATGCGCAGCGGTGTTTGCGCCCTGCGCAATGCCGGTTCGCAGCGCTCGGGGTTGCGCGCCGGATCCCATTCGACCCACAGATGCTCGGGCCCGCGAAACGAGGTGTTGGGCACATAGCTGAAGCGCTGCTCGGCCAGCCGCAGCTGCGGCAAGCGCCGCGCAAAGGTCTGGATGAAGACCTGCATCTCCATCCGCGCCAACTCGCGGCCCAGGCATTGGTGCGCACCATGACCGAAAGTCAGATGGTCGGTGGCGTTGTCGCGCCGAATGTCGAGCGCGTCGGGGTCCTCGAAGCGGCGTTCGTCGTGGTTGCCGGAAGCGCTCACGATCAACAGCTTCGAGCCTGCGGGCACGGGCACGCCGTCGATCACCACGTCACGGGTGGCGAGCCGCCGCCACGCGGCCACCGAGCCATCGTGGCGCAAGCACTCGTCGACCGCATTTCGGGATCAACGCCGGGTCATCGCACAACTGCTGCCACACCGCCGGATGCGACAGCAGCAGCTTCATCGCATTGGCGCTGGCATGCGCGGTGGTCTCGTGTGCCGCAACGATGATCGCCATCATCATCGAATGCAGATACGAATCGGTGACCACCTCCGGCTGTTCGGCCTGCACGCGAAGCGAGTACGGCATCCAGCCCGGCCCGTTGCGGATCGCCGGGTCGTTGCGCATCTTCTGCAGCACCCCGCCGGCGTGTTGCCAGAAACGGCCGACCGCATGCGCCACCGCCAGTTGCTCGTCGGGCTTCGGCCGGCCCCAGGTGTTGACGGTGTGGGCGATGGAGTAGCGCCGCAGGGTCGGCATGTCTTCTTCGGGTACACCCAGAAAGTGCAGCGCGACGGTCAGCGGCACCTCCCACAGCATCTGCTCGACCAGATCGGCGCGGCCGTGATCGATGAAGCGGTCGACCGCTTCGTGGGCCAATCGCCTCACCAAGGGTTCGTGCGCGCTCAGAGCCTCGGGGCTGAACGGTGCCATCAACGCGCGGCGCCGCGGCATGTGGGCTGGCTCGTCTTCGTTGACCAAAGTTCGGTTCAGCGCAAAACCGTAGCCCGCCAGCGCGGCAGTGGCTTCGGCGCTGGTGGGGGTGATCTTCTCGAGCGCGATCGACGGGCTGTAGGTGCGCGGGTCGCTGAAGATCGCGCGGATGCTGTCGTGCCGCGTCACCACCCAGTAGCCGAGCAACGGGCTCCAGAACACCGGCTCCTGCGCCCGAGCCCAGCGCAGGCAATCGGCCGGGCTTTGCTGATAGGCGTCGCCGAAGGGGTCGAAGGCTGCGGCTTGGTTGCTGACGGGGCAGCCGTTGCCACTGGGACCGCCGAGCGGACAGCCGCTGGTTGAAGCAGATCCTGTTGGCGCATCCATGGCCGCTGCGTTCAGCTCCCGCGGTGCGCTGGCAACACCAAGCCTTCACAACTGCCGAAACCGATCGCCACTGCGCCTTCGCGTTCACAGCGGCCCCTGAAGCTGAGGCTGTCGCCGTCCTGCAGGAAGCTGCGGGTTTCGCCGTTCGGCAGCATCAGCGTCTGCTTGCCACCGGCCGACAGCTCCATCATCGAGCCGGCCTGCGAAGGCTCGGGGCCCGACAGCGTGCCCGAGCCCAGCAGGTCGCCGGGCTGCAGGTTGCAGCCACCGACGGTGTGATGGGCAATCAATTGCGCCGCGGTCCAGTAGGCCGCTTGCAGCGTGCTGCCGCGTGTCAGCCGCACCGCGTCCTCACCGGCCTCTCGCATCTGCGCGGTTTGCAGCCACACCTCCAGCGCGATGTCGAAAGCCCCGCTCGTGCAGTTGGCGGCACCGTGCAGATAGGGCAGCGGTTGCGGGTCGTCGGCCGGTCGCGTGAAGGGCGCGCGAAACGGTGCCAAGGCTTCGACCGTGACGATCCACGGCGACACGGTGCTGGCGAAGTTCTTCGACAGGAACGGCCCCAGCGGCTGGTATTCCCAAGGCTGCACGTCGCGCGCCGACCAGTCGTTCAGCAACACGATGCCGAACAGATGCGACTCGGCATCGTCGATCGCAATCGGATCGCCCAAGGCATTGCCACCTGCGATCAGAAAGCCCAGTTCCAGTTCGTAGTCGAGCCGTTGCGACGCGCTGACTTGCGGCACCTCGGCATCGGCCGGCTTGACCTGGGCCCGCGGCCGGCGGATCGGCGTGCCGCTGGCGACGATCGACGATGCGCGGCCGTGGTAGCCGATCGGCACCCACTTGTAGTTGGGCAGGAGCGGGTTGTCCGGGCGAAAGAGCTTGCCGATCGCGGTGGCATGGTGGATGCCGGTGTAGAAGTCGGTGTAGTCGCCGATCCGGCAGGGCACAGCCAGCTCCACTGCGCTCTGCGGCAGCAGTGCGGTTGTCCACGCCGACTGATGGCCGCTGCCTTCTGCCAGGCCCGCGCTGATCGCAGCCCGCAGCGCACGGCGCTCGGCCGGGCTGCGCGCCATCAAGGTGTTGATGTCGTCGTCGTGAACCGGCCCTGCGGCGCGCAGGTCCAGCACCTGGTCGCCGATCGCCACGCCGATGCGCCAGGGTGCTTTTCCGCCCTTCGGCCGAAAACGGCCGAAGGGCAGGTTCTGGATCGGGAAGTCGGTGGGGGGCAGGCTTGCGGACCGGTTGTCGGACGGGTTCGCAGAAGCCACCCAGCTGCGCAGTGCCGGATCGTGCGTGGTGTCGAGTGCGGTTCGGGTCATGGCGTCGGGCTGCATTGGGGGTGGACTTTCAGATGGCAGATCGGTTGCTGCAGCCGCTTCGACAGGACAAAGACGTCCGTGCCCGTCAGAGCGGTCACACCCGATCGGCTGCAGCTTGCGTTGTACGCCAGGTTCAATGCGGCTTCGGCTGGCGCTGTGCGCCCCGAGCCGCCGCGGACCACAGCTTGATGAGCGCCGCCGACTCGCGTTCGCGCACATCGGCCAGCAAGCCGATGCGCGCGGCCGCCTGCGCAGCCAGCATGTCGCCATCCGCACCCGCCCGCTCGGTCTGTGCCGCGCGCATCGCTGCGATCCGCGTGCGGTCGTTGAACTGCGCGGCGCCCGGCAGCAACCCGCTGCGGGTGCCGAAACTGCTGCCGGCCAGTTTCGCCAGCGGCTCCCAGTTGGCGAGTGTGAAGCCGTAGGCCAGATCGGCGAAGGGCGACTGCGCGGCCACCATCCGCGGCAAGGCGACTGCGATGTTGGGCGTGGTGATGCCTTCGAGCGCGCTCGCCAGCAACTGCCGCGCGCGGCCGGCGTCTTGACCGCGGGCCAATGCACCGGCGTACAGCCACCGGTCTTCCTCACCGGTTGCGGTGCGCAGATGGCGCATCAAACTGTCGAACTGCGCTTGATTGGCCTGCCTGCCCACCGCCCGGATGACCGCGCCGCGGACCGACGGTGACAGCGGCGCGCCGCCGCGCTCGGCCTGCTCGAACAGCAGCGCGGCTTGCGCGAACACATCGGCATCGCGGTGGTACGCAAGCGCGTCGATCAAACGGCCGCGCAGCTTGCGGGTCTGCGGCGAATCGCCCTTGCGGTCGGCATACCCGAGGCGCTTCAGTTCGGGGACGAAGAGCCGGCGCGCGCTGCGGTGCAGCAGCGGCTCGGCATCGGAGCCGGCCAGCGCGTCGCCGAGAAACCTGAACTGAACTGCCAACTGATCGAAGAGGGTGGTGCGCGAGGCGCTGCTCACCTGCGACACCTGCCGCGCCAGCGCGAACCAGTCGACCATCGGCTGCTCGCCGACCTGCGCCAGCGCAAAGGCATCGCTCAGCAGCACCACCTGGTCGGCCGCCGGCAGTCGCACGAAGCCCCGCTGCAGGCTGCGCTGCGCATCGATGGCATACCGCACCCGGTAGTACCCAATGCCGCCGGCATTGACCACCAACGGCGCGCGGCTGCAACCCGGCAACTCGAGCTGCTGTGTGGGCTTCGTCAGCAGCAGCACCTGGCTCTGCTGCCCGCGCGCCACCCGAACCGGCACCTGCCAGACCGCGCCAGCGGCGGTCGCAGGCGTGCTGCCGAATCGTTGCTGCTCCAGCACCAACTCGGTGTGGCTGTCGTGACAACGGCTGGCGACGCTCAGCAGCGGAAAGCCGGGCTGGTCGGTCCAGCTGGCAGCCACCGCGGCCACATCGCGTTGCCCGGCCTTGCCGATGTGAAACCACAGGTCGCCCGCGGTTGCGTTGGAGAACTGGCGATCGGCCATGTACGCCTGCAGCCCTTGCTGAAATGCCACGGGGCCGAGCCACGATTCCAGCATGTCGAGCACCGCGCCGCCTTTGGTGTAGGTGATGTCGTCGAACACATCGAAGACCGCGGTTTCGCTCACCGGACCCGAACGGATCGGCCGTGTCGCGGCACCGGCATCGCGCACCATGCTGTCGTCGATCGGCAAACGTCGGTCCAGCTCCAGGTGCCAGCTCGGGTTGAAGTGCGCAGTGGCCTTGTCGGCCATCCAGGTGGCAAAGGCTTCGTTGAGCCAGATTTCTTCCCACGATGCAGCGGTGACGAGGTCGCCGAACCACTGGTGCGAGATTTCGTGCGCCATCACCTCAAAGACCGAACGCTCGGTGGAGGGGCTGCTGCGGGCGGGGTCGAACAACACCGTGGTCTCGCTGTAAGAGATCAGCCCCCAGTCTTCCATCGCTCCGCTGCGGGTCGACGGCACCGCTTGCTGGTCCAGCTTGGGCAGTGTGAACGGCACGCCGAAGTAGGCGGTGTAGAACGGCAACACCTGTTCGGTGACGCGCATCGCATACGCCGCCTGCGCTTTCTTGCCGGGTGCGGTGAGGATGCGCAAGGGCACGCCCGAAGCCTTGCCCTCGACGATGTCGAAGTGACCGACCGACACCGCCAGCAGATAGCTCGGCATCGGCGGTGTGGGCTCGAAGCGGTGCACCAACGCAGCGCCGTCCGGCTGCGGCGAGCCGGTGCGCTCGGGCATGTTGGAGAACACCTGCCAACCGGTCGGTGCCCGCACCGACAACTCGAACACCGCGCGAAAGGCGGGTTCGTCGAATGCGGGGAACACGCTGCGGGCATCGATGGCTTCGAGCTGGGTGGCGAGCATCCGGGCCGGTTGGCTGGCGCCTGCCGTCTGGCGGGTGTAGTCGGCGCGAAACAGGCCTTCACCGGCGCTGTTGACGCGACCGGTGTAATCCATCGCCAGGGTGTAGAGGCCCGGCGGGATCGGCGCCGCATCGTCGGGTGTCAGCGACCAGCTCTGACCGATGGCGCCGTTGGCCGGGCGCAGGGTCCGCACGGTGCTGCCTTGCTGCAACTCGACCCGGCGGGCCTGCAGGTCGCGGGCATGCAGCACGATCGTCGGCACCGCCTCGCGCACCTCGATGTCGATTGAAGCGCGACCCTTGAAGGTGTCCAGCGCCGAATCCAGGTCCAGCTGAAGTCGGTAGCGCACCGGCACCACGGTTTTCGGCAGGTTGCCGGGTGTGGTGTCGAAGTCGAAGCGGTTCTGTGCCGAGACTGGGGACGACGCTCCGATCAGCCACGCAGCCCCGATGCACACCACCCTGCACCACACGATTCGCCAGCTGCCTTGGACCATCGCCTGCCTCCCGGGTTCGGTTCAGAGCGGCATTCTGACGGCGCTTCAGCGGCGCGGCCAGCGTCGGCTGGCGGCTTCCATCAACCACACGCAGACCGCCAGCCAGGCCACGCCAGCTGCGAAGCCGGCCAGCACATCGCTGGGGAAGTGGGCGCGGATGAACACCCGGCTGGCACCGACACTCAGGCTCATCCCCACCGCCAGGCACAACGCGGGCAGGTGCCAGCGCGGCGGCAGCAAACGCAGCACCAGGTAGGCGAGCAAACCGAAAGCCACCACAGAACCCGCGCTGTGGCCGCTCGGGAAGCTGTAGCCGTGCACGGTTTCGCCACCGGCCGGCTGCAGCGGGCGATCACGGCCGAACCCATGCTTGAGCGCGGTGGTGATGGCACCGTTGCCGGCCAGCCCGCCTGCAAAGCCAACCGCCAGCAGCGGCCGCCGACACAGCAGCAACGCAACGCCGACCACCACCGCCAGACCGGTGCGCGTGGCCCCGTCGCCGGCGTGGGTCAACCAAGCGAAGCACTGCACCACGGCACTCGGCACCTGCACCAGCACCGCACCGGACACCGCCAGATCGAAGGCCGTCAATGCCGACCCCCCCCGCAGCAGCCCTGCCAGCAGCAGGAACAGCGCGCTGCCCGTGCCGATCAGCACCAGCGCAATCGCAACCCGCTGCCGATTACCGATCTGCGGACCCCGTTGCATGCGCTGCCAGCTGCCCGCCGTGACCAGCAGCGCCAGCAGCAACAGCGCGATGAAGATCGCCAGCGCATGCAGCCCGATCCACGCTCCTGCCGCAGCTGCAAGGCCCGCGCTGGAAGCCCCGCCCATCAAGCGCTCACGACCCCGGGTGAGACCTCGGTCACGGCCGCGCGCACGAAGGCCGGCACACCGGCGCCGCCATGCGGCAGGCAGTCCCAGCGCTCGATCTGGCATCGGCCATCGGGTGCATCGCGGCCCCAGCGCAACACATTGACGCTGTTGGGCTGACCCTCTCGCGTGCGGCTCGACAGCGCGGTGCCGGCTTGCACCGCCCACATCGGCCGCTGCAGCCCCGGCAGCGGCAGCACATAGGGCAGGTGGATGTGGCCACCCATCACGAAGTCGCAACCGGCTGCGGCCCAGCGCCGCAGCGCCACCGCATGGCCACGCAGCAGGTTGTGCACCTCCCCGCGCCGCTTCACCCCCGCCGGCTGGTGCACGACCACGATGCGCAATTGCCCCGCCCTCGCCTGCCGCAGCCGCTGCTCCACGCGCTCGATCTGCAGCGCCGAGACTTCGCCGTGCTTGTGGCGCCACCAGCGCGTGGTGTTGAGGCCGATCACCAGCAGGTCGGCATCTGCATGCTCCGGTTCCAGCTGCGGGCCGAACACCGCGCAAAAGCCGCGATAAGGGGCCAGCAAGCGACCCGCGAGGTTGTAGAGCGGGATGTCGTGGTTGCCCGGCACCACGAGTGTGGGCAGACCGAGCCCGCCGATGAACGCCGCAGCGGCACGAAACTGGGAGCCGCGCGCCCGCTGCGTGATGTCACCCGACACCACCAGCAGCTCGGGCCGCTGCTGTTCGGCCAGGGTTCGCAATGCGGTCATGACCGCGGTTTGTTCGGTGCCGAAATGCGGGTCCGACATCTGCAGCAGCACCGTCATTCAGGGTCGATGCCGGTGCGCGCATGGCCGCTGGCGTCCAGTTGCGGTGGCGGCTTCAGCAACCACAACGGCGTCGGCGACACCGCAAAGGTCAGCGGCGTGCGCATGCGGGTCAATTCGCCGTCGAAGGCCACCTTCAATCGGCGACCTTCGGACCAGCCGCCACGCCCGGATCGCAAGCGCATGCGCTCGAAGCTGAAGTGCTCGACATTGCGGTCATCGCCCAGCCCCGACATCGACCCCTTCAGCAGCAGCCACAGCAGGTGCATCGATCCGATCGGCCGCAGCACTGCAGCGGCGATCAGCCCGCGATCGACCGCCGGGGCTTCGGGCAGGTTGACCCGCTCCAGCTGCAGCCGGTTGTTGCCGACGAACAGCGTCGGCGTGACCACCCTGCGGCTGCCCGATTCGCTGTCGATGCGCAGGTGCACCTCGCGGTGCCGGCCCAGCAGCGTCAACACACAACTGACCATCGCCATCACCCGGTTGCGACCGAAGCGCTGCTTGAACTGCTCGCGGTCTTCGAGCATTTTTTGGGTACAGGCCGACACTGGCATTGACCAGGAACAAGTGGTCGTTGACGGTTGCCACCTGCACCGGTTGCGGCGCTGCCTGCAACAGGCAGCGGGTGGCTTCATACGCATCGGTGGGCAGGCCGTGGGTGCGGGCCACATAGTTGAAGGTGCCTTGCGACACCAGCCCCATCGCGCAGCCTTCGGCATGCGCAGCGCTGGCCACCGCGTTGGTGGTGCCGTCACCGCCCACCGACACCAGCACTCCGTTCTGCCGACGGGCTTGTCGGGCGGCTTCGGCTGCCACCTGCGAGAGCTTGCCAGCCGGCGTAGGGCGCAACTCGCCCTGGCGCCCGCTGTCGTCGAGCGCCCGCTGGATCGCCACGCGCACGTCGTCGCCTTCGCTGTGCTGACCCGCTGCCGCGTTCAGAATGAACAGCAGCGGGGCAGCGGGGTCGACCGTCGGCGGCTGCGCCGGCTCATCGGATGGGCTCATGGCGTGCGGTTGACGAGCTTGTGACGAGCCTAGGAAGTCACACCGACCATCGCACGGCCGGCCTGCAGCGCGCGCGCGCCGACCCGGCCGGTCAACGCCAGCGCGGCAGGCGTCTGAATCATGCGCTGCAGCGCCCGCCGAACCTGCGTGCCGGTCACCGCCTGCAGCCGCGCCTGCTTCTCTTGCGCGCTGCGCACCTGGCCGTGCGTGTACAGGTCCAGCGCTGCCGCCTCGAGCCGCCAGCCGGGCCGCTCCAAGCCGCGCAAGGCGCGCACCGCCAGCTGGTTGCGCGCCCGTTGCAAGCCGATGCGGTCGAGTTTGGCGGCATGTTGCAGCAGCAGAGACTGAACCTGCGACAGAAACTCCTCGACCTGCTTCGGACCGGTCGAGGCCTCGATCACGAACTGCCCGCAAAGCCCGTTCACATCGGCCGAGCAGCCGACGTGATAAGCCAGCGCGCGGCGCTCACGCAACTCGTCGATCAAGGGCGAGCTCATGCCTTCGCCGAACGATGCCGCCGCCAGCATCGCGGCTTCGGGTGCTTCGGTGGCCGACGGAATTTGCCAGCCCAGCACCACATGGGTTTGCTGGCTGCCCGCCAGCCGCCGCGTTTTCAAGCCACCGAGCCAGGTCGGCGCCGGCACCGCGGGGGTGACGCCTTCGGCCATGCTGCCGAAGGCTTCCTGCACTGCGTTCTCGATCGCCGATCGGTCGATCGCACCCGCCACCCCCACCACCACATTGCCACCGCGGTAGTGCTGCGCCACATGCGCCAGCAGGTCGTCGCGGCTGAAGGCTTCGATGGTGCGGCGCGTGCCGATCACCGCGCGCCCCATCGGGTGGCTGCCCCAGCAGAGGCGGTCGAAGAGCTTGAATCCCGCCGAGAGCGCATCGTCTTCGTCGTCGGCCAGCTCGTGCAGGATCACCTGCCGCTCTCGCTCCAGCTCGTCGGCCGGAAAGCTGCTGTTGCGAACGATGTCGGCCAGCATGTGAACAAACGCTGGCGCGTCGGGCGCCAAGCCGTCGATATGGAACGCGGTGTGGTCCTTGTCGGTGTGGGCATTGACCTCGGCACCCAGGCGTTCGGCGTCCAGGTTGATGCGCTGGCAGCTGCGGCGGGCGGTGCCCTTGAAGGCCATGTGCTCGACCACATGGCTGATGCCCGCCAAGCGCCGGCTCTCGTGCTGGCTGCCCGCGCGGACGAACACGCTGACATTGGCGGTGCGCAGCTGCGGGGTTTCGATCGTCACCAAGCGCACGCCGTTCGGCAGCGTGCGAACGGCGGTGTCTGTGCCTGCAGCCTGCACTTTCAAGCGGCGAACAGCGGCGGCTGGATCAGGTCGGCGTCGACATTCATCAGCACGCTGGCCAGCGACAGCGTGCGCCACAGCGAAGCCGGCATCGCCATGATCGCTTCGGGTGTGCGGGCCTGGGAAATCCAGGCGGCAATTTCGGCGTGCTGGTCGGGGTTCAGCAGGTTGCGGCTCAACATCTCGTCCAGTGTCTGCATGGGTACCTCCATCGTCGACCTGCTGCCGGGGGCTCCCGGCCTGGCGCGTGCATCCTAGCCGCAGACACGAGGCGCGGGTTCGGGTGCGGCCGGATGGCCCAGCCGCAGCGGGGGCTGGCAGACTCGGCTCTGAGTCAGCTTGGCTCTCACCGTTCGTGCACCGCCCACTTGCCGATGCCCACCCCTCCGACCGATCCCATGCTCCTGACCGATCCGGCGCCCGGCCCGATCGTTGACCCGGTGGCTGAACCCGCAGCGCACGTTGCCCACTGGCCACCCGGCCTGCCCCACCACCTGAGCGTGCCGGGCACGCACCTGTTCCACAACCTGGCCGTATCGGCCGCACGCTATCCCGACAAGCCCTGCACCGTGTTCTTCGACACCGTGCTCAGCTACCGCGCGTTCAAGGACGAAGCCGAAGCGCTGGCGGGTCACTTGCAGGCCGTCTGCGGCGTGCAGCGCGGCGACCGCGTGCTGCTGGTGATGCAGAACAGCCCGCAGTGGGCGATCGGCTTCTACGCGATCCTGCGTGCCGATGCGGTGGTGGTGCCCGTCAACCCGATGAACCGCAGTGAAGAGCTGCGCCACCTGCTGGCCGACAGCGGCGCCGCGGTGGCGCTGGTGGCACAGGACCTGCTGGCGGAGTTGTTGCCGCTGCACCGCAGCCCATCGCCAGGCGGGCTGCAGCATTTGGTGGTGGCCACCTACAGCGACCATGTGGCCGCTGCGCATCTCGACGACCCGTCGCTGCCCGACTTCGTTCGCGCACCACGAACCGTGCCGCTTGCCGACGGCGTGGTGGCGTGGCACGACGCCACAACCGCTGTCCACGCGCCGTCGCCCTCGCTGGGGCTCAGCGACGACCTGGCGGTGCTGCCCTACACCTCGGGCACCACCGGCGCGCCCAAAGGCTGCAGGCACACCCACCGCACGGTGATGGCGAGCCTGGTGGCCGGCACCCTGTGGTTCAACCGCACGCAGGATGCGGTGTACCTGTCGGCGCTGCCGTTCTTCCATGTCACCGGGCTGGTGGGCAGCTTGAACGGTCCGATCTATCTGGGCGCGACCATGGTGATCCTGCCGCGCTGGAGTCGCGAGGCGGCGGCCGAAGCGATCCGCAAGCACCGCATCACCACCTGGCAGACCATCACCGCGATGCTGGTCGATTTCCTGGCAAACCCGGCATTGCAGGCGTCCCACCTGCGCACGCTGAGCGTGATTCGCGGCGGCGGCGCAGCGATGCCGGAAACCGTGGCCCGGAAGCTGCGCAACGATGTCGGCCTCGACTTCATCGAGGGTTACGGCATGACCGAGACGATGGCCGCCACCCACCTGAACCCGCCGCAACGCCCCAAGGCCCAGTGCCTCGGCATGCCGCTGTTCGATGTCGATTCGCGGATCGTCGACCCGGTCACCGGCGCCGAGTTGCCAGCCGGCGAAAGCGGCGAGGTGGTGGTCCACGGTCCGCAGGTGATGCTCGGCTATTGGAACGATCCCGATGCCGACGAGACTGCCTTCGTACAGATTGACGGCAAGCGCTTCCTGCGCACCGGCGACCTGGCGCGGGTCGACGCCGAAGGCTATTTCTTCATGACCGACCGGCTCAAACGCATGATCAACGCCGCCGGCTACAAGGTCTGGCCGGCCGAGGTCGAAGCGCTGATGTACCGCCACCCCGCGATCCAGGAAGCCTGTGTGATCGGCGCCCACGACGACAGGCGCGGCGAAACCGTCAAGGCCCTGTTGGTGTTGCGGCCCGGTCACGCGGTGACCGCCGAGCAGATCATCGAATGGGCGCATGCCCACATGGCGGTTTACAAGAGCCCGCGCATCGTCGAGTTCGTGGCGGCATTGCCGCGTTCGGGATCGGGCAAAGTGATGTGGCGCGAACTGCAGGAACGCGAGAATGCCGCGAACCCACAGCCGATCCGATCGATCCAAAAGGAATCCACCCGATGACCCATGCGCTGAACATTCCGTCGATGAAAGGCCAGGTCTCCGAAGCCGAGTGGCAAGCGCGGGTGGAATTGGCCGCCGGCTACCGCCTGGTGGCGCTGTTCGGCTGGGACGACCTGATCTTCACCCACATCTCGTCGCGCGTGCCGGGTGAGTCGGACCAATTCCTGATCAACCCCTACGGCTTGTTCTTCGAGGAAATCACCGCTTCCAGCCTGGTCAAGGTCGACCACCACGGGCAGCCGCTGCACGAGACCGCCTTCGATGTGAACCCGGCCGGCTTCGTGATCCACAGCGCGGTGCACGAGGCCCGGCCCGATGTCGACTGCGTGATGCACACCCACACCGCGCACGGCATGGCGGTGGCCGCACAAGCCGGTGGTTTGCTGCCGCTGTCGCAATCGGCAGCGCTGGTGCTGTCGCGGCTGGCCTATCACGGCTACGAAGGTCTGGCGTTGAACGACGACGAGAAAGCGCGGCTGGTGCAGGACCTTGGGGCCAACAGCCTGATGATCCTGCGCAACCATGGCTTGCTGGCCTGCGGGCGCAATGTGGCCGAAGCCTTCCAGGGGCTGCATGTGCTGGAGAAGGCCTGCACGGTGCAGGTGCTGGCGCAAGCCGGCGGGGGCGAGCTGCTGCAGGTGCCGCAAGCGATCGTCGACGGCATGCCGGCGCAGGCCCGCGAGGTCACGCGGGGCCAGGGTGCCGCGCTGACGTGGCCGGCGCTGCTGCGTCGCCTGGACCGGCGATTGCCCGGCTACGACCAGTGACGGAATGGTCGCAACCGCCGGCGGCGTGATGGGTACGGAAGCCACCGACGCTGCATTGCGGCCCGAGAATCCCTCCATGCCCGAATCCGCTGTTGATCCTGTTCTCATTCCCGCTTCCAGCCCCGTTGCCGTTGCAGCTGCCGATGCGGCTGCCGAGCCCGCAGCGGGGACGCATCCGCTGGCAGCGTCGCACCTGCTGCATGTGCCGGTCAATGTGCGCAACGCCTCGCTGGCGGTGCTGGCGACCCTTGCCACCATCTACACCCTGCACTGGGCCAGCGCGCTGTTCGTGCCGCTGATGCTCGGCTTGGTGCTGAGCTATGCGCTGGCCCCGGTGGTACGCCGCATGGAGCGACTGCGCCTGAGCCGCGCGGTCGCCGCCGGCTTGCTGCTGACCAGCCTGGTGGCCATCATCGGGGGCACCGGCTATGTGTTGCGCAACGACGCCACCCAGTTCGTCGAAGGCCTGCCCGACGCCGCCCAGAAGGTGCGCCGTTCGATGCAGGCGGCCCGGCGCGGCCCCGACACCGCGCTCGACAAGGTGCAGAAAGCCGCGGCCCAGCTGGAGCAGGCGGCGGCCGAATCCGCCGCGCCTTCAGCCCGAGGGGTCACCAAGGTGGAGATCGCCCGCCCGAGCTTCGACCTGAAGGACTACCTGCTGGCCCAGCTGCCCACCATCGGCGCGGGCCTGCTGCAGGCGGTGATAGTGCTGTTCGTGACTTACTTCCTGCTGGCGTCCGGCGCCACCTTCAGGCGCAAGATGGTCAAGCTCGCGGGGCCGACCTTGGCAGCCAAGAAGATCACGGTGGCCGCGCTGGACGAGATCACCGACCAGATTCAGCGCTACCTGATGGTCCAGGTCTGGATCAGTGTGCTGGTCGGCGTCTGCACCTGGCTCGCGTACTGGGCGCTCGGCGTGGAATATTCGGCGATCTGGGGGCTGCTCGCCTTCGTGCTGAACTTCGTGCCCTACATCGGCGCGTTGGTGCTCGTAGCCGGCTCCGCATTTTTCGCCTTCATGCAATTCGGCAGCTTCGACATGGCGTTGCTTGTGGCAGCCGTGGCGGTGGGGCTGCACACCGTCTCGGGTTACCTGCTGATGCCCTGGCTCACGAGCCGCGCCAGCCAGATGAATGCGGTGGCGGTGTTCGTCGGCGTACTGGCTTTCGGCTGGATCTGGGGAGTCTGGGGGCTGGTGCTGGGCATGCCGATCCTGTTGATGGTCAAGACCGTTTGCGACCGATCGGACAATCTGAGACCGCTGGGCGAACTGCTGTCGGACTGAGCGCCGCAGAGGGAGGCTCCCACCGGCTGTCGGCAAAGTCCTACGGCCGATGCCAGCGCCGACTCACGGCGCTTGCGCCGGTCTGCCGATCGTTGCAGCGCGCGCTGGCACAGACACTGGCGCCACGGATCAACAAGCTGCCTTCTCGCGCGGCGCCACCCTTACAACCGTTCCCCCGAGGAGAAAAACCCCATGCTGCATTACGCCGTCGTCTTTCTGGTCATCGCATTGATCGCAGCCGTATTCGGTTTCGGGGGCATTGCAGCAGGAGCGGTCGGCATTGCCAAGATCCTGTTCTTCGTCTTCATCGTGCTTGCGGTCCTGAGCTTCCTGTTCGGCATGTTCCGCCGGCCTTGAGCGCCGTTAACGCGCTGTCATTGTTTCCATCATCAACATCCACCGGAGTACATCCATGACCTATCGCCCCGCCCTTGCTGTGTTCGTAACTTGCGCTGCTTTGATTGGCAGCATCACCGGTTGCGCGGTGGCGCGCGACCAGCAATCCGCAGGAGCCTACTTCGACGACAGTGTGCTGACGACCGAAGTCAAGGCCAAGATGATTGCCGACAAGACAGTTGATGCAGCAGCCATTGGTGTCGACACCCTGAACGGCACGGTGATGTTGTCGGGCTTCGCCAAATCTTCTGGCGAGCGCAGCTTGGCCGAGCAGATCGCCAGCAACGTCAAAGGCGTCAAGTCGGTAAAGAACCAGATCGTGGTTCGTCCCTGAACGCCGGGCCGCTGCGCTGTTTGCCTGGCGGCTGTCGCGTTCATGCGGGGTGCTTCGAGCACCCCGCTTTCATTTTCGTTCGTTGATCCTGCGAAGGCCCGACCCATGATCCGCATGCAACTCCAGATCGACCTTACGTACGAGGTCAACACCGGCGGCGCCGACTTCGTTTTCAACGTCCACGCAGCCAAGACCGCGCGCCAGACCGTGGTCGAAGAGCATCTGAGCCTGAGCCAGGATGTGAATCATGCGGTCGACACCGACCCGGTCAACGGCACGCGTTACCTGCGCCTGCATGCCGAACCCGGTGACCTGGCTTTGTCCTACACCGCCACGCTCGACCTGGACCATTACCGCGACGACCCGAAGACGATCAGCGAGACCTCGGTTTGCGACATGCCAGCCAGTGCGCTCGACTACATCTTCCCGAGCCGGTACTGCCAGTCCGACCGCTTGCTGCAATTCGCGCAAAACGAGTTCGGTGCGATGCCGCGTGGCTATTCGCGGGTGCTGGCGATTCAGGCCTGGGTGCAAAAGCATGTGACCTTCACCTCCAACAGCTCCACCTTCACCACCTCGGCGGTCGACACGCTGATCGAGCGCGTGGGGGTCTGCCGCGACTTCGCCCATCTGATGATCGCGCTGTGCCGGGCGGTGAACATCCCGGCGCGGCTGGCCACCGGCACCGACTACGGCGCCGACCCGGCGCTCGGGCCGCCCGATTTTCATGCCTATGTCGAAGTGTTCCTGGGCAAGCGCTGGTACATCTTCGACGCATCCGGCACCGGCATCCCACTCGGCTTCGTGCGTTTCGGCACCGGGCGGGATGCAGCCGATGTGGCCTTTGCATCGATGTTCGGAAGCGTGAACTCGCACGCACCGACGATCAAGACCGAAGCGGTCGACGACCCGAAGCGCGGCATGGAAGTGCCGCAGCATTGCGATGACGCGGTGTCCACCGATGCCGGTGGTTTGACGCGCGGCTGAACCGCCGCTGCGAGCCGGGAAGGGCAGGGCCAAGTGGGCAGTCCTTCGATCGCTGTCCGCGATACTGGCAAGCTTGTTCCACCTTGTAGCGATGCCCTGCATCGCGATCCGGCCTGTGACCCGACTCCCCCACCCCTGTTTGTCCGCAATCTGCGCGGCGCTCCTGGCTATGTCTTTCGCTCCTTCTTTTGCGCAGAGTCCGTCTGCTGCAGCTGCAAGTGAATCCGCGGCTTCGTCCGCAGCTTCGTCCGCCGCTCCGTCCAACGCCCCATCGACCGCCACCCAGCCGGCGATCCTGCTCGCGCCCGGTGCCAAACCCGACACCCGCAACCGCGCCGACATCCCGGCGAAGTTTCGTTGGGATTTCAGCCCGATCTATGCCGACTGGCCGGCATGGGAAGCCGGCATGAAAGAGATGGAGCAACTCGCCGACGCTTTCGCCGCGTTGAAGGGCACGCTGGCGAAGGGTCCCGAAGCGGTGCTCACCGCCTATCGAGCCTTCGACCGCATCGGTCAGTTGCAATACCGCATCTACCGCTACCCGCAACTGCAGCGCGATGTGGACACCACCAACCAGGACGTGGCCGGGCGCTTTCAGCGCGTGGGTGCGGCGTTTGCCAAGTTCGACACTGCCACCGCGTGGTTCACGCCGGAGCTGCTGACGGTTCCGGAAGCGACCATGCGCAAATGGATCGACCAGACCCCGGCCCTTGCGCCCTACCGCTTCACGGTCCTGGACAACTACCGGCAGAAGGCCCACGTGCTGGACGAACAGGGCGAGCGGCTGCTGTCGCTGGCGGGGCCGCTGAACCGCGCGCCCAGAGCCATCTTCCAGGAGCTGAGCACCTCCGACATCCGCTTTCCAGAGGTCACGCTGGCCGATGGCAAGTCCGTCAAGTTGACTCCCGGAACCTACCGCGAACTGCTGGACCGCAACCCCCTGCAGGCCGACCGCGCCAAAGCCGCCGATGCCTTCGTCAACACCTACGGCGCCACCGCCAACACCTACGCCGCCATCTACGAAGGTCTGATGCAACGCGACTGGTTCGTGGCCCAGGCGCGCAACTTCAAGACCACGCTGGACGCGGCGCTGGCTGGCAACGACATCCCGCCAACGGTGGTCACGAACCTGATCGACGCGACCCGCGCCGGCACCGCCCCGCTGCAGCGCTACATGAAGCTGCGCAAAGCGCTGCTGAAGCTGCCGACCTATCACCTCTACGACGGCACCGTGCCGATCTTTCGCAGCGACACCGCCTACCCGTATGCCGAAGCCAGTGAAACCGTGTTGGCATCGGTGGCGCCACTCGGTGCCGACTATGTGGCCAAGTACCGTACCTTCGTCTCGGGCGGGCGCATCGACGTGTACGAAAACGAAGGCAAGCGCAGCGGCGCCTACAGCGCCGGGGTCTACGGCGTCGGCCCCTACCAACTGCTGAACTACAACGACACGCTCGATTCGATGTTCACACTGGCGCACGAGGGCGGCCATGCGATGCACACGGTGCTGTCGTACGAACACCAGCCCTTCGTCACTGCCGACTACACGATCTTCGTGGCCGAGGTGGCCTCCACCACCAACGAGCGCTTTTTGCTCGACAAGCTGCTGGCCGATACCCAAGACCCGAAGGAGCGCTTTCTGCTGCTGCAGCAGGCGGTGGACGCCATCGTCGGCACCTTCTACACGCAGGTGTTGTTCGCCGACTTCGAGTTACAGGCCCACCGCTTGATCGAAGCCGGCAAACCGGTCACCACCGAGGTCTTGAACACCTTGTACCTGGACCTGCTGAAGACCTATTACGGCGACGCGGTGACCATCGACGACTTCTACAAATTTACCTGGGCGCGCATTCCGCACTTCTTCAACTCGCCCTATTACGTCTACCAGTACGCCACCTGCTTTGCCTCGTCGGCGCAGATCTACAAGACCTTGACCACCGGCACCGATGCCGAGAAGAAAGCAGCCACCGAGCGTTACTTGAACCTGCTCGGCAGCGGCGGCAACGACCATCCGATGGCGCAGTTGAAGAAGGCCGGCGTTGACCTGAGCGAGCGCGGCACGGTGCAGGCGGTGATCGACCAGATGGACGCACTGGTCACGCAGATGGAAGCCGAAGCATCCAAGATCCGCTGAACGTGAGCGCGACAGAGAAGCCGGTTGCTTCCAACCACCGCTGGGCGTTCATGCGCGCCGGCGGGGTCGACCAGGTGGTGATCCGCAATGGCGCCGACATCGTCAACCTGGAGCACCTGGACCAGAAGCTGTGGGTGGCGCTGGCCTGCCCCACGCGCGGCATCGAGATCGACCCGCGCACCCTCGACCTGATCGACACCGACAACGACGGCCGCATCCGCCCGCCGGAGCTGATCGCTGTCAGCCGCTGGGTGCGCGAGCATGTGGCCGACCCCGACCAACTGATGCAGGGCGGCGACGCGGTGGCGTTGTCGGCGATCAACACCAGCACCGAAGCCGGCCAGGCGCTGCAGGCCGAAGCGCGCGCGCTGCTGCAGGTGGTGGGCCGGCCCGACGAGCAGACGATCACGCTCGCCGACCTGATGCGTCGCACCGAGGTCTTGTCGGGCCTGGGCCTGAATGGCGACGGCGTCGTGCCCGAAGCTGCGGCGGACGACCCGGGCACCGCGGCACTGATCCAGCAGGTCATCGACACCGTGGGCGGGGTGGCCGACCGCAATGGCAAGCTCGGCGTGGACCAGGCGCATGCCGAGCTTTTCTTCGAGCAAGCGCAGGCCCTGCAGGACTGGCGCCAGCGCGCGGTCGACGATCCGGCGCTGACCCCGCTCGACCCCGCTGGCACCCTGGCCGAAAGCCGCTCACGCGCTGCGGCTGCGGCGCTTTTCGCGGTGCGCGACAAGGTCGACGACCACTTTCTGCGCTGCCGGCTGGCCGACTACGACCGCACCGCGGCGGATGCGCTGAACCCGCCGGCCGAAATTTACCGCGCCTGGACCGACGAGCTGCTGAAAGCCGACACCGCCAAGCTCGCAGCCCTGCCGCTGGCGACCTCGGCTGCGTTGCGACCGCTGCCGCTGAAGGCGCAGTTGAATCCGGCTTGGGCGGCGCGCATCGATGCCTTGCGCAGCGCGGTGGTCGAGCCGCTGCTGGGCGGGTCGCCCGACACGCTGAGCGAATCGGACTGGCTGCAGATCAAGATCCGCATGCAGCCTTGCAGCGACTGGCTGGCCGCACGCCCCGACACCCTGCTGGACGCGCTGCCGCCGGAGGCCTTGCAAGCGTTATTGGCCGACGGCAGCGCAGCG
>JBBSPW010000042.1:0-21950 GCA_038258365.1 Burkholderiales bacterium | reverse complement strand
TGCGGCTTGCGCTTGGCGAAGCTTTGCAGCTGCACCAGTTTCAGCATCGCATCGACCCGTTCGGCCACCTCGGAGCGCGGCAGGCCGTCGCGGCGCGGGCCGAAGGCGATGTTGTCGGCCACGCTCAGGTGCGGAAACAGCGCATAGCTCTGGAACATCATGTTCATCGGCCGCCGGTAGGGCGGCAGATCGGCCAGGTCCTGACCGTCCAGCAGCACCCGCCCGCTGCTCGGGTTCTCGAAGCCCGCCAGCATCCGCAGCAGGGTGCTCTTGCCGCAGCCCGATGGCCCCAGCAGCGCAAAGATCTCGCCCTGCGTGATGTCCAGGTTGACATGGTCCACGGCCTGGAATCCGTCGTACGTTTTGACCAGATCCTGCAGTTCGAGGAATGGCCGGGACGTGACGCCGTTGTCGGGGCCAGCGGGGTCGGAAACGTCGCTCATCGGCGCAACACATATCAACGCAGAAGAAACACCGGAACCCGGCTGTCGCGGGTTTCGCCGGTTGCGAAGCCGCGATTGTCTCAGCGGCTGGCTGCGACGGTCTCCGCACCACGGCACGAACCAGGATGTTGGTGTCGACGGTGACTCTCATTTTCGGCACTCGCTTGCAGTCCTCGTTCCCACGCTCACTTGGGCCCGGCCCATCCCTCCGCAGCGGCAGCACTCATCTCCTCTATCGACGCGGTTTTGTTCGATCGCTTCGCCAGCAGTCCCACGAATGCATCGATCGAGCCCTTGGGCTGGGCCGCCTTCAATGAGCCGTGTCCACGCGGCAACAGTTCAAGCTGGAGCTTGTCGCCCGGTTTGATGCCCAAGTGCTGCAGCACTTCCTGGCGGAAGGTCACTTGCCCGCGTGAGGTGATCGGATCAGGACGCCAGCCACCCCTTGCTGCGCGCCTCCCCCAGCGTCAGGTCCAGACAGCGTTTCGCCAGACCCACCAACTCGTCGATCTGGGCGCGGGTGATCACCAGCGGGGGCGCGACGATCATGCGGTCGCCCACCGCGCGCATCACCAGCCCTTCGCGAAAGCAATGGGCGCGGCACAGCATGCCGATGTCGTGATCGTCGGCGAAGGATTGGCTGTCCTTGGGGTCGGCGGCTTTGTCGCGAACCAGCAGCAATGCGCCCATCAACCCGCAGGTCTCGACCTCACCGACCAGCGGGTGCTCCGCCAGCGTCTTGAAGCCCGCTGCCAGATACGGCCCCAGGTCGCTTTCGATCTTCGGCACCAGACCCAGCTCGCGGATCAGCCGGATGTTGGCCAGCGCCACCGCACACGCCACCGGATGGCCGCTGTAGGTGTAGCCGTGGTTGAAGTCGCCACCGCGCTCGATCAGCACATCGGCGATGCGGTCGCCGACCATCACACCGCCGAGCGGGATGTAGCCGCTGGTGATGCCCTTGGCGATGGTCATCAGGTCGGGTGTGAAGCCCATGGTTTCGCAGCCGAACCAGTGGCCGGTGCGGCCGAAGCCGCAGATCACCTCGTCGCTCGCGATCAACACATCGTGCTTCCTGCAGATGCGCTCGATCTCGGGCCAGTAGGTGGCCGGCGGCACGATCACGCCGCCGGCACCTTGCACCGGCTCACCGATGAACGCCGCCACGTTCTCGGCGCCGACCTTCAGGATGTGGGCTTCCAGCCAGCCCGCCGCCACCAAGCCGAAGGCGTCGCGAGTCAAGCCCTTCGGCCGGCCATGTTCCCACCAATGGGGTTGCTCGATGTGGTCGATGTGCGGAATCGGCAGACCGCCTTGCTCGTGCATGCTGCTCATGCCGCTGAGCGACGCGCCGGCCATGGTGCTGCCGTGGTACGCGTTCTTGCGGCTGATGATGACCCGCTTCGATGGCTTGCCCATCAGGTCCCAGTAGCGCCGCACCATGCGCACCACGGTGTCGTTGCCCTCGGAGCCGGAGCCGGCGAAGAACACATGGTTGAACGATGGCGGGGTGACCTCGGCCAGCAACTCGGCCAGCTCGATCGCCGGCGGGGTCGAAGTCTGGAAGAAAGCGTTGTAGAACGGCAGTTGGTGCAACTGCTGGGTGGCGGCATCGATCAGCGCCTGCTGGCCATAGCCGACATTGACGCACCACAAGCCACTCATCGCGTCCAGCAGCTTGTGGCCGTCGCTGTCCCACAGATAGATGTTCTCGGCCCGCGTGATGATCCGCACGCCCTTGTCGGCCAGCGACTGGTGGTCGGTGAAGGGGTGCAGGAAATGGGCCGCGTCGGCGGCTTGCCAATCGGCGGTCGATCGAGCGCTGCCTGCGTGGGTGGTGGTGGTGGTGTCGATGGTCGTCATGGTGGATGCTTCTAGACGTGCAACAGCAGGTGCTCGCGCTCCCACGGCGAAATCACCTTCATGAATTCGGCGTACTCGATTTCCTTGATCTCGGTGTAGACCGTGATGAAGGATTCGCCCAGCACCGCGGCCAGATCCTTCTCGTCGCGCAACAGGGCCAGAGCTTCGCCCAAGCTGCGTGGCAGCTGGTAGTCGCCCAGATAGGCGTCGCCCTTGCATTCGACCGTGGGCTCGATCCGGTTCTTGATGCCCAGGTAGCCGCAGGCCAATGAGGCCGCCAGCGCCACATACGGGTTGGCATCGGCGCCGATCACGCGGTTCTCGATGCGGCGCGCCACCGGCTCGGCGACCGGGCTTCTGAAGCCGACCGTGCGGTTGTCGGTGCCCCACTGGGTGTTGATCGGCGCCGCATTGCTGCGCACCAAGCGGCGGTAGCTGTTGACATAGGGCGCAAACAACGCCATTGCCGCCGGCACGTACTTCTGCAAGCCGCCGATGTACCAGCGGAATTCGGCACTCGGCGTGCCGTCGGCATTGCTGAATACATTGCCGCCATCGCTGGTGCGCACCACGCTCTGGTGGATGTGCATCGAGCTGCCGGGCTCGCCCGCAATCGGCTTGGCCATGAAGGTCGCGAACATGTCGTGGCGCAAAGCCGCTTCACGCACCGTGCGCTTGAACAGAAACACCTCGTCCGCCAGCCCCAGCGGGTGGGCGTGAAAGAAGTTGATCTCCATCTGGCCGGCACCGATCTCGTGGATCAGGGTGTCGACATTCAGCTCCATCTTCTCGCAGTAAGCGTAGACATCCTCGAACAGCGGGTCGAACTCGTTGACCGCGTCGATGCTGTAGGCCTGGCGCCCGGTCTCACTGCGCCCGCTGCGGCCCACCGGCGGCTTCAGCGGCACATCGGGGTCGGTGTTGCGGGCCACCAGATAAAACTCCAGCTCCGGCGCCACCACGGGCTCCCAGCCTTCGGCCTTGTAGAGGTCGCAAACCCGCCGCAACACCGAGCGTGGTGCGAACGGCACCAGCACGCCTTCACGGTCGTAGCAGTCGTGGATCACCTGCGCAGTGGGATCGGTGGCCCACGGCACGATGCGCACCGTGGTGGGGTCCGCACGCAGGTGCATGTCGCGGTCGGTGGGGGTGATGACGTCGTAGTACGGACCCTCTTCAGGAAACTCGCCCGTGACCCCCATCGCCACCACCGCTTCGGGCAGCCGCATGCCACGGTCCTGAGTGAACTTCTGGCGCGGCAGGATCTTGCCGCGCGCCACCCCCGTCAGGTCGGGCACCAGGCACTCGATCTCGGTGACGCGGTGCTGGTCGAGCCATTGCTCGAGTTCGGCATGGGTAAAGGCTGATCTGGGAATCATGTGGACATCGCTGTGGGAATCGGAGGTGCGGCTGTGCCGCCCCGGGGGGTGTCGGCTGCGCCGTCACGGTAGCGGCGCACGGCGTCGCCGAAGGCTCGAAACAGTGCCATCGACACCGGGTTCTGCGCGGCTTGCCATTCGGGATGCCACTGCACCGCCAACGCAAACCCGCTGGCTGTGTCGACCGAAAAGGCTTCCACCAGACCGTCGGGCGCAGTCGCTTCTACCCGCAACCCGGGCGCCAGCCGGGCTATGCCCTGGCCATGCAACGAATTGACCTCGAACCGGTCGAGCCCCGTGATGCGCGCCAGCCGGCCGCCTGTCACGGTGGTCACCGGGTGGGTGGGGCCGTACTGCACATCGACCGGGGCGTCATGGTCGTCGCGATGGTCCATCAGCCCCGGCACATCCTGCACGGCCTGATGCAGGGTACCGCCCAGCGCCACGTTCAGCTCCTGCGATCCGCGGCAGATCGCCAGCAACGGCAGGCCCAAGGCCAGCACCCGTGGAATCAGCGGCAGCACCCAGTCGTCGCGCTCCGGATCGAGCGGCAGCTCGACATCCCGCAGCACTTGGTCGAAGTTCGACGGGTGCACGTTCGAAGGCGATCCGGTCAGCAGCACGCCATGTGCCACCGACAGCGCCGCGTCGAATTCGTCGCCTTGCAAGCGCGGCACCACAAGCGGCAGCGCACCGGCCAACCGCACCGCCTCGACGTACTTGCGCCCGGCGATATGAAAGGGATGGTCGCCCAGCATGCGGTTGCAAGCGGGCACGAGAACGATGGGGAGCTGGGTCATTGAATGCCCGCAAGCATAGCTTCAGGCCCTGCCGCCACCGGGTTCTGGCAGCGCGTCGGGTCGGTCTCCTAGGCCGCGCGCCGGATTGCCGCGCCCAGCATCTCCACCATCTGCCCGATCTGAGCGGCACTGACGATCAACGGCGGCGACAGCGCCACGGTGTCGCCGGTGGTGCGCACCATCAAGCCGCGCTCGAACAGGTCCTTGAAGATGCCGAAAGCGCGTTTGGTCGGCTCGCCCGCGATCGGCGCCAGCTCGACCGCACCCACCAGACCGATGTTGCGGAGGTCGATCACATGGGGTTCGTCGCGCAGACTGTGCAGCGCGTTTGCAAAAGTCGCCGCCAAGGCACCGGCTCGCGTCAGCAGTCCTTCCTCGGCATAGGTGTCCAGCGTCGCCAGACCCGCGGCGCAGGCCAGCGGGTGGCCGGAGTAGGTGTAGCCGTGAAACAACTCGATGGCGTGGTCGGGTCCGTGCATCAACGCGTCATGGATCTGGCGCTTGGCCACCACCGCGCCCATCGGCACGCTGCCGTTGGTCAGGCCCTTGGCCAGCGCCATCAGATCGGGTGTGACGCCGAAGGTCTGCGCTGCGAATGGCTGACCGGTGCGGCCGAAGCCGGTGATGACCTCGTCGAAGATCAGCAAGATGCCGTGTGCATCGCAGATTTGCCGCAGCCGTTGCAGATAACCCTGCGGCGGCACCAGCACCCCGGTGGAGCCGGCCACCGGCTCGACGATCACCGCGGCGATGGTGCTGGCGTCGTGCAGGGCGATCAGCCGCTCCAGGTCGTCAGCCAGGTCGGCGCCATGCTCGGGTTGGCCGATGCTGAAGGCGTTGCGCGCCGGATCATGCGTGTGGCGCAGGTGGTCGACGCCCGCCAGCATCGCGCCGAACTGCTTGCGGTTGGCGCCGATGCCACCCACCGAGATGCCACCGAAGTTGACCCCGTGGTAGCCGCGTTCTCGCCCGATCAGCCGGGTGCGGGCCGCATCGCCTCGTGCGCGGTGGTAGGCCAGTGCGATCTTCAATGCGGTTTCCACGGCCTCGGATCCGGAGCCCGCGAAAAACACCCGGTCGAGCCCGGCCGGGGTCAGTTTCGAGAGCCGGTCGGCCAGCTCGAAGGCCAGTGGGTGCCCCATCTGGAACGGCGGCGCAAAGTCCATCTGCGCGGCCTGCTGCTGGATCGCCTGCACGATGCGCGGCCGGCCATGGCCCGCGTTGACGCACCACAAACCGGCCACGCCGTCCAGGATCTGACGACCGGCTGCATCCCGGTAGTGCATGCCCGATGCGCTGACCACCATCCGCGGCGATCGCTTGAAATGGCGATTCGCGGTGAACGGCATCCAGTAGGCATCCATGCCGGGCGATGAACCCGAGCCCACGGCAGCCGCGGTGTGGGTCAACACAGCTTCGGCTTCCAGGTCGATGGTCGTCATGGCGGTCTCCGGGTGAGGGCGGTGCGCTGTTTCAGCGCTTGCGTGCACGGATACGGGCAGCGACTTGCCCGCTCAGGTAGGTCCAAATGAAGGTAGCAGCCGCAGCGCTCGTGAGTTCGGCATGGTCGTATGCCGGCGCCACCTCGCAGCAGTCCATGCCGACGAACGGCAGGTCGGCCATCTCTTCCAGCAGGGTCAGCACCTGGTTGGTGGTCAGGCCGCCCGGCTCCGGCGTGCCGGTGCCTGGTGCGAATGCAGGGTCGAGGCAGTCGATGTCCAGGCTCAGGTAGACGGGCGGGTTGCCGTGCGAGGCGAGCCGGTCGCGTATCGACTGCAGCACCGGCGCCAACTGCTGCGGGCTTTCGAGCCCGCGCAGCGACCGCGCCGTGTGGATCTGACCGCCGCGGGTTTGCACGAAGTCGCGCGCCGCGCGTTCGCCGGCCGAACGGATGCCGATCTGGGTGAAGCAGGCGTCCACCACCAAACCTTCCTGCATCGCTTCATAGACCCAGGTGCCATGCCCGCTGGGTTCACCAAAATGCGAGCTCCAGGTATCGCAATGGGCGTCGAAATGCACGACCGCCACCGGGCGACCCAGCACCTGTCGGTAGGCGCGCAGCAAGGGCAGGGTGATCGAATGGTCGCCGCCGATCCAGGCCATGTGGTGGCTGGCGATCAACTCGCGCGCCAGCGGCATCAAGGCTTCGCGCATCGGCAGCAGGCCGGTGTTGGGCAACTGCAGATCACCCGCATCGCCCAGCTGGCCGATCGGGCTGCAGTCGAAATGCGGGTGGGTGCCATCGCACAGCATGTGGCTGGCTTCGCGCACCGCGCGCGGGCCGAAGCGGGCACCGGGGCGGTTGGTGGTGGCGCCATCCCAGGCGATGCCCGCGACTGCGAACGGTGTGGCCGCTGTGGGCGGACCCACTTTGAGAAAGCGCTGGTCGGACAGAAAGGCGAATGAGGTCATCGGCATGGGCGTTGAGAAGCCCGATGATAAGAAGTCGCCTTTGAACGGGTGCTCCCCTGCTGCACGCACCCCTGCAACCATGAAACCCGTTTTGATCCTGCAACACCTGTCCAGCGACGGCCCCGCTTACCTGCAGACGTGGCTCGAGCGCCACGAACTGCCGTTCGAAGTCATCGACAGCCAGCGCGGCGGTCGCGCGCCGGCCGATCTGCTGGGCCATTCGGCGCTGGCGATCCTCGGCGGCGAGATGAGCGCCAACGATGATCTGCCCGGCCTGCGCGAAGCCGAAGCCTTGTTCCGGCTGGCGCTGGACCAAGCGGTGCCGACGGTGGGCCATTGCCTGGGCGGGCAGTTGATGGCGCGCGCGCTCGGTGCGGCCATCGGCGCCTCGCCGGCTCCCGAGATCGGCTGGCACGCGATCACCGTGGCGGACTGCCGAGAGTCTGCCGACTGGTTCGAGTCGCCCGGCGAGCACACCGTCTTTCAGTGGCACGAAGAAGCGTTCGAGCTGCCGGCGCAAGCGGTGGCCGTTGCGAGCAGCGCCGCTTGCCCGAACCAGGCCTTCGCGATCGGCCCGCACCTGGCGATGCAGTTTCACGTCGAGCTCGACGAAGAAAAGTTGCTGCGGTGGACCCATGATGTGTCGGCACAGGCCATCGGCGAGCCGAGCCATGCGTCGGTGCAACGTCCAGAGCAGATGTTGGCGCAGGCGGCAGAACATCTGCTGCGGCAGCAGGCGCTGGCCGATCGCATCTATCGCTGCTGGATCGACGCGATCGGGTCGAAATGACTTGTCAGAGGCCCCGCCTGAGCCGAAGGTTTCCACATTGTGAAAGCCAGTTTTTGCATGGCGGCAAGCATCCGCGCTGCAGCGCAGCAATAGTTCACCATATGGAAGAAAATGATTCCGCAATATGGGATAAGACCGCAAGTATTTGATTTGTAGAGGAACAGCGCGATATCTTATATAAGACACAAGTGCGGACGATCCGGTCCACCTGCGGTACGCTGATGACAGCCAGAGTCATCTCGCAACCTCAAACCGGAGCACTCCCACATGACCACAAGCACCCGCAAGGAACAAGCCGCCGCCCTCGACAAAGACTGGGCCGAAAACCCGCGCTGGAAGGGCATCCAGCGCGGCTACAGCGCCGACGATGTGGTCCGCCTTCGCGGCTCCATCGCGATCGAGCACACGCTGGCCAAGCGCGGTGCCGAAAAGCTCTGGAACCTGATCAACACCGAGCCCTTTGTCAACACCCTGGGCGCGCTGACTGGCAACCAGGCCATGCAGCAGGTCAAGGCCGGGCTGAAGGCGATTTACTTGAGCGGCTGGCAGGTGGCGGCCGATGGCAACGACAACGGCGAGATGTACCCCGACCAGAGCCTGTACTCGGTCGACTCGGTGCCGAAGGTGGTCAAGCGCATCAACGGCGCTTTCGCCCGCGCCGACCAGATTCAGTGGAGCGAAGGCAAGAACGAGATCGACTACTTCGCGCCGATCGTGGCCGATGCCGAAGCTGGCTTCGGTGGTGTGCTGAACGCCTTCGAGTTGATGAAGGCGATGATCGATGCCGGTGCTGCCGGGGTGCACTTCGAGGACCAGCTGGCCAGTGCCAAGAAATGCGGCCACATGGGCGGAAAGGTGCTGGTGCCCACGCGTGAAGCAGTATCGAAACTGGTGGCAGCGCGCCTGGCTGCCGATGTGATGGGCACGCCGACGATCCTGCTGGCCCGCACCGATGCCGAAGCCGCCGACCTCGTGACCGCCGATATCGACGACAACGACAAGCCCTTCCTGACCGGCGAGCGCACCGTCGAAGGCTTCTTCCGCAGCAAGAACGGCATCGAACAGTCGATCAGCCGCGGCTTGGCCTATGCGCCGTATGCGGACCTGATCTGGTGCGAAACCGGCAAGCCCGATCTGGCCTTTGCCAAGACCTTCGCCGATGCGATCCATGCCAAGTTCCCGGGCAAGCTGCTGGCCTACAACTGCAGCCCCAGCTTCAACTGGAAGAAGAACCTGGACGACGCCACCATCGCCAAGTTCCAGCGCGAGCTGGGCGCGATGGGCTACAAGTTCCAGTTCATCACCCTGGCCGGATTCCACAGCCTGAACTATTCGATGTTCGAGCTGGCCCACGGCTATGCGCGCCACAACATGAGCGCCTTCGTGGAGCTGCAGGAGAAGGAATTCGCGGCGGCCGACAAGGGCTTCACCGCAGTCAAGCACCAGCGCGAGGTCGGCACCAGCTACTTCGACGCGGTAACGACCACGATCGAACGTGACGCTTCGACGGCGGCGTTGAAGGGGTCGACCGAGGACGAGCAGTTCCTGGACGGCACGCACCACTGATGCGCTGGAGTCGATGCTGAAACCCGGGCTCGACCCGGGTTTTTTTTCGTCGTGCGCACGGCAAGGTACCGCTTCGCTTCAGTCAGCAGCAGCCCCCGCCCCACGTTGGCGCGACTGCACCAACCCCCAGAAACAAATCGCAGAAACCAAGATCGCGCCTGCCATCAATGGCGAGGCCAGCTCGCGCAGCGATGCGCCGAAGCGGCTCCAGACCCACCCCGAAATCGCAGCGAGCTGGCCTCCGGCATCGTCGAGGTTCGCGCTGTTGAACTGCACCGCGTCGAAGGGCAGCATGGCGGTAGCCGCATGGGTCCACAAGCCGTGCACCGCTTCCGACAGCAGCGGCTGACCCATCAGCCGTTCGAGCAGGACACCGCCCAGCACCAGGGCCAACCCCACCACCGGCACACCCCAACGCCCGATCCACGCTTCCGCGAGCAGGGCCAACAAGATCAGCGGCAACAGCCACAGCGTGGCCAGCGGCAGGCCCACCAGCAAGCGGGCCAGCGTTGCCAGGCTGGCCGAGCCGATCTCGATCCACGGCAGCGAGAACCAGGCGCCGAAGCCGTCCAGCCGCGTGGTCAGCACGGCAGACACCACGGTGCCACCCACCATGCCCAACACCAGTGCCGCCGCCGGTACCAGCAGCAAGTGCACCAGCAGCGGTGCCGTCAAGCTGGCCGTGTGACTGGTGGGCAACGAAAGCCAGAACTCGATCGACCGATCGCTGCGGTCACGGCGCGCTGTGCCTGTCGCAATGAACAACGATGTGATCCACACGATCACGAAATTGACGATGCTGACGCCGATGATGGCCACCACCGCCACCACCGTCGGCAAGGCCGGGTGTGTGATGGCCACATCGTCGACCTTGTTGAAGTGCAAGGTGCCGAAGGTGACCGCCAGCAGCAGCATTGCGAAGGGAATGCCCATCAGCAGCAGCCAGGCGTTGCGGTGTTGCAGCCATTCGCGGCGCATCAGGGGAATGATCTGGTTCATCGAATGAATCCTTCTGGTCTTGGGCGACG
Source organism: Burkholderiales bacterium (assembly GCA_038258365.1). GTDB lineage: Bacteria > Pseudomonadota > Gammaproteobacteria > Burkholderiales > Burkholderiaceae_C > Rubrivivax. The sequence continues at coordinate 11,669 of JBBSPW010000042.1, read as the reverse complement.
CGGTTCAGAACTGCGTGCGGCCGATTTCTGGTTTGCGCGTCAGCGCCACGAACAGGTCGACCAGGCTCGGCCGCATGCGCTGGCCCAGCGCCTGCACATCGGCGGGCGGCTCGCCGTCGAACAGGGCGGCATGGCCGCCGGGCCCGGCGCCGGTGCGGTAGCGCAGCAGCGGGTGCGCCGCAGCCATGCGGTCGGCCACTGCACTGTCGTGGCTGAAGGCGACAAAGCGCCGGTCGATGTCTTCCAGGCTGATGGCCAGCGCCAGCTTGCCTTCGTTCAACATCAGCACATCCGACAGCAAGCTCTCGATCTCTTCGACCTGATGGGTGCTGATGAGCACGCTGCGCTGGCCGTCGCACCACTCGTCGATCAGCATCTCGTAGAAAGCCTTGCGCGACAGCACATCGAGGCCGAGCGTGGGTTCGTCCAGGATCATCAGCCGCGCGTCGATCGCTGCCACCAATGCCAGGTGGGTTTGTGCCAGCATGCCTTTGGACAGGTGCTTGGCCTTGTCGTTCAGGCCCACGCTGGTGCGCCGCAGCAGCGCCCGCGCCCGCTCGCTGGAGAACTGCGGGTGCAGCCCGGCCATCATCGCGATCAACTCCGACACCCGTGCCCAGCGCGGCAAGGTGGCCACATCGGGGATGTAGCAGGCCGATTGCAGCAGGGCGACGCGCTGGCGCCGTGGCTCCAACCCGAGCACGGTGAGCGAGCCCTCGGCTGGCAGCAGGCCCACCATGGCGCGCATCAGCGTGGTCTTGCCGGCGCCGTTGTGCCCCAGCAGGCCCACCACACGGCCTTGCGGGATCGTGAAGCTCACATCGTCGACCGCGCGTTTGGCGCCATAGCGCACGCTCAGGTTCTGGGCTTGGACCAGCAACGCACCGGGCTCGGCCCGGTTCTTGGAAACCATCGGTTCTTTGATCGCAATCATTGCTCATCCTTCCAGTCCAGATCGTCGGGGCCGATGCCCAGCCGTTGCAGCCGTGAGCGCAGTTGCGGCCATTCGTGGTTCAGGACGCGCCGACGCTCGGCTTGCCGCAGCCGCGCCCGCGCACCGCTGTGCACGAAGAATCCGATGCCGCGCCGCAGCTCCAGCAATCCGTCATCGTCCAGTGACTGCAACGCGCGGTTGACCGTCAGCGGGTTCAGCAGGTAGCGGCCGGCCAGCGCACGCACCGAAGGCATCGCCATGCCTTCGGGCGGGTCGCCGTCCAGCAGTCCTGCCGACAGGTGGTCGGCCAGTTGCTGGTACAGCGGGCGGGATTGATCCCAGGTGTGAAGGGTTGCCAAGGTGTGTTGCTGTGTTGGACAGGTAGCACACCATAGCGCCCGGATTCACCGGGCAGTCGTCGATCCGACGGGCTGCAGCCGGGGCCGACAGACCGCATCCGGCGGCAGATCGACGGTCCAGACGAACGAAAGCCCGGCAGGTGCCGGGCTTTCGTAGAACGGAAAACGAAGGGAAGGCGGATCAGTCGTGGGTCTTGCGGCGGCGTACAGCCGCGCCGACGAAGGCCAGACCGAGCGCCATCAGGCCGTAGGTGGCCGTCTCCGGCACCGCGCTGGTCACGGTGGTGAGGTAGCTGCCGGTGCCGGTGTTGCTGAACGTGGTGCTGATGACGCTGTAAAACTGGTTGGGTTGCAGCGTAAAGGTGAAACCGGAGCCGGAAGCGATGTTGGTGAAGTCGTCGTTCAGCGCCAGCAGATTGGTCAGCGGCGCCGCGGGATTGAAGAGTCCCGAGTACAGCGCCAAAAAGGTGTCGAAGGAACCGGCCGGTGTGGCCACCATCCGGAAGTCGTAGATGCCGGGTGTGGCGAAGCCGACTATCAGTTGGTTGTAGTGAACCGCAGTGCCCACGCCGGAGAGCGAGGTCAACGTGAGGGGCCGGTTGAAGGTCGGATCACTGAGCGAGATCGTGCCGGCCGCGCTGTAGGTGTCCGCATGGGCCGAAGCAGCGAGCATCAGCGTGATGGCGGCCATTGCGAGGGGATTCAGTTTCAAGGGAGACCTCCGTGGGTATCGGCGCCTGCAGGCGGATTGCCAGCGGAGCCACTCAAGCTGAAGGGTAGCGCCCCGCAAGGCGGTTGTCAGCACTCGAAGCCCCCCGGAACCTGGGGGGTACCACTCGAAAGACGCTACATCGAGGCCTCGAGCATCGATTGGTAGTCCGCCCTCGTGGCCAACCGCGGGTTGGTGCGGTGGCAATGGTCGGCCATCGCACCGTCGATGACCGCTTCGAACTGGTCTGCCCTGACGCCCATCTCGAGCAGGCCCGATGGCAAGCCCAGGCGGGCGTTCATGTCCACCAGCGCTCGCGCCACCTGGTTGCCGTCGTCGTCGCATCCGGGCAGGTCGAGCGCGTGCGCGATGCGCTGCAGGCGCCGCTCCTGCAGCACGGAATCGGCACTGGCGTTGAAACGCACGACAGCGGGCAGGAACATCGCGTTCAGCGTGCCGTGGTGCAAACGCGAGTCGACCCCGCCCAGGCTGTGGCTCAGCGAATGCACGCAGCCGAGCCCCTTCTGAAACGCCATCGCGCCCTGCATGCTGGCGCTCATCATGTTCCAGCGCGCGTTGCGGTCGCTGCCGTCGCGCATTGCCCGTTCGATGTGCGCCCAGCCGCGCGCCAGGCCGTCGAGCGCGATGCCGTCGGCGGGCGGGTTCACAGCAGGCGCCATGAAGGTTTCCAGACAATGGGCGATGGCGTCCATGCCGGTGGCTGCGGTCAAGCCGGGGGGCAAGCCGAAGGTCAGCTCGGGGTCCAGCAATGCCGTCTTCGGCATCAGATGCCAGCTGTGGAAGCCCAGCTTGCGGCCATCGTCCAGGATCAGGATCGCGCCGCGTGCCACCTCGCTGCCGGTGCCAGCGGTGGTGGGCACCGCGATCAGCGGCAGCACGGCGTCGGTGATCTTGTCGGAGCCGCCCTCGATGGTGGCGTAGATTTTCAGCGGGCCTTCGTGCGTGGCCGCAATCGCCACGCCTTTGGCCAGATCGATGCTGGAGCCACCACCGACCGCGATCAGGCCGTCGCAGCGCTCATCACGCAGCAGCTGGGTGGCTTCGCGCACGGCGGCTTCGGTGGGGTTCGACGGGGTTCGGTCGTAGATGGCATGGGGACCGCCATGCAGCACGTCGATGGCCTTTTGCAGCACTCCGGCGTCGCGCACGCCGGCGTCGGTGACAAGCAGCGGCCGCTTGATGCCCACGCGACGGCATTCGTCGGGCAGCAGGCGCACGGCGCCGTGGTCGAGTTCGATCTGCGTCAGATAAAGGATTCTGGCCATGGAGGAGTGGGTTCGGTAGCTGGGAGACAGCGAGGAGACAGCAAGCAGATAGCGGGGAATGAGCGGGGAAGGCGAACCGCCCTGGGAGCGGCAACGATCGCAACAGTATGCTCTGCGTCACCTTGAGCACCGACCGCCCGAGCCCCCATGCCGCTGCGCTGCTGAACCCGCGAATGGCCAGTCTGCTGGCCCGCATCCGCCGCGCCAACCGGCCGCCGCTGCACACTCTAAAACCCGCAGCGGCGCGCGCTGCCTACAACTTGGCCGCCGAGGTGCTGGACCTGCCGCGGGCCGCGCTTTCGAGGGTCGAACACCTGTGGCTACCGGCCGCCGACGGAACGCTGCTGGCGGCCCGGTTGTATGCGGCTGGCTTCGAGCTGCGCCCGACCCTGCTCTACCTGCACGGTGGCGGTTTCATGGTCGGCGGGCTCGACACCCACGACAGCTTGTGTCGCCAGCTGGCACTGCGCAGCGGCTGGGCGGTCGTGTCGCTGGACTACCGCCTGGCTCCCGAACACCGATTCCCGACGGCTTTCGACGATGTCTGGTCTTCGCTGCAATGGCTGGCCGCCGAGCCGCAGCGCGGCGGCGGATTGCCAGGCTTGCTGGCGGTGGCGGGCGACAGCGCAGGGGGCACGCTGGCCGCCACTTGTGCGCTGCTGGCGCGCGACCACGGTCTGCCGCTGGCCCTGCAACTGCTGATCACGCCGGGCACCGCCGCGCGCGCCGACAGTGCGTCTCATGCCCGCTTCGGCGATGGCTTCCTGCTCGATGCCATCACCATCGAATGGTTCTTCGCTCACTTCATAGCCAACGCCGACCGCGACGACTGGCGCTTCGCCCCGCTGCGTGCCGATGCCGAAGGCGTGGCTCCGGCCTGCGTGATCCTGGCCGAGTGCGACCCGCTGGTGGACGAGGGCCTGGCCTACGCCGACCACTTGCGGGCGGCCGGCGTGCCGGTGACCCTGGAGCTGGCGCGCGGCGTCACCCACGACTTCATCAAGATGGGCCGGGTGCTGCCGGAAGCCTCGCAGGCGATGGACGCCGCAGCGGCCGCGCTGCGCGCATGCTTCGATCCCCGATGACCGAAATCAATTCCGTCGCAACGTTCGCCCCGACCTCGGCCACAACCCCGCCGCAGGCCGAGTTCCGCCATGTCGAGACGCTGCGGGTGCGCTGGGCCGAGGTCGACGCCCAGGGCATCGTCTTCAATGGCCACTACCTGATGTATGCCGACACCGCGGTGGCGGGATGGTGGCGCGCACTGGCGCTGCCCTATCCGCAAGCGGTGCTGGGCCTGGGGATCGACCTGTATGTGCGCAAGGCGACGCTGGAGTACGAGGCGGCCGCCCGCTGCGACGAGCGTCTCACCGTGGGCATGCGCTGCGGGCACATCGGCCGCTCCTCCATGCGCTTCGCCACCCGCATGCGGCGCGGCACCCAGACGCTGGTGCGGGGCGAGCTGGTCTATGTCTGCGCCAACCCGGCGACGATGCAAAGCCAGCCGGTGCCGGCGGCGCTGCGTGCGGTGATCGAAGCGTTCGAAGCCGGCGAGTCGATGCTGATGTTGCGCACGGGCGCACCGGCGGACCTGGCTTCTGCGGCGCTGGCGGTGTGCGCAGGCTGCTCTGACGCCGTGGCAGCCGATGGTCTGCCAGCAATGCAGGTGGTTGCGTTCAACCGCCTGGACCAGCCGGTTGCAGCGGGCTGTCTGCGGCCCGTGGGTCACAGGGCCGAGCGCACCCCAGACACCTGGCGCATCGACAGCCTGCTGACGTTGCCGGTGCTGCGCGGAGCCGGCCACGGCAGCAAGGTGCTGCAGGCCTTGCTGCAAACGGCGCGCGAGAAGCGGGCCACCGCTGTCATCGCAGAGGTGCCGGAGGCGGCTCTGAGCTTGTTTCTGCGAGCCGGATTCTGGGCCGATTCGACCCGAGGCGTCGTGCGAAGCGATGCCTGGGCGGGCTCGACACCGATGCAGATCCAGCCCTGAGCCGGTTCATCACCCACCAGCCGGCGTGCGTACCATCACCGCTTTGATGCGACGGGAAAACTCCATGATCCACCCCATCGGCTGGCATCGCCGCACTGCGCTCCTGCTGGCCTTGTTGCTGGCTTCGATCGCGGCTTCTGCCTTCGCACAAACCAAGCCGCGGATCGAAAGGGCAGCCGACCTGCCGCGCTTCAGCTACCGCATCGACGGCCAGCTCGAAGACATCCTGCGCTCGGGCGAGCGCTTTGCGCCACTGGCAGCGCAGATCCGGCGCGACGCTGCTTCGGTGCTGGACGGCTACGAGATTGCCGACAAGGCCACCCGCCGCGGCCTCGTCAGCACCCTGGCGCTGGTCGACTTTCTGGACGGCCGCTATGCCGATGCCGAACGCGGCGCCCAGGCCCTGCGCGCGCTGCAGGACAAGCCGGCCGACAAGCTGCTGTCCGGCTTGCGTCTGGAGATCATGAGCCGTGCGGCGCAAGCCAGCGGCCTCAACACCGATGCCTATCGTCTGGCGGTCGCTGCCGAGATCACGAAAGCGCTGGACGGCATGCCCTACCCGGTGATCGGCAACGACATCAAGGAAGCCAAGGCCGGCGCCGAGCTGATCGGCGAGGCGCTGGTGCTGGGCCGTGCGCGCGAGGTCTGGCAGCCGATCGTTGCCGCGACCGGCACGCTCAGTTCGGAATTCGCTCCGGGTCTGGTCGGCTCGCGCTTTGCACTGGTCGGCACGCTGCCGCTGAAGCAGACCCTGGTCGAGACCTACTCGCGCTATCTGGATGCGCACCAGGTCACCAAGCCCGACATCTGGGCCGCGCGCGATGTGGCGCTGCCGCCGGGCAAGAACCACCCGCCGGTGCGCATCGCCGTCTGGGACAGTGGTGTCGACACCGGGCTGTACAGCGAGAACCTGGCGCGCAGCGCCGAGGGGGAGCCTGCAGTGATCGCCCACGACAAGTACAGCAAGCCGGTGCGGGGCGAATTGATGCAGCTGTCGCCCGCACTGAAGGCCAAGCTGCCGCAAATGGCGGCACGCACCAAAGGCTTCTCGGATCTGCAGTCGAACATCGACAGCGCTGAAGCCAGCGAAGTCAAACAGTTCCTGTCGACCTTGTCGGCCGAGCAATACAAGCCCGCGATCGAAGAGCTTTCGCTGGCCGGCAACTACGAGCACGGCACCCATGTTGCGGGCATCGCGCTGGCTGGCAACCCCTACGCCCGCCTGGTGGTGGGCCGGATCACCTTCGGCTGGACCCTCAAGCCCGACCCCTGCCCGAGTGTCGCCCAGGCAAAAGTCGACGCCAAGGCAGCGCAAGCCACCGTCGACTTCTTCAAGCGCGAACGCGTGCGGGTGGTCAACATGAGCTGGGGCGGCAGCGTCAAGGGCATCGAGGGCGATCTGGAGCAGTGCGGTGTCGGCAAGACGCCGGCCGATCGCAAGGCGCTGGCGCGCCGCATCTTCGACATCGGCGCCCAGTCGCTGACCCAAGCCTTCGCCGGCGCGCCGGGAATCCTCTTCATCACCGCTGCAGGCAACAGCGATTCCGACGCCAGCTTTGTCGAAGACATTCCGGCCGGCATCGTGCTGCCGAACCTGCTGACCGTGGGGGCGGTGGACCGTGCGGGTGACGAAGCCTCGTTCACGAGCTATGGCCCCACGGTCAAGGTCGCTGCCAATGGTTACCAGGTCGAAAGCTACCTGCCCGGCGGTCAGCGGGTGGCGCTGTCGGGCACCTCGATGGCCTCGCCGCAAGTCGCCAACCTGGCCGCCAAGATTTTGGCGGTGGCGCCTGCGATGACGCCAAAGGAGGTCATTCAGCTGATCGTCGAGACCGCCGACACCAGCGACGACGGCCGCCGCCACTTGATCGACCCGAAGCAGGCGCTGGCTCGGGCCGGCTACAGCGCGCCTTGAGGCGAATCAGCTCTCGGGCTCGAAGACCTCGACATGGCGCTGGCCGCTGCACCAGCGTTGCAGGGTGGCGCTGGCACCGGACTGAACGGCGTCGCGGTCGGCTGGCGTGAGCCCGCCGTCTGCGCGGGCATAGGTTTCCATCCAGGTGACTTCGGCAGCGGTGTCATCGGCGCGCCGGTAGAAGCGCGCAGCCAGACCCGGAAGGGTGTCACGCAGTTGCTGTTGCTGGGTTCGCAGAGCCGATCGCGCGGCGTCGGCATCGGCTGCAGCGCAACGCCAGTAGATGAACAGCGCTTGCGCCATCGGGTGTGTGCGATGCGAAGATTCAGCGCCCAGGCCGATCCAGGTGCTTCAGCCCTGATCGGTCGGAATAGGGTAGGGCAGTGGGATCAGGGTCAACACGGCGCGCCCGGCTTCAGTTGCCGGCGAAGCACCCGCCATCTCCCCCTCTCGTGATGTTCCAGGAGACCACAGGCCGCCTTCTGCCTGGTTCTCCAGCGCCGCCAGTTTGAGTTCCGCCAGCACCGCGTGTCGGCCGTCGAAGTCGGCGCCCAGCACCACCAAACCGGCGGGTTGCACCGGGTCGGCGCTGTGAAAGATTTCGGCGCCCGGCTGCAACGGCGCAGTGCCTGTCAACACCTGGGCGCGGCGTTTCAAGGTGCCGCGGTACTGGCTGCGCGCCACCACTTCCTGCCCCGGGTAGCAGCCCTTCTTGAAATCGACTCCGCCGACCAGGTCCAGATTGACCATCTGCGGCACGAAACGCTCGACGGTGGCCGCCACGATGCGCGGCACCGCACTGTGCACTTCGAGCCAGGCCCAGGCACCGTTTGCCGCATCCGGGCAGTCCGCCGGCCGATCGCCGACCACCAGCCGCCGTTCGACCGGCGCGCCGTCGACCCGCGCATCGGGCAGGCGCAACACCGTTCTCGAGGCTGCCGTTTGCAGGCCCCAGACCTCGAGCGCCGTCTGTGGCGCCGCACCGGCCAGCCCCCACAGCGGCAACTCGGCACTGGCATCGGACAGCTTGCATTTGGCCCGCAACACAAACATCGACAGCCGCTTCAAGGTGGCGGCCAACAGGTCGGCGCTGCAGGCCAGCAGCACATCGTCTTCGCCGCTGCGCCACAGCACGAAGCTGGCCTGCAGCCGACCCTTGGCGGTGCAGTAGCCGCCCAGCCGCGCCCGATCGGGCGGAAGATGGTCGACGTCCTGGGTCAACTGCCCATGCAGAAAGCGGCGGGCGTCTTGGCCGGCGGCGCGGATCACGCCCCAGTCGGTGAGCCGGGTGAGTCCGGCAAGCCCGGCCGGCGCGGCCGCTGGATCGGGAGTCTGGGTCGGATGCATCGTCTCATTATCATCAGCCGCCATGGCGCAACGGTCTCCCCTGCGCAGGCTGATGTCGGGCCTGCTGGCTCTGCTGCTGGTGCTGGGCCTGCTGGCGGCCGGTGCCGCAGCAGCGGCAGCCTGGTGGCTGGACCGCCCGCTTCCGATGGCCACCCCCAGTGCGGAGTTGTCGATCGAGACCGGCACCACGCCGATGGCGGTTGCGCAGGCCTGGGTCGATGCCGGTGTGCAGGTGCACCCCAGGTTGCTCTACGAGTGGTTCCGCTGGTCGGGGCAAGCCCGCCGCATCCGCGCCGGCAGCTACGAGATCGATGCCGGCACCAGCCCGCGACGCCTGCTGGCCAAGCTGGTGCAGGGCGACGAAACCCTGGAACGCGTGCAGTTCATCGAAGGCTGGACGGTGAAGCAGATGCGCATGGCGCTGGCCGCGGCGCCGCACCTGAAACCCACCACCGCGGCGATGGACGACGCGCAACTGATGGCGGCGCTGGGCGAGGCGGGTGCCGCCGCAGAAGGGCGCTTCTTTCCCGACACCTATGTCTACAGCCGCGGGGTCAGTGACCTGACGGTGTTGCGCCGCGCGCGCCGCATCATGGCCGAGCGCCTGGACGCTGCCTGGGCGCAGCGCAGCCCCGACACGCCACTGCGCAATCCAGACGAAGCCCTGGTGCTGGCATCGATCGTCGAAAAAGAAACCGGCTTGGCTGCCGACCGCGCGCAGGTCGCCGGGGTATTCATCAACCGGCTGCGCATCGGCATGCCGCTGCAGACCGACCCCTCCGTGATCTACGGGCTCGGCGAGCGCTTCGATGGCGACTTGCGCAAGCGTGACCTCCTGGCCGACACGCCCTACAACACCTACACCCGCGGTGGGCTGCCACCAACCCCGATCGCGCTGCCGGGCCTGGCGTCGTTGCAGGCGGTGGTCAGACCCGAGCCGACCAAGGCGCTGTATTTCGTGGCTCGCGGCGACGGCGGCAGTGTGTTCAGCGAATCGCTCGCCGACCACAACCGCGCGGTCAACAAGTTCCAGCGAGGGAGATGAGACACCCGACTCCCCTGACGGTCGCTGCCCGACGTGGGGGCGCTCGCCTGCGGCCCGGCAGGGCCGCCTCCGCCGCTCTTCTCGGTCGGGACCCAGGCGTGGCGGGCGCGAAATGATCTGCGCGAAGGGATGCTTCATCACCCTCGAAGGCATCGATGGTGCGGGCAAGAGCACGCACTTGGCGGCGATCCGCGACTGGCTGCTGGCGCGAGGACATGAGGTCGTGCAAACCCGCGAACCTGGCGGCAGCGTGCTCGCTGAAGCGCTGCGCGATCTGGTGCTGCACCACGAGATGGATGCGCTCTGTGAAGCACTGCTGGTGTTCGCAGCGCGGCGCGACCATCTGCAGCGCACCATCGAGCCGGCTTTGGCCCGCGGTGCCACGGTGCTCTGCGACCGCTATGCCGATGCGTCCTTTGCCTACCAGGGCGGGGGGCGCGGGCTCGAGGAGGCGGTGCTGCAGCAACTGGAAGCCTGGGTGCTGGTCGGACGCCAACCCGATCTCACGCTGTGGTTCGATCTGCCGCCTGCCACCGCAGCCGCGCGCCGTGCCGCCGCACGCGAGCCAGACCGTTTCGAGGCGCAGAACCTGGGCTTCTTCGAACGCGTGCGAGCCGGCTACCAGCAGCGGGCCGACCGGGCTCCCGACCGTTTCGTGCGGATCGACGCCGCGGCGCGGCCGCAGCAGGTATGGCAACAAGTGGAAGCAGCGCTTGCGCTTCGACTGGCACCGTGACGCATCACAGAATGACCGCATGACCGACACACCGCATGAGGGCATGACCGCATGACCACTGCCGTCGGTTCCCGATCCGGTCGTGGTTCGCGCGCTGAGCCGCCGGCCGACGAAACCGCTGCCGCTGCCGACCCGCACCTGGTGGGCGCCGATGGCCACCCGCCGCTGCCTTGGCTCGCACAACCGTTGGCCGACCTGCTCGCGTCGCAGCGCGGCCATGCGCTGCTGGTGCAGGGTGCGGCCGGTGTGGGCACGCTGGCCTTCGTGCTGACGTTGGCGCAGGCCTGGCTCTGCGAAGGCGCAGCTGCCAGCGCCGGATCGGAAGATGGGCCCGTCCGCCCCTGTGGCCGCTGCGCCAGCTGCCGCCTGGTGCAGAACCACCTGCACCCCGACCTGCGCGTGCTGCTGCCCGAGACCTTGCGCCGCGCACACCGCTGGCCGCTGGCCGAGGACAAGCCCGAAGGCGAGGACAAACGCAAACCCAGCCGGCAGATCCGCATCGACGAGGTGCGCAGCCTGATCGACTGGAGCACCACGACCTCGGCCCGCGGCCGCGGCAAGGTCGCTGTCTTGCATCCGGCCGAGGCCATGAACGCCACAGCCGCCAGCGCCCTTTTGAAAACACTGGAAGAACCGCCAGCCGGCACCCGGCTCCTGATGACCTGCGCCGACCCGGCGCTGTTGCTGCCCACCGTTGTCAGCCGATGCCAGCGTTTGCGTCTGGCCGAGCCCCGTGCAGACACCTCGCTCGCCTGGCTGCATCAGCAAGGCGTGGCGCGCCCCGAGGTGTTGCTGGCAGCATGCAGCGGCCGGCCCCTGGACGCCCTGGCGCTGGCGCATGCCGGGGTCGACGCCGATGCCTGGTGCGCATTGCCGGACGCCGTCGCCCAGGGCCGCGCCAGCGTGTTCAGCGGCTGGCCGGTGCCGCGCGCAGTCGACGCGCTGCAAAAACTCTGCCACGACGCGTTGGCACGAGCGGTGGGCGGCACGGGCCGATTCTTCGGCAGCCGGCCCATCGGCCCTGGCGCCGCGGCCGGGCCGACGATCGACGCGTTGCTGCACTGGCAACGCGCGCTGGAGCATGTTGCCCGGCATGCCGAGCACCCTTGGAACGAGCCGCTGCTGCTCGACGCGCTGGTGCAGGCAGCGGCAAACGCACTGTCCCCCCCGGTCACCTCTGGCGCTGGTGCCGCAGAACGCGCGCCTACACTGCGGCGATGAGCGACAGGGTGCCTACACGATCGGGCGGTCTCGGTCCGCCGCTGGCGGGCGGCGCGTCATCGGGCGGCAGTCGCCCGAGCGTGATCCAGCTGGTCTTCAGAGAAAAGGGCGCGCTCTACGCCGCCTA
>JBBSPW010000041.1:0-22008 GCA_038258365.1 Burkholderiales bacterium | reverse complement strand
CCAGCACCCGTGCGGTGGCGCTGTTGATGTTGGGCATCATCGCCGGCTGCACACAGCCGAGCAGCATCAGCACCTTGCGCGGATGCTCGCGCGTCGGCCATTGCCGGGCGCGCGGGCCGGCCGGTGCCGGCACCTTGTGCTGCAACCCTGCCGGCAGCAAGGGCCGCAGCATCTGGCCCATCTTCATCGCCGGCCCGAACAGCGGCGAGGTCAACCCTTCCTTCAACAACCAGCGCAGCGTGCGCTCGCCGGCCGGGCGCGGCACGCGTTGCTCGACCACCCTGCGGCCGATGTCGACCAGCTGGCCGTACTGCACCCCGCTCGGGCAGGTGGTCTCGCAGTTGCGGCAGGTGAGGCAGCGGTCCAGGTGCTGCTGGGTCTTGCGCGTGACCGGTGCCCCTTCCAGCACCTGCTTCATCAGGTAGATGCGGCCGCGCGGGCCGTCCAGCTCGTCGCCCAGCAGTTGATAGGTCGGACAGGTGGCGTTGCAAAACCCGCAGTGCACACACTTGCGCAGGATCGCTTCGGCGGCGTCGCCGTCGGGGGTGTTCTTGAATTCAGGAGCGAGTGCGGTTTGCATCAGTAGCGAGTGTCGGTCGGATTCGAAAGGTGCATCAAAGCAGGCGTTGCAGCCAGGGCATCAGCAACGACGCCAACAGCACCTGCAGGCCGAGCGCCAACCCGGCATAGGCGCCGGCACCGGCATGCACCTGCAGCGCGCGAGCCGCACCGATGCCATGCGACGCGGTGCCGATGGCGAAGCCGCGCACCTCGAAATCGGTGATGCGCAGGGCGTTGAAGAGATAGGGCGCACTGACCGCGCCGACCAAGCCGGTGATGACCGCAAACACCGCAGCCAGCGCCGGGATGCCACCCAGCTGTTCGGCAATGCCCATCGCCACCGGCGCGGTCACCGACTTCGGCGCCAGCGAGCGCAGCACATCGGCGGGCAAGTCCATCAGCAGGCCGAGTCCAACCGCACTGGCGGCTGCTGCGGCGCCGCCGGCCAATCCTGCACCCAGCAGTGCCAGGCCGCGCTGGCGCAACTGCATCCGGCGCTGCCACAGCGGCCAGGCCAGCGCCACCACCGCCGGGCCGAGCAGAAAGTGGATGAACTGCGCGCCAGAAAAGTAGGTCGGGTACGGGGTGCCGCTGGCCAGCAGCAGCAGCGCCAGCACCACCACGGTCCACAGCACCGGGTTCGCCCAGGGCGCCTGACCCAGGCGCTGGTAGACCGCCTGCGCCAACACATAGACCACCAGGGTGGCGGTCAGGCCGAACAGCGGCGTGGTCGACAGGTAAACCCAGAGTTCGACGAAGTCCTGCATCGGTTGCGACGGCATGGTCTCAGCGCGGCACTGCAGATGAATGCGGCGGCGAAGCCGGCAGCAGCGCACGCAGCACCAGCGCGGTCACCGCGAGCCCGACCCAGGTCGACAGCACGATCGTCACCAGCATGCGCAGGCCGTAAGTGCTGAGCAACGCCAGGTGCGTCATCACCCCCACACCCACCGGCACGAACAGCAGCGACAAGTGCGCGAGCAAGGTGTCGGCCGCCGCACCCACGGGTGCCTGCACACGCCGCCACGGCAATACCAGCAGCAGCAACAGCAGACCGACCACCGGACCGGGCAGCGACAGGTGCATCAGCCGCACCACGGCCTCACCCGCCGACTGGCACACCAGCAACCATGCCAGTCCTTGCAGCACCGGCATCGTCAGGCCAACGTGTAGGCGAGCAGCCAGTAATGGCCGTCGCCGACTGCATGCCAATGCATCTGCTGCACCTGCCGTCCGCCCAGCGCCGCTGCTGCGCGCACCGTCTGCAACGCTTGCGCTTCGGACGGAAAGTTCTTCATCACCTCGTGCGTGCTGCCATCGTCCAGCGTGCGCAACTGCCAGCTGTCGCCATCGGCATCGGTGCGCGCGAGGGGGGTGCTGCTGCCTTCGACGAAAGCGTTGTCCAGCATCACGATGCATGAATCACGCTGCAGGTGCCCATGCAATTGCGCAAGCCAGGCCGGCAAACGGTTCTGCGCGACATGGCTCCACCAGAAGCCTGCGAATGCCGCATCGAAGCAGGCACCCTGCAGCGCGTCTGATGCCGCCAGCGTCCAGGCGTCCAGACGCTGAAAACGCACGCAGGCCGGCATCGGTTTGCGTTCAGCGATCGCCATCGGCTCGGAATTCAGGTCGGTGGCCAGCCAGTCGGCGGCATGACGTGCGGCATGCGGGGTCCACCACCCTGTGCCGCAGGCGATCTCCAGCACCCGGCGGCGGACGAACCACGCCGGCAACATCGCTTCCAGCAACCGCAGGTCGGCCTGCCGCTCGGGTTTGGCGTAGACGCGCTCGTAGCTCTGGGCTCGCCGGGCGTAGTAGCCGCCCACCGTGTGGTCCGAGCCGGACTCCGATTCGAGCGGGGCCGCCATCACCAACCCGGCACCAGCCTGCCGGGGTTGAAAACGCCGTCCGGGTCGAAAGAACGCTTCAACTCTGCATGGATGCGCGCGGTGGCCGGAGCCAGGGGTGCGAAGGCTCCGGCGCGCTTGTCCAGCCCGCGGAACAGCACCGCATGGCCGCCGGCCGCCGATGCGGCATCGCGCAGCAGCGCGGCCGGCGCGCTGGTGCACAACCAGCGCTGCGAGCCGCCCCATTCGATCAGTTGCTCGCCCGACAAGGCCAGTGGCGGCGTGGTCGACGGCACCGACAGCCGCCAGAGGTTGGCGCCATGGTCGACTGCATTCGCAGCGCCGACGAAGAACTCGTCTCGGTGGTCGCGCAGACCGTCCCAGAAGCTGCTGGCCATTGCTGCTTCGATCACCTCGCCGCCGAGCCGAACTTGCGCCGCCTGCACCGCGGCGTTGGCGCCGGAGAAACGCAGTACCAGCATGCCGTCCCACCAAGCGCTGGCGTTGAGCGGCAACGGCAAGCCGCCGATTTCGTTCATGCGCTGGATGGCGTCGGCCATCGTCAGCTCCATGCGCAAGGTCACCGTGGCCTGCGGCAGCGGCAGCACCTTCAACGACACTTCGCAGATCAAACCGAGGGTGCCCATCGAGCCCGCCATCAAGCGCGACACGTCGTAGCCCGCCACGTTCTTCATCACCGTGCCGCCGAAGCTCAGCAGCTCGGCCTTGCCATTGAGCACCGTCACGCCCAGCAAGTGGTCGCGCAGGCTGCCTGCTGTGGCCCGTGACGGCCCTGACAAACCCGCGGCCACCATGCCACCCACGGTGCCGCTGCGGTTGCCGAAACGCGGCGGCTCGAAGGCCAGGCCCTGCTGCTGTTCGGCCAATGTGGCTTCAAGCTCCGCAAGCGATGTCCCGGCCTGCACCGTCACCACCAGTTCGGTGGGCTCGTAGCTGCTGATGCCCGCGAGCGCTTCGGTCTTCAGGGTGTCGCCGCGCGGCACCCCGCCATAGAAGAGCTTGGTGCCCCCGCCGCGAATCTCCAGCGGCGTCTTGGCAGCGCGCGCAGTCTGCACGCGATCGACCCACTCTTGCAATCCAGACCCCATTCAAAAGCGCTCCAGCTCGGGAAACGCCAGCAACCCCTTCTTGACATGCATGCGGCCGTATTCGGCGCAGCGCTGCAAAGTCGGGATCACCTTGCCCGGGTTCAGCGTGCCCTGCGGGTCGAAAGCCGCTTTCAGCGCCAGCATCTGCTGACGCTCTTCGGTCGAGAACTGCACGCACATCGACGACAGCTTCTCGACGCCCACACCGTGTTCGCCGGTGACGGTGCCGCCCATCGCGACACTGGCCTCCAGGATCTCGGCACCGAACAATTCGCAGCGGTGCAATTGGTCGGGGTCGTTGGCATCGAAGAGGATCAACGGGTGCAGGTTGCCGTCGCCGGCATGAAAGACATTGCAGCAACCCAGGCCGTACTTCAGCTCCATCTGCTGGATCGCGAGCAGGATGTCGGCCAAGCGCTTGCGCGGGATGGTGCTGTCCATGCACATGTAGTCGGGGCTGATGCGGCCCGATGCCGGGAATGCGTTCTTGCGCCCGCTCCAGAACTTGAGCCGCTGTGCTTCGTCGGCGCTGACCTCGAGCCGCGTGGCGCCGTTGCTGCTCAAGACGGCCTGCATGCGGCCGATCTCTTCGGCCACTTCCTCTGGTGTGCCATCGCTTTCGCAGAGCAGGATGGCCGCGGCTTCGAGGTCGTAGCCGGCATGGACGAAGTCCTCTACCGCCGCGGTCATCGGCTTGTCCATCATCTCGAGCCCGGCCGGGATGATGCCGGCAGCAATGATCGCCGCCACCGCGTCGCCGGCTTTTCGGATGTCGTCGAAGCTGGCCATGATGCAGCGCGCCAGTTGCGGCTTCGGAACCAGCTTGACGGTGGCTTCCAGCATCACCGCCAGCATGCCTTCGCTGCCGATCACCACGCTCATCAGGTCCAGACCCGAGACATCCAGCGCTTCGGAGCCGAACTCGATCGCTTCGCCCTCGACCGTGAAACCACGGATGCGCAACACGTTGTGCAGAGTCAGTCCGTACTTCAAACAGTGCACGCCGCCGGAGTTCTCGGCCAGGTTGCCGCCGATGGTGCAAGCGATCTGACTGCTGGGGTCCGGTGCGTAATAGAGACCGAAGGGCGCAGCGGCTTCGCTGATCGCCAGGTTGCGCACACCGCATTGCACGGTGGCGGTGCGGGCGAGGGTGTCGATCTTCAGGATTCGACTGAACTTGGCCAGCGACAAGGTCACCCCCAGCGCATGCGGCAACGCACCGCCCGACAGACCCGTGCCGGCACCGCGCGCCACCACCGGCACCGCCATCGCATGGCAGGCTTTGAGCACCGCCGCCACCTGCGCCTCGGTTTCCGGCAGCGCCACCACCAGCGGTTGCTGGCGGTAGGCGGTCAAACCGTCGCATTCGTAGGGTGTGGTGTCTTCAGACTGGTGAAGCAAGGCATGGGCTGGCAACAGCGGGGCCAGAGCGGCCACGACTTCGGCGCGGCGGTGTTTGCGGGTGGCCGGATCGGGGCCGTCGGCCGGTGGCGGCGATGGATGCTCGGCTGTGGCGGCCGTGCGGTCCAGCGCCGGCTCCTGGCGTACGACATTTCTGGGCAGGGGCGCGTTCATGAGCGGCTCCGTTGGTCGCGAAAAAGAAAGCCATGCGGCGGTTGGCTATGGGGCGGACGCGCCGGTGAATACCGTCAACACCCCGGTGTAGCCGTACAGGTGATGACGGGCGATCTCGCCACCGGCGAAAAAACCCACCAGCGGCACATCACCCAGCGCATGTTGAACGATCTGCAGTTCAGCCGACGGCCCGCCGAAATGCGGCCCTCCTCGGCCCGCGCAGCTGATGTAGATCGCGCCCAGGATCGGCGTGGCGGCGGGCGCGGCAGCCGAAGCCGCGGGCTCTGCGTCGGGCGCCAGCCGCAAGGAGGGCTGCGGCATCGCCACCGGGTGCACCGGTGCGTCCAGCTCTTCGCGGATCTCGCTGCAGATGCGCACCAGGTCGCGCCGCGCTGCGACCGCATCGCGCTGGCAGAACGCCAGGCGTGAGCCGGTTTGCAGCACATCGGCCACCGCCACCGCCTGCTGTCCGGGGTCGAGACCGATCAGGTGGCGCACCCGGGTGTCGGTGCCGAACTGGCCGCCGCGCGACAGCGCCATGTCGGTGGCATCGGTCACGCCCACCAGGGTCGCGCGCAAACGCGGCAGGGCCTGGCGCGGGTCGGCACCCTCGTCGATGCCCAGGTCGCGCATCAGGCAGGGCATGGCGGGTTGGCCGTCCAGCTCCAGCACCAGGTTGCGGTCGCAGGCGGTGACCTCGCGGGTCGGCCCGATCGGCTGGCAGCCCTGGGTCACGCGCGACACCAGTGCCACATCGCGCGTGAAGCCCACGCCCGACAGCCCGCCCTGCCAGACCCCGTCGGCGATGTGCAAGGTGCCGGCGCGCGACGATGCGAGCCCGCCGAACAGGTAACCCGACTCGGTGCGATCGCTGAGCTCGGCGATCAGCTCGGGCAGGTCGGGTGTGGCCGGGTCGGCATGCACCAGGGCGCTGAACAGGTCGTCGCGCGCCAGCTTGCGGGCGCCGGAGAACACCTGGAAACGCCCCACCGGCAGGGCGGCCACCATCAGCACCAGCGCCGGCTCGTCGATGTATTCGACCCCGCCGGCAGCCACGCCCACCCCCACGCTGCCCACCCACGACACGCCCGGCCAGCGTTGCCGCAACGCAGTCACCAGCGCTTGCGCATGCGGCGCGTAGTGGTCGCTGAAATAGACGAAACCCAGCGACAACGGGCCGGCACCGCTGGCTTCGTGCGCAGCAGCCCGACCTTCGATCTGGACCGCGGCCAGGTTCAGCGCTGCGCGCCAGTCGGGGTGGGTGGCATGACCGACGATGAAGGGGGCTGACATGGCGGGTGCTTGCCGAAGTGGCAAGCGGCTAGTCGCCCCGCGAGCGTGAGCGCGATGCGGGCTTGCGGGGCGCGGCGTTGCCGGCCGCCTTGCGGGTTGCGGTGGAGGCAGGAGTCGGCTTCTCGGTCGACGCGGCCGATGCGCTCGGCTTGCTGCCGGGCAGGCCGGTCTGGCCGGCAGCCATCGCGGCGGCGCTGTCTTTGACGATCTCGCCGAACTGCTGGGTCAAGGCGGTCCACCACTGCATCGGATCGACCGCTGGCGGTGGCGACTTCGATGCCTCTGCCGCGGTCGGGTCGGGCGCCGAAGCTGGAGGTGCCGATGCCGATCTCGATGCCGATGCCGATGGTGGCGGTGAAGCGGGCGGTGAAGCGGCTGGTGCTGCAGGTGACGCAGTCCGCTCCGGCTGCGGCTTGAGCTTCAGCGCATTCTGCAGGTCGACCATCGGCAGGTTCATGGTCTGCAGCGTGCTGAGCGTCATGCGCTGCACCTCCAGAGCCTGCACCGTGGCGGCGAGCAGCCTGGCGTTTTGCTCCAGCCAAAACTGCACGGTCTTCAATTCATCGATGCGCTTCTGGATCTCGGCCGGGTCCAGCGTGGGTGCAACCCACTGGCTCATCCCGGGCAGCATGCCCGGCACTGCAGCGCCCGCACCTTTCATCAGGTTCTGCAGGAACTCGAAGCCCGGCACCATGCGGGTCAGATCGGGGGCAGGTGTCATCGTTGTGTCTCCCGGCTCGAAGGTGCGGACATTGTGCGCGCCCGCGCTGTTGCTTCCTCGGATGCCGTCCGCAGGTCAACGCTCCGTCTGGATGCGTCGCACCTCGAAGCCCCGTTTCGTCAGCAGCCGCGGCAACGACTGCGACCCGGTCATGTGCAGCGCACCCACCGCGACGAAGACCCGTTGGCCCTGGCCATGCAGCGCTGCGATTCGATCGGCCATCGGCCCGTTGCGGTCGTCGTTGAGCCGGCGCAGGTCGGCGCGGTCGGCTGCGGTGGCGGTGCACCGGCACCACTGGTCGAAGCGCTCCAGCGTGGGCAGGTCGCCCTGCTCCCAGGCTGTGGCCAGCCGCTGCAGCACCCGGCGCCCGCTGCCGTCTTCCAGCTGGGTCAGCAGCAGTTCGAGTGCGCGGTCTGCGGCGTCGGCATCGTCCGGCAACAACAAAGCCACCTGCTGGGCAGGCGTTTCCAGCGACACCAACGGCATGCCATGCGCAGCCGCCCAGTGGGCCAGGATCCGCTCCTGCGCATACCGGGCGTCCAGGCCCAGCCAGCGTGCTTCCAGCACAGCGAGCATGAGGCCCTGCAGCAGCGGGTGCAGGGCCGACAGCGCCGCGCGGGGCACGCAGGCGCGGTCGAAGGCCCGTTGCAGCCGCTGTTGCAAGCGCGGGGGCTGCGCTGGCGTTGTGGCGGCCGTCGACGCGGACGCTGCATCGGAAGCCGGGCCGCCGGCCGCCAGCGCGGCAGCCAGTTGCGGATCGTCCGGGTCGATCTCCAACGCCAGCACATCGCTGGCGTTCAGCGCCCGGCGCAGCAACGGACCCGGCTGCGACCACTGCGGCTTGCCGACATGGACCGTGCCGTAGAGATGGCTGACATGGCCCCCGCGGCGCAGCTGCCACAGCAAACCCCGGTCGACCGCTGCTGAGTCGGGGTCGGCCAGCGGTTGAACCAGCGGCGGGCAAACCGCAGCGGTGGCCGAGGCAGGGGCACCCGCTGCTGCCATGCTGCAAGCAGCGGCGACAGCGAGGCCGGCCGCCAGTGCCCATCGCCAGCCGGCTGGGCTTTGGAGCAGCGCGCCAGTCCGCATGCGTCAGCGGCTTTCGCCGCCCGGCAGATCCACCCGCAGCACGCCGTCGCGCTGCGACAGGCGCAGCCGGCCCAGCACATCCATGCCGAGCAAAGGCGTGGCCAGTTGCGGCAACGCAGCCATGCGAAGGCGGTCCGCACGCAAGCCGCCCTGCAGTGCCAGGTCGCCCACCACCACCTCGCCGATGACGGTACCGCCTGCGGTTTGTGATCGGGTGCGGCCGACCGCGTCCAGGCCCAAGTCGCGCGCCAAAGCCGCCGGTATTGCGGTGCCGGTGGCGCCGGTGTCGACCAGGAAATCGACCGCAAGGCCATTGATCTGGCCGGGCCAGTGGTAGTGGCCGTCGAGCCCGCGGCGGATCTCGACCGTGCCGCCGGCGACCACGAAACGCGTGGCGCGTTCGCTGGCCATGAAGTGCTGCACCGCCAGGAACACGCCGACCGCCAGCAGCAACCAGACCGTGGCTTGTTTGAGCCCGCGCGGCAGGTCGTTCACAGCGCCGCAGGCAGCTGCCACTCGATGGTGCCGAACACGCTGGCAGCTTCGGCGTCCACCAACTCCATCTGCAAACCCGTGCCCGCTGCAGCCTCGCGCTCTGCCGCGCCCAGATCCCAGCGCAGCACACGGCAGCCGACCACGCTGCCAGCACCGAGCCTCCGGGTGGCGGCTGCGTCGGCCACCCATTCACCGAGGTGGCGCCGCATCGCTTCGGCCAGCGGCTGCTGCGGCAGGTGGCGCCGGCCGATGTGGGCGGTGGCATTCAGCGCCACCCGACCCCCGTGCCAGGCCAGCCCCAGTTCATCGGGTGTGACCGCCACCGGGGCGAATGCGGTGGCACGCCGGTCGGTGCCATCGGCTTCGCTGAACAGCAGCAGCAGGCGCACCGCGTCCAGCCCCGCTTCAGGTGCCAAGCCGGGCGCCAGGTCTGCAGTGACCGCTGCAAGACCGGCCGCCACCGTGGCAGGACCGGCGCCTGGAGGGTCTGCCTGACTGTCTCCTGTCGTGGCTTCGGCCGGGGCGTTCACCGGCAGCAACTGGTGTGGGCCGGGCAAGGCATCACCCGGCAGTTGCACCCAACTCAATGGCCCGGTACCGGCCGCGTCGGCATCGGTTGCCGACAGCCACTGATAAGCCCTCGGCAGCGGCGCCCGGCAACGCGTCGGGTCGAAAGCGAAGGCATGACGCGCCTTGCCGTCGTTGAGCCTGGCGTACAGGTCTTCGAGCTGCGGCGAAACGAAGTTCCAGTCGTCCAGCAGCGCCTGCATCCGCCCGGCAATGCCGGCTGCGAAATGCGCGCTGGCGAGGTCGCGCGACACCACGGCCAGTTGGCCGTCGCGTGAACCGTCGTCGAGGGTGGTCAATTTCATGGGTGCGGGATCGGGAACGCAGTGGCACCATTGTCCAGTGACCCCCGATGCGATGCCTTTGCAGACCTTGTCCGCGACCCCGCTCGCGCGACGTGGCCTGGCGGTGTTCTTGTGGCTGACCATCGCGGCGTTGCATCTGGGGCTGCTGTGGACAGCGGCTGCGCCGACACGCACCACCGATGCTGCCGAGCCCATGGCGGCAACCCGGACGCGCGCGCCAGCGGTGCAGCTGGTGGCCACTGCCGCACCGGTCGAGGCACCGCTTCCGGTGCGGGCCCCGACACGGGCGAGCGCAAAGCCCCGGCCGGCAACCGAATCATTCGATGCGCCCCGGACCCGACCGCTGCGGCCGCCAGAGCCGAGCCCGGCCGAGCGTGCGGTGCGCCTGGCCACAACTTCCACCGAAGCAGTGCCGCGCTACCGCACGCAGCTGCCACCACCGCTGCACTGGCGCTACCGGATGCGGCGCGGCGGGCGCGAGGGCAGTGCCGAGTTGCAGTGGTCGCCCACCGCGGATGGCTACCGCATCGAGCTGCTGGGCTGGGCCAGTGCCGGCGCCTTCGACAGCGATGGCCTGGCACCCGAGCGCCACACCGAAAGCCGCCGCGGCCGCGAATGGCGGGCCGTGAACTTCCAGCGCGACCAGGGCCGCATCACCTTCAGCGGATCGCAGGGCGAGGCTCCGCTGGGCCCCGGGGCGCAGGACCGGCTGAGCTGGATGCTGCAGCTGAGCGGTGTGCTGGCGGCCAACCCCGCGCTGCGCGAAGCCGGCGCCGAAGTCGCGATGGTGGTGGCCGGCATCCGCGGCAGCGCCGGGGTCTGGCGCTTGCAGAACCTGGGCGCAGAAGCACTGGATCTGCCTGCTGGGCGGGTGGTCGGCGCGCTGCACCTGCGGCGCGAAGCCGCAGGCCCGTATGACCTGCAGGTGGACATCTGGCTCGACCCGGCACGCCACCACGGCCCGGTTCGCTTGCTGATGCAGCGCCCGGGCGCAGCAGCCGACGCCGCCGGGCAGGTCGAGTTGTGGCTGGCGGACGACGCGCCTTGATGTCCGCCCGCCAAGGCATCGGCCAGCCGGTTGAAGTCCAGCCATCCGCACCCATGTGCAGCGGCAGGAGAGACAAGCGATGCAGATGCTCTACAACTCGGACAGCTATGTGGTGGTGCAGATCGACGTGCCAGCCGACGACGACAGCCCCGACCGCACGCGCGGCGGCTTCGAGATCGTCGACAAGTTCGCGCGCAAGGAAATCTTCATCGAAGGCGCGCTGGCCGACCGCTTCCGGCGCGGCGTGCAGGAGTTGGTGACTGAAAACCCCGGCAACCCGGATGCCGAGCGCTTCGATGACTACATCGCAGGCTTCACCGCCAGCGCACTGAATCCGGTGCTGTTGCATTGAGCCGCCCGGGCAACCGACGGACCTTCACGACCACTGGGCCAAGGCCGTTTCCGGCCGCGGTTCCGCCCGTCGCTGTTCGAGCTTACGGGAGCGCCTGCGCTGGATTCGTGAACTCTGCGCGGATGCGCTGCGCTGCGTGCCAGCTCGGCTCGCTGCGGTGCGATGATCAGCGCTCCTCTTGCATCTGCCCGGCCACGCCAGGCGTCGCCACCCGTGTCCACGGCTTCTGCTGAATCCTCGTTCCTGCTGCTGATCCTGGCGTCGGCTGTCATCGCGCTGATGACCCACGTGGGCTTCGGCTATCTGCGGCAATTGCGCCTGTTTCCAGGCGTGCAGGGTCTGCGCAGCCAATGGCTCTCGATCGGGGTGGCGGCGGTGGTGCTGGGCACCGGCTTCTGCGCGTCGATGGTGCTGGCATTGGGCGCTGAGGGGTTGAACTTCCAGCTCGGCTATGCAGCGGCGCGAGCGCCGTGGCTGTGGGCGGCGGTTTGTGTCGCATGCATGAGCGTGGTGGTGCTGGTGGTTGCAAGACCAGGCCCTGTGTGGTTGTGGCTGGCAGGGGCTTGCGTCGGCGCCTTCGCGACCGCTGTGCAGGCGGGCTGGGTCGAAGCCGCCGGGTTTCGGCCGGGTGTGCTGTGGCGCACCGAGTTTCTGATCCTGGCCGCACTGGTTCAGGCGGCTGCCTGGAGCATCGCGTTCTGGCTGGCGCTGTCGGCTTTCACCGCCGAAGGCGAGCGGGCGCTGACCTGGCGCGCCACCTCGGTGCTGATGGTGGTGCTGGCCACGGCCGGCGCGCAAGAGGTGCTGATCACCGGTGCCGGCTTGTCGGCCCAGGTCGGGTCGGTGTATGTGCGCCAGTTGTCGGGCGCGTGGCTGTGCGTGTTCGCCGGAGCCGTGGTGCCGGTGGCGTTCGGCTTTCTGGCGGTGGGCCTGGCCCTGCAGACCGACAAGCGGCGCCGGCGCCGCAGTCGCAGGCAGTCGGCGGAGTTGCCGGGCGGTTCGCGCAGGCGCCGCACCCGCCACCGCATCCGCACGCTCTAGCGAAGTGGGCATGTCCGCGCAGCGCGGCGCCTGCTTTCTACAATCGGCCATGGACACCGCAACGAAAACCCCCGCCGCCGCGATCGTGAATCGGCCTGTGGCGTACACCCGCGGCGCCGAACTGGCGACCATTCTGCAAACCCGGATCGCCATCATCGACGGCGCAATGGGCACCATGATCCAGCGCCACAAGCTCACCGAAGCCGACTTCCGCAACCCGTCGCTGGCCGACCATCCGCAAGACCTGAAAGGCAACAACGACCTGCTGGTGCTGACCCGGCCCGATGTGATCGAGCAGATCCACAGCGAGTACCTGGCCGCAGGCGCCGACCTGATCGAGACCAACACCTTCGGCGCCACCTCGGTGGCGCAAGACGACTACGGGCTTGCCCATTTGGCGCGCGAGATGAACGTGGCCGCTGCGCGCATCGCCCGCAAGGCCGCCGATGCGCACAGCACGCCCGACAAACCGCGCTTTGTCGCAGGCGCACTGGGGCCGACCCCCCGCACCGCCAGCATCAGCCCCGATGTCAACGACCCCGGAGCCCGCAACACCAGTTTCGACGCGCTGCGCGATGCCTACCGCGAACAGGCCGAAGGATTGCTGGAAGGCGGGGTCGACTTGTTCCTGGTCGAGACCATCTTCGACACCCTGAATGCCAAAGCCGCGATCTTCGCTTTGGACGAGCTGATGGAAGCCACCGGCGAACGCCTGCCGGTGATCATCAGCGGCACCGTGACCGATGCATCGGGCCGCATCCTCTCAGGCCAGACCGTGGCCGCGTTCTGGCATTCGGTGCGCCATGCGAAGCCCCTGGCCGTGGGTCTGAACTGCGCCTTGGGCGCCACGCTGATGCGCCCCTACATCGAAGAGCTGAGCAAGGTCGCCCCCGACACCTACATCAGCTGCTACCCGAACGCCGGCCTGCCGAATCCGATGAGCGAAACCGGCTTCGACGAAACCCCGCCAGTGACGGGTGAGCAGATGGCGTCGTTCGCCAAGGCCGGCTTTCTGAACATCGTCGGCGGCTGTTGCGGCACGACCCCGGAACACATCGCCGAGATCGCCAGGCGCGTGGGCAGCTACCGGCCCCGCACCCGCCAGGACCCGTTGTTCAGCAAGCTGATGGCGGCCTGACCGCGCCCGACGCCGAGGTCGCAGCGGCATCGGCGTTGAGCTGCCGCGCGTAGACCCGGTTCTCGTGCGACTCGCCTTCGGTGTGGAACCAGGTCATGCCGTGGTCGGTGTATCCACGGCGCTGATAGAACGCAATCGCGCGGTGGTTGTGTACCCAGGGCGTAAGCCACAGCAACGAGACACCACCCTCCAGTGCCACGGCTTCGGCGGCAGCCAGCAAGCGCGTGCCGAGCCCGCTGCCGGTGAAAGGCTCCTGCACATACAAGCGCAGCAGTTCGGCTTGCGCCCCGGCCGGCGCCAGCTTGCAAAGCGCGCCGAGGGTGAGCTGCGCGAATCCGACCAGATGCGCAGTCCGCTCCGCCACGACGATGCGGCAGAGCGGATGCCGAAGGTGCTCGACAAACGCGGATTCTGAATAGGCAGCCAGCACCTCACGCGCGATCGCCGACCGAATCCCCTCGGTGGCGTAGGTGTCCAGAAACACCTGCATCGCGAGCACCGACAAGCACAAGGCATCGCCTGCCACCGCATCCCGAAGCCGAACGGGCTCAGTTTCCATCGACGGGTGCAAGACTAGATTTCGACCTTGGTGCCGAGCTCGACGATCCGGTTGGTCGGCAGATACAGAAAGTCCGCTGCCGCCGCTGCATTCCGGTGCATGCTGGCAAAGAGCTTCTCTCGCCACATCGCCATGCCGCCGCCGAAGGTGGGGATGACCGTGTCGCGGCTCAGGAAATAGCTGGTTTCCATCTCGTCGAGATTGACGCCGCTGCCCTTCAAAAGCTTGAGTGCATCCGGCACATCGGGATCGTTCTTGAAGCCGAAATGCAAAGTCACCTGCCAGCAGGCGCGGCCCAGGGACCGGACTTCACAGCGCTTGCCGAAACCGATCCACGGCACCTCGTGGTGCAGCACGGTGACAAACACGTTCTGCTCGTGCAGCACCTTGTTGTGCTTCAGGTTGTGCAGCAGCGCGAAAGGGGTCGATCCGGACTCGGCACTCAGGAACACCGCGGGGCCCGACACCCGCACCGGCGGGCTGATGAAGATCGACTCCAGGAACGGCTCCAGGTCCACAGACTCTTCGCGCAGGCGCGCAGCCAGCAGCCGGCGACCGGCCTTCCAGGTCAGCATCAGCGTGAACATGAGCCCGCCGATCACCAGCGGGAACCAGCCGCCGTCGAACACCTTCACCACATTCGCCGAGAAGAAGGTCAGGTCGACCGCGAAGAAGATGCCGGTGGCCGCCAGGCACAGCGGCAGCGGCAACTTCCAGCCGAAGCGGATCACGAAGAAGGTCATCACGGTGGTGATGGTCATGTCGATCGTCACCGCGATGCCGTAGGCCGATGCCAGCGCGCTGCTGCTGCCGAACACCACCACTGCGAACACCACGCAGCCGTACAAGGCCCAGTTGACGAACGGCAGGTAGACCTGCCCGCTTTCGCGCACATTGGTGTGGGTGATGCGCATCCGCGGCAGATAGCCCAGCTGGATCGCCTGCTTGGTGACCGAGAAGGCGGCGGTGATCAGGGCTTGAGAAGCAATGACGGTGGCCAGCGTGGCCAGCCCGATCAGCGGGTACAGCGCCCAGGCCGGCGCCATGCCGTAGAACGGGTTGCCGACCCGGTCCGGATGCTGCAGCAGCATCGCCCCCTGGCCGAAGTAATTGACCACCAGCGCCGGCATCACCACGCTGAACCAGGCCAGCCGCACCGGCCGTTTGCCGAAGTGCCCCAGATCGGCATACAGCGCTTCGGCGCCAGTGACGCACAGCACCACCGCACCCAGCGCCACGAAGCTGATGCCCGGGTGCGCCCACATGAATTGCAGCGCCACATGGGGCGACAGCGCCAGCAGCACCTGCGGGTACTGCAGGATGTGCGGCAGACCCAGCACCACCAGTGTGCCGAACCACATCAGCGTGATCGGCCCGAACAAGCGCCCCACCACCGCGGTGCCGAAGCGCTGCGCTGCGAACAGCGCGGTGATCACCATCACCGTCACCGGTATCACGAAGCTGTGCATGCCGGGTGCTGCCACCTCCAGACCCTCGACCGCCGACAGCACGCTGATGGCCGGTGTGATGACCCCGTCGCCAAAGAAGATCGCGGTGCCGAAGATGCCCAGCAGCAGCAAGCGCCGGCGCAACAACGGTCTGTGGCGCACCGCCTGCGTGGCCAGCGCCAGCATCGCGATCAAGCCGCCTTCGCCGTTGTTGTCGGCGCGCAGGATCAGCACCACGTACTTCAGCGACACGATCACCGTCAGGGTCCAGAAGACCATCGACAGGATGCCCATGATGTTCTCGGGCGTCAGCGGCACGCGGCCTTCGGCAAAGACCTCTTTCAGCGCATAGAGCGGGCTGGTGCCGATGTCGCCATACACCACGCCGATGGCACTCAGCGTCAGCGCAGCCAGTGCGCCGCGGCTGTGGGGTCTGCGGTCATTGCTCAAAGGGTGTGCCGGTTGCGCCCCGAAAGGCATCGCAGCGCGCCAGGCGTCTGCAGGCGAGGCTCAAGCCCAAGCCGGGAGTCAGCGGCAGCGAAGGGCGGCATTGTGCACCTGTACGGCAGCGAATGTTGCGGCGCAGCAAAACCCGTGGACGATTCGGCGGCAGATCACCGATCGGCGGGTCAATCCGCTAGTTGTAGACCTCGGCGTCGGGGTCGGTGGCTTCCAGCTCGTAGGCCGCCGCCAGCATGGCCAGCCGCCCGACCACGCCGTACATGTAGAAGCGGTTCGGAACGCTGGCGCCGGGTTTGGCACCCGGCCGCGGCAGATGGGTCTGGGCGGCGAAGGCGAGCGGCACATAGCTCGACCCCGGCGCGCTCAGGTCTTCGTCGCTGGCGCGATCGGCATGCACGCGGTAGAAGCCGCCCACCACATAGCGGTCGATCATCAGCACCACCGGCTCGGCCACCGCATCGTGGATGCGTTCCAGCGTCGGCACGCCTTCCTGCACGATCACATCGCCGGCGGCCAGCGGCACCTGCGACAAGCCGCCGCGGCCGCGCTGGCGTGACGCCAGCCGCGCAGGCAGGTCGTCCAGTTCCTTGGCATCGCGCACCGTCATGATGCCCATGCCACTGCCGTTGTCGGCCTTGACGACCACGAACGGCTTGGCGTTGATGCCGTATTCCTTGTACTTGCGCCGGATCTTGCCGAGCATGGCGTCGGCATGGCCGCGCACGCAGTCGACTCCGCTGGCCTGGGCGAAGTCGACTTCTCCACAAGCGCCGTGCAAGGGGTTGATGAGCCACGGGTCCATGCCCAGCAGCTTGGCGAATTTCTTGGCCACCTCTTCGTAACTCTGAAAGTGGCGGCTCTTGCGCCGTGCATGCCAGCCGGCATGCAGCGGCGGCAGCAGGTACTGCTCGTGCAGACCCTGCAAGGCTTCTGGCACTCCTTGCGAAAGCTCGTTGTTGAGCAGCACCGTGCAGGGGTCGAAGTCCTTCAGACCCAGGCGGTTGCGGGTTCGCAGCAATGGCTCCAGCAACAGCTCGCTGCCGTCCACCAGAGGCACTGCGGTCGGCCCGCCGAGGGTCGGGTCCAGCGAGCCGAGGCGCACGTTGAGCCCGGCTTGCGTGAAGACTTCGACCATGCGCTGCAGATGCTGCAAATAGAAGCTGTCGCGCAGACGGTCTTCAGGGATCAGCAGCAGGTTCTTGGCTTCTGGGCAGATCTTCTCGATCGCGCCCATGGCTGCCTGCACCGCCAGCGGCAGCATCTCCGGTGTCAGGTGGTGGAAGGTGGACGGGAACAGGTCGGTGCCCACCGGCGCGAGCTTGTAGCCGGCGTTGCGCAAGTCCACCGACGCATAGAAGGTGGGGGTGTGCTCCATCCATTCGAGACGGAACCAGCGCTCGATCGCCGGCATGCTTTCCAGCACCCGCTGCTCGAATTCGTTGATCGGGACGGTCAGTGCGGTGATGAGGTGCGGAACCATGGGGGGTGGGTCGTGTCCGTGCTGCGACCCAGAGAGCGGGCCGATGGCTGCAGTTTAGGGGTCTGACCAGCGAAAGTTCGGCGATGGCCAGGCCGTCGATCCCGAGCGGAAAAAGGGCGCCCCGAAGGACGCCCTGGTTCGAGACCGGCGAGCGGTCTACTGGTGGTAGGCCGTTTCGCCGTGCGAGGTGATGTCCAGGCCTTCGCGCTCTTCGTCCTCTGGCACCCGCAGGCCGACGATCAGATCGACGATCTTGTAGGCGATCAACGCCACCACCGCCGACCAGACGATCGTGATCAATACGCCTTCGGCCTGAACGAGTACCTGACTGCCGATCGAGAAATCGGCCTTGCCTGTGCCGCCCAGACCCGGTGCGGTAAACACCCCTGTCAGCAGGGCACCCAGGATGCCGCCGACACCGTGGATGCCGAACACATCCAGCGAATCGTCGGCACCGAGCAGGCGCTTGAGTCCGTTCACACCCCACAGGCAGACGAAGCCGGCCAGCGCGCCGATGATGATGCCGCCCATCGGCCCGACCGATCCGCAGGCCGGGGTGATCGCCACCAGGCCCGCCACCGCACCCGAAGCCGCACCCAGCATCGACGCCTTGCCCTTGATCAGCGCCTCACCCACGCTCCAGGTCAGCACCGCGGCAGCGGTGGCGAACAGGGTGTTGATGAAGGCCAGCGCCGCGCCACCGTTGGCTTCCAGGTTGCTGCCGGCGTTGAAGCCGAACCAGCCCACCCACAGCATCGCGGCGCCGACCATCGTCAGCGTCAGGCTGTGCGGGGTCATCGACTCGCGGCCGTAGCCGATCCGCTTGCCCACCATGTAGGCACCCACCAGACCGGCCACACCGGCGTTGATGTGCACCACCGTGCCGCCGGCGAAGTCGAGCGCGCCCTTGCCCAGCAGGTAGCCACCGCTGCCCCACACCATGTGGGCAATCGGCAAGTAGCAGAACGTGAACCAGATCACCGAGAACAGCAGCACCGCAGCGAACTTCATGCGTTCGGCGAAGGCGCCGACGATCAGCGCGCAGGTGATGCCGGCGAAGGTGGCCTGGAAGGCGATGAACACATATTCGGGAAGCTTGGCCGCCGGCGTGAAGGTGTCGGCCAGGCTGTCGATCGTGACCCCGGCGAGGAACAACTTGCTGAAGTTGGCGATGATGAGTCCCTCGCCGCCGAAGGCCACGCTGTAGCCGTACACCGCCCACAGCACGCTGATCAGCGAGAACACCACCATCACCTGCATCAGCACCGACAGCATGTTCTTGCTGCGCACCAGACCGCCGTAGAACAGAGCCAGCCCTGGCACCGCCATCATCAACACCAGCAAGGTGCTGGTCAGCATCCAGGCCACGTCGCCCTTGCTGACGGTGGGCGCGATTTCGGGCGCAGATGCCGCCGCTTCGGGTGCCGATGCGGCACCGGCCACGCCGGGTGTGGCTTCGAACGCGGCCGATGCCGCGGTCGGCGCGGACTCGGCAAGGGCCGCCGATGCGTCGGCAGGTGCCGATGCCGCAGCATCGGTGCTTTGGGCCAGCACCGTGCCGGTCAGGACACCGCTCAGGCTCAAGGCCATCAACAGGGAGACGAGTAGTTTTTTCATGCTGCAGATCGTGGCTTTGGCTTTGGGTGTTGCCGCTGGTGGCGGGCGGGTGAGCAGGAGCAGGGCGACGGTCGCCTCAGAGCGCGTCCTTGCCGGTTTCGCCGGTGCGGATGCGGACCACCTGTTCCAGATCCGATACGAATACCTTGCCGTCGCCGATCTTGCCGGTGCGGGCCGAGCTCTCGATCGCTTCCACGACCTGCTCGACGATCGCGTCGTCGACCGCGGCTTCGATCTTCACCTTGGGCAGAAAGTCGACCACGTACTCGGCGCCGCGGTACAGCTCGGTGTGGCCTTTCTGGCGGCCGAAGCCCTTGACCTCGGTCACGGTGATGCCCTGCACCCCGATGCCGCTCAATGCTTCACGAACCTCGTCGAGCTTGAACGGCTTGACGATCGCGGTCACCATCTTCATGGTCTGCTCCCCTGCTTCAAAAGTTGTACTTGAGGCCCAGCACCAGGCCGCCCTTGCCCAGGTTCTTGCCGGCCGGACTGACATAGGCGTCCACGCCGTTGACCTTTTTGGTGTCGGTGCCGACCAGCGATGCGCTCAGCACGATGCCGTCGAAGTCCTTCGACACCGTGAGCGCGAAGTCGGTGTAATTGGCGTTGTCGTTGCGGCGCACCTTCTGGTAGCCCACATGCGGGGTCAGCGTGACGGGGCCGACCTCGAAGCTGGCGCTGAGGTCCAGGTAGCCGCTGTTCTTGCTGTCGGCAAAGCCGAACAGATTGGTCACGCTGTGCGAGTACTTCAGCGTTGCCGGCCCGAAGCTGACTGCGCCGTAAACCTCGGTGGTGTTGGCGCTGGGGTTGAGGTTGTTGCTGGGGTACTGGTAGGTCAGCACACCCACGTCGTAGCCGAGATCGTCGTTGAGCTTGCCCTTGTAGCCTCCGTACAAGTCGATCTCGACACTGGCATCGCCGCCAGCATCCTTGATCCACTTGATGTTCGAGGCCCAGGCGCCGACATAGAAGCCGTTGGTGTCGTAGTCGACACCGCCTTGAACGGCGGGCTTCAACCGCGTTTGCGAGATGCCGCGAAAACGGTAGTCGGTGAACACACCGGCGTTGAACGCCAGGTCGGCATGCGAAACGGTGGGCAGGGAGGTCAGGACCAGGGCGGCAGCAGCACCCAGCAGGGTTTTCTTCATCGGTTCTCCGGAATGGATCGGACACGGGTGCCCGCAGCAGCGTGCACCACCGGGTTCGCAGGTTCCGTGCCAACGGGCACAGCGCTTTTGGATGCCCCGGCGACGTGCATGAGGTTGTCGACTGCACCGAAAGATGCACCGGATTCGGCACCGATGGTGCTCACGACTTCAACGCGCTCCAATTTGGTGCGCGTTGGATCGGGTTGGTCCGTTTGAGACCCCCGAACCGGTCAACGCCCGCTTGTCCATCGCCCTTTCGGGTGCCGCATCGGATGACCCCGACGGGTGCTGGCGGCGGCTGCCCGTGCTGCCCAGAATCGATGCGGGTGCTGAACCAAAAAAGAACTGTAGAAGAGGACGTTCGATGTCGTTGTCGGTGGTGATGAGCCGGGCGCTGGACGGGGTGCAGGCGCCCTCGGTGCATGTCGAGGTGCAGCTGGCCAACGGTCTGCCCAGCTTCACGCTCGTGGGCCTGGCCGACACCGAGGTCAAGGAAGCGCGCGAAAGGGTGCGCGCGGCGCTGCAGCAAAGCGGCTTTGCCTTCCCCCACAACAAGCGCATCACGGTGAACCTGGCCCCCGCCGAGTTGCCGAAGGAGTCGGGCCGCTTCGACCTGCCGATCGCGCTTGGCATCCTGGCTGCCGACGGGCTTCTCGACCCGGCACGGCTGGCCGCGTGCGAATTTGCCGGCGAGCTCTCGCTGGCCGGCGCACTGCGGCCCGTGCGGGGCGCGCTCGCGCTGGCCTTGGCGCTGGCCTCGCAAACATCTGCCGCGGAAGCGCCGCGCCGCATGTTGGTGCTGCCGCGGACCAGCGCGCGCATCGCAGCGCGGGTGCCGGGTCTGGATGTGCGCAGCGCCGACACCCTGGCCCAGGTGGTGGCCGCTTTGTTACCGGGCGATGCGGTCGACCCGTTGCCAACCGCAGAGCCATGGCCCGCAGCGCCAGCCGCCACGCTGCCCGATCTGCGAGATGTCAAAGGCCAGGCCGGCGCCAAGCGCGCGCTGGAGATCGCGGCTGCCGGCGGCCACAGCCTGCTGCTGATCGGCCCGCCGGGCACTGGCAAATCGATGCTGGCGCAGCGCCTGGCGGGGCTGCTGCCGCTGCCGGCCATCGAAGAAGCTCTGGCCAGCGCTGCGGTGCGCGGCTTGTCCGGAGCGGCCGAGGACGACAAGGACAGCTGCAGGCGGGGGGGCAAGGAAGGCGAGCCCATCGCCTTCGGCCAGCGACCGGTGCGGTCGCCGCACCACACTGCGAGCGCGGTTGCGCTGGTGGGCGGGGGCTCGCCGCCGAAGCCTGGCGAAATCTCGCTGGCGCATGGCGGAGTGCTCTTCTTGGACGAGTTGCCCGAGTTCTCTCGCGCTGCCCTGGAAGCCTTGCGAGAACCCCTGGAGACCGGCCGCATCACGATCTCGCGCGCGGCTCGCCAGGCCACCTTCCCGGCCCGCTTCCAACTGGTGGCAGCGATGAACCCTTGCCCTTGCGGTTGGCTGGGCGCACCGGCTGCAGCTCGCAAAAGCTGCCGCTGCACACCCGAAGCCGTGGCGCGCTACCAAAGCCGCCTTTCCGGCCCGCTGCTGGACCGCATCGACCTGCAGGTGGAGGTGCAGGCGGCCCCCGCCGCCACCCTGCTGGCACTGCCCGTTGGCGAACCCAGTGCTGCCGTCGCCGAGCGCGTGGCCTTGGCGCAGCAGCGGCAGTTCAAGCGCCAGGGCGAACTCAACACCCGCCTCGAAGCCAGCCGCATCGACACCCATTGCCAGCTGGACGACGCGGCAACCGCCTTTGCCCGCACCGCCGCCGAACGCCTGGGCTGGTCGGGCCGACGCCTGCACCGCTGCCTGAAGGTCGCCCGCACGATCGCCGACCTGGCGGGCAGCGAGCAGATCCACATCGCGCACCTCGCCGAGGCCCTGCAGCTGCAACGATCGATCAGCTGACCGCCACGACCGTGCGCAAGCGAAGCACAGCGAACCTGGCTTCATTCGCCTGCCGGGGACCGCAACGACCGTGCGCGAGCGAAGCGCAGCGAACCCACCCAGCAGAGCCGCGGATCTGGCTCTGCCAGGCCGCAGGCGAGCGC
Source organism: Burkholderiales bacterium (assembly GCA_038258365.1). GTDB lineage: Bacteria > Pseudomonadota > Gammaproteobacteria > Burkholderiales > Burkholderiaceae_C > Rubrivivax. The sequence continues at coordinate 65 of JBBSPW010000041.1, read as the reverse complement.
CCCCTCGGGGGGCAGCGACCGTCAGGGAGCGTGGGGGCTCAAAGTCCGCCGCGGATCTGGCTCTG
>JBBSPW010000040.1:0-22035 GCA_038258365.1 Burkholderiales bacterium | reverse complement strand
GGCTTTTTTCAGGCCGCACAGGGCGGTACCTTGTTCCTGGACGAGATCGGCGAGATGCCGCTGTCGATGCAGAGCAAGTTGCTGCGCGTGATCCAGGAGCGTGCGGTGCGGCCGATCGGCGCGGCAGTCGAAATGCCGGTCAACGTGCGCATCGTCAGTGCCACCCACAAGGACCTGGCTGCCGAAGTGCAAGCCGGCCGGTTTCGACAAGACCTGTACTACCGGCTCAACGTCATCTGCATCGTCGTGCCGCCACTGCGCGAGCGGCTGTCCGATCTACCCGCGATCTGCGATGCGGTGCTGGCACGCATTGCGCACGATGCCGGGGTGGCTGGCGTGCCCACGCTGTCGCCGCAAGCGCTGCAGGAGTTGCTGCGGCACGGCTTTCCGGGCAACGTGCGCGAGTTGGAAAACCTGTTGCACCGCGCGCTGGCGCTGTCGGGGGGCGACACCGTCGAGGGCAGTGACCTGGGGCTGGTTGAGGCCCACGCAGCAGATGCCGACGGGATCGCACGCGACCGCCGTGCGGGGCAGCCGATGGCTGAGCCGCCGATGACCGAGGCTGGCGCAGCCCCCCACCCCCGCAGCGCCACACCTGACGTGGCGCAACCGGCGGACCTGGCCGGGCATCTGGATGCGATCGAGCGGTCGATCCTGGAGCAGGCGCTCGCGCTGCACCGCTACAACCGCACAGCCGCCGGTGCCAGCCTGGGCTTGTCGCTGAGGCAGATGCGCTATCGCATGGCGCGCTTGAATGTGGGGCCGGGCAACGGTGGCAACGGCGGTGGCAGCGGTGGCCCGGAAGCCACGGACGACGGCAACGATTGAGGCCACCGCTCCCGCCGACTCGAATGCGGGCGTTGCGCGGTGCAGGGTGGCGGTCTGGCGCGCCGATCACAGCTGAAACCGCTGCATCGCCCCGCTGTTGGCGGGTTGTTAGACGCGATGCCTGAGCCCATGCGCCGATCCGTTGCTTCGGGTCCTTCAGCAACCCGAACGGATGCCGCCGGTGCCAGGGTGTCGGGCGTCGACGGTTCAGGATAAACACTAGCGGTAGTGGCTTGTTCCCCCTACCGACCCCATATATAGTGCCCAGACCGCATCGCCCGACCCGTTGCTACGGGACTCGCGAAAGCCGCGCAGAGCCGCTGGAACAGCCGAAGCACGCGGCCCTATGACGCAGTCCCACCCGCAAGGCGCCGTCCACAGCCTGTGCACTGTTGCACCGGCCAGCGAAGCCCCGAAGACCGAAGAGGAGAACCCCAGCATGCCCCCCGCATCCATCGCCGCAGCCCCCACCGCCAGCACCACCACCAACCCGTCCGCCCCGACATCCACCACCACGGGTGTGGCTTCAAGCCCTGCCCTGCGTGGCACGGGCGCCGCATCCGCCAGTGCTTATGTCGGCTACCAGATCATCCGCCGCAATGGCGCAGTGGTGTCGTTCACGCCGGAGAAGATCTCGGTGGCGCTGATGAAGGCCTTTCTGGCGGTGCACGGCACGCAGGGCGCGGCATCGGCCAGCGTTCGTGAAACCGTCGAACGCCTCACTGAAGGGGTGGTGCGTGCACTGTTGCGGTCGCGGCCCGGCGGCGGCACCTTCCACATCGAAGATGTGCAGGACCATGTGGAACTGGCACTGATGCGCAGCGGGCACCACGAGGTTGCACGCGCCTATGTGCTGTACCGCGAACGGCGCACGCAAGAGCGCTCGCGCCAGGCGGCACCCGCGGTGGCCAAGGTGGCCGAGCTGTTCGTCACCGACCGCGGCCAGCGTGTGCCGCTGGACATGGCCGCGCTGCGCGGTCTGGTCGAATCGGCTTGCTCGAACCTGGGCGCCGATGTGCGTGCCGAGCCGATCCTGGCCGAGACCCGCCGTAATTTGTATGACGGCGTGCCGTTGGACGAGGTCTACAAGGCCGCAATCCTGTCTGCGCGCACCCTGATCGAGAAAGAGCCGGCGTACACCCGAGCCACCGCTCGACTGTTGCTGCACACCATTCGCCGCGAAATCCTGGGCGCTGAGGTCACGCAAGAGCAGATGTCCGAGCGCTATGCGGAATACCTGCCGCAGTACATCAAGCAAGGCGTGAAGGCCGAGTTGCTGGACGAGCGTCTGCAGCAATTCGACCTGGTGCGCCTGGGCGCGGCGATCGACGCGAGCCGCGACCTGCAATTCGACTACCTGGGTTTGCAGACCCTGTACGACCGCTACTTCCTGCACATCGAAGAGCAGCGCATCGAGATGCCGCAGGCCTTCTTCATGCGGGTGGCGATGGGCTTGTCGCTGAACGAGATCGACCGCGAAGCACGCGCCATCGAGTTCTACAACGTGCTGTCCAGCTTCGACTTCATGAGCAGCACGCCCACGCTCTTCAACAGCGGCACCCGCCGCAGCCAGCTCAGCAGCTGTTATCTGACGACCGTGGCCGACGACCTGGACGGCATCTACGAGGCACTGAAAGAGAACGCACTCTTGAGCAAGTTTGCCGGTGGCCTGGGCAACGACTGGACCCGCGTGCGCGCATTGGGCAGCTACATCAAGGGCACCAACGGCAAGAGCCAGGGCGTGGTGCCGTTTTTGAAAGTGGTCAACGACACGGCAGTGGCGGTCAACCAGGGCGGCAAGCGCAAGGGCGCGGTGTGTGCGTACCTGGAAAGCTGGCACCTGGACCTCGAAGAGTTCCTGGAGCTGCGCAAGAACACCGGCGACGACCGGCGCCGCACGCACGACATGAACACCGCCAACTGGATCCCCGACCTGTTCATGCGCCGCGTGGTCGAAGGCGGTGACTGGACCCTGTTCAGCCCCAGCACCACACCGGATCTGCACGACTTGTTCGGCAAGGCCTTCGAGGTGGCTTACACAGCGTACGAAGCGCGCGCCGACAACGGCGACATCAAGCTCTACAAGCGCATGCCGGCGCGCGACCTGTGGCGCAAGATTTTGTCGATGCTGTTCGAGACCGGGCACCCCTGGATCACCTTCAAGGATGCCTGCAACGTGCGCAGCCCGCAGCAGCATGTGGGCGTGGTGCACAGCTCCAACCTGTGCACCGAGATCACGCTCAACACCAGCGACAGCGAAATCGCGGTGTGCAACCTGGGCAGCGTGAACCTGGCGCAGCACCTGATGGATGCGCCCGGCGATTCGGAAGCGGCAGTGGCTGGAAAGCAGATCGACAGCGCCAAGCTCAAGCGCACCGTGGCCACCGCCATGCGCATGCTCGACAACGTCATCGACATCAACTACTACGCCGTCAAGAAAGCGCGCGACAGCAACCTGCGCCATCGCCCGGTGGGGCTCGGCATCATGGGCTTTCAGGATTGCCTGTACGAGCAGCGGCTGCCGTATGCGAGCCAGGCCGCGGTGGAATTCGCCGACCGGTCGATGGAAGCCGTGTGTTACCACGCCTACTGGGCCAGCACCGAGCTGGCCGAAGAACGCGGCCGCTACAGCAGCTTCAAGGGCTCTCTGTGGGACCGCGGCATCCTGCCGCAGGACTCTCTCGACCTGCTCAGCGAAGCGCGCGGCGGCCATCTGGAAGTCGACCGTTCCACCACGCTGGACTGGGACGCCTTGCGTCAGCGCATCGCCACCCACGGCATGCGCAACAGCAACTGCGTGGCCATTGCGCCCACCGCCACCATCAGCAACATCATCGGGGTCGATGCGTCGATCGAGCCCAGCTTCGGCAACCTGTCGGTCAAGAGCAACCTGTCAGGCGAGTTCACGATCATCAACGAGTACTTGGTACGCGACCTGAAGCGGCTCGGCCTCTGGGACGATGTGATGGTGATGGACCTGAAGCATTTCGACGGCTCGCTGCACCCGATCGACCGCGTGCCCGACGAGTTGAAGCGCCTTTACGGAACCGCATTCGAGGTCGATGCATCGTGGCTCGTCGAAGCCGGGTCGCGGCGCCAGAAGTGGATCGACCAAGCGCAGTCACTGAACATCTACATGGCCGGTGCGTCGGGCCGCAAGCTCGACGAGATCTACCGCCTGGCCTGGCTGCGCGGGCTGAAGACCACCTACTACCTGCGCACCACCAGCGCCACCTATTCCGAAAAGAGCACCGTGGCGCCGGGTGCGTTGAATGCCGTAGGCCACACGGGTCCGTCGACCGCAGCGGCATCGAGTGCGCAAGCGATTGCGCAAACACCGGCAAGCGATGTTCAGTTCTGCTCGATCGACAACCCCGACTGCGAGGCTTGCCAGTAAGGCGCAGTCGATGCGCAGCGACAACAACGAAGTGGTGGCCATGTCAACCATCGCTTGGTGTTCTTGCACAACAAACCGATAATTGAAACTGCTCACAAGGTCAACACATGCTGGTCTGGGAAGACAACGTCAGAACCCCATCGAAACAAGCGCCGCAATTGCCGCTTCAGGCGAATGCGCAAGGCGGTGGCGAAGTGACTTCGCGAGTCCTGCCGCCCATGCCGTCAGGGGTGGCATCGGAAGCGACATCGCCGGTGCAATTGCCGAACCGCACACCGGTCGGCATGCAAGTCAAACGCCGCGTCAACGCTGCCGACAAACGCATCATCAACGGCAGCACCGACGTCAACCAGTTGGTGCCGTTCAAGTACAAGTGGGCTTGGGAAAAGTACCTGTCCACCTGCGCCAACCACTGGATGCCGCAAGAGGTCAACATGTCGCGCGACATCGCGACCTGGAAGGATCCCAACGGCCTGACCGAAGACGAGCGCCGCATCGTCAAGCGCAACCTGGGCTTCTTCGTCACTGCCGACTCGCTGGCTGCCAACAACATCGTGCTCGGAACCTACCGGCACATCACAGCGCCGGAATGCCGACAATTTTTGCTTCGGCAGGCGTTTGAAGAAGCCATCCACACCCACGCCTACCAGTACATCGTGGAGTCGCTGGGGCTGGACGAAAGCGAGATCTTCAACGCGTACCACGAGGTCACCTCGATCCGCGAGAAAGACGAGTTCCTGATCCCGTTCATCGACGCGATCATGGACCCGCACTTCAAGACCGGCACTCCAGAAGCCGACCAGACCCTGCTGAAGAGCCTGATCGTGTTTGCGTGCCTGATGGAAGGGCTGTTCTTCTATGTTGGCTTCACCCAGATCCTGGCGCTGGGGCGGCAGAACAAGATGACCGGCGCGGCCGAGCAGTACCAGTACATCCTTCGTGACGAGTCGATGCATTGCAACTTCGGCATCGACGTCATCAACCAGATCAAGCTCGAGAACCCGCAGCTGTGGACAGCAGCGTTCAAAGACGAGATCAGGGCGCTGTTCGAGAAGGCCGTGGCGCTGGAGTACCGCTATGCGGAAGACACCATGCCGCGCGGCGTGCTCGGCATGAATGCATCGATGTTCAAGGGCTATTTGCGCTACATCGCCAATCGACGGGCCACGCAGATCGGTCTGGAGCCGCTGTTCCCGAACGAAGAGAACCCGTTCCCGTGGATGAGCGAGATGATCGACCTGAAAAAGGAACGCAATTTCTTTGAAACCCGTGTCATCGACTACCAGACTGGTGGTGCGCTGGCATGGGACTGAGAGCAAATGCCGTCGGTGGCAGGTCAACCCCCTGCTGCTTGCCGGCCAACCGCAAGTGATGAATCGACAATGACGAGCCAAGCGCGGCACAAGACCGCATCCAGACTCGCGACCCCATTCACCGCACCGGGGCGACCGCTGCAGGGCCAGACCCTGCAGCAGACCACCGGGCGATGAATCTCCGCAAGGCCGAAGTGCCCGCGGAGCCTTTTGCAACTTGATCTAGGAGATCGTTATGGCAACTGCGAAAAAGGCCGCTTCGGCCAAGAAGGCCCCCGCAAAGAAAGCGGCACCGGCCAAGAAGATGGCGGCCAAGAAGGCGCCGATGAAAAAGGCAGCGCCGGCCAAGAAGATGGCTGCGAAGAAAGCGATGCCAGCCAAGAAGGCAGCGTCGAAGAAAGTCGCAACCAAAAAGGTCGCTGCCAAGAAGGCGCCGGCTAAGAAGGTCGGCGCGAAGAAGACTGCTGCCAAGAAGGCGGCGCCCGCCAAGAAGATGGGGGCGAAGAAGGCGCCGATGAAGAAAGCTGCGCCGGCGAAGAAAGCCGCAACGAAGAAGGCTTCTGCGAAAAAGCCCACGGGCCGAAAGGGCGCAAAGGCATCTTCTGCCACACCGGCCGCCCCGGCGAAAACTGCGCTTAACCCGGCAGCAGCTTGGCCATTTCCAACCGGCAACAAACCATAGTTTTAGAGCGCTAGCCGAAGCGCTATTGCGCTTAAAGGTTTTGGAGCCCGGCATTGCCCGGGCTCTTTCCGTTGTCGATTGCGATTTGAGTTGGGTAACTCGGCTTACTTGAATCCACCACGCTTATGGAGTCGATACGTTGACTGCACCATTTGTAAAAGAAAGTCTGCGGAAGATAGGACAATCCAGTAGTTTGGTTGAGCGCGCTTGCCTGCAGCTAGATTTGGCTTGCTATTACTCTCGGGCAGGTGAATTTACGCAGGCACGCTGCATCAAAGACGCTATCCGCCTGACTTTCGGAAAGGGTGAAAACATAAGCGTAACCATCCGGTTGCTTTGCTTGGATGCCCACCTGCTGATGTTCCAGGATGAGAGCCCAGAATGCAGGGACAGGATGGCGAGAGCCAATCTTCTTAGTAAGGCATCCGGAGACAGGGTGATGGTTGCGTTCACAGCCGCCTGGCTCGCGATGATGGATTTGAACAGCAGCGATTTTGTTCGGATGAGGGAATGCGCGATCGCCGCCTTCGAGAGTATGGGAGAGGAAACGACTCCTGCGGAATGCAGAATAGCTATCGTCTTAGCAATGGCCAACCAGCTTGCTGAGAACTCTTCTGAGTCTGTGGCGTGGTACGAGAGGGGACGAAATCTATCAGTGAAGTTGGGCGACCAAGCGGCTATTGGTGCATTGATATTTAATCAAGCGGCTTTTCGGCTCTTACACTGCCGAATGGATGCAATGAGAGATCGATCGTCGGACCTAAAAGTTGAAGCTTTGCGAGTTGATGTTCAATCAGCGATTAGTTATCAAGAAGTGTCAGGGATAAGTTCGCTTGGACACTGGCTGAATGTTATTCGTATCGGCTCTTTAGTCGTGCAGGAGCAGTTCGTAGAAGCAGAACGGGAATTACTTGCGCTTTTAGATGCCGCTACTCTGCGTGTCGGAACGAGTAACTTCTACACGGTACATTCAGATCGAACGGTTATCCTTGTAAAAACTGGTCGTATCTCGGAAGCTTTATTGAGTGTGCCGTTGATAGAGGAGCGATTGGCGGAACAGGGGTGTGCCGACGACAAGGCTCAGCTTGCTGATTCACTACTATTGGTAGCGCAGGCGGATGGAAACTTTGACAGGGCAGAACACTGGAGGCTTTTTCGAAACGATCAGCTTCGCGAATTCGAAGCCTTAAAATCAAATCTCCGCAACGAGCTAAGTATTTTCTCAGGTGATCGTGTTCTGGGATTCGGATCGTAAGAATGGGTCCAGCTATAATTTCTATCGTAATGGGCTCCTCCTCCGATTGGGAGACCCTTCAGCACGCGGCCGCGATCCTGGATGAATTCGGGGTCGGTTACGACAAGCGGGTGCTGTCTGCGCACCGCATGCCTGACGAGCTGTTTGCATTTGCCGAACAGGCAGAGTCCCGGGATCTGGCGGCAATCATTGCCGGTGCCGGGGGAGCTGCGCATTTGCCGGGCATGCTCGCATCCAAGACAGTCGTTCCAGTATTGGGCGTGCCGGTGGCGGGTAAGCACCTTCAAGGCATTGATTCCCTGTTGTCGATCGTGCAGATGCCCAAGGGCGTTCCGGTGGCGACATTCGCAATCGGTGCCAGCGGCGCTGCCAATGCCGCTTTGTTCGCAGTGGCGCTGATCAGTCGCACCGATACCGATTTGCGCCAGCGTCTGCACGCCTTTCGCGCGCGGCAGACTGCCGCGGCCCAAGCGATGACGCAGGATCTGCAGTGACCCGTTGGGTCGCTCCGTCGGACATGGACGCCGCGAACCCGAGGTTGCCGCCGCACGTTCTGTCCACCCCGCAGCCAGCGCACGCAGAAGCGGCAACCACCCGCATCACCGCGCGCCCGATGCTCGGTATGCTGGGCGGCGGTCAGTTGGGGCGGATGTTCGTTCACGCCGCGCAGCGCGCGGGGCATCGGGTCACGGTGCTCGACCCGGACCCCGAAAGTCCCGCAGGGGCAGCGGCCGACCGCCACTTGAAGGCTGCTTATGACGACCCGGTTGCGCTGCAGTTGCTGGCCGACACCTGCGTTGCGGTCACGACGGAGTTCGAAAACGTTCCGTCGCGCGTGCTGCAGGGTCTGGCCGAGCAGGTGCCGGTTTCGCCACCGGCTGCGGCGGTTCAGGTTTGTCAGCACCGCGCGCTTGAGAAAGCTTGTTTCGAACGTGCCGGCGTGCCCTGCGCTCCGCATGCCGTGCTTCGCTCGGCGACCGATCTTGAATCGCCACTCCTTTCTGCGCTGTTGCCCAGTCTGTTGCCGGGTCTCCTGAAAACCTCCACCCTGGGCTATGACGGCAAAGGGCAGGTGGCCGTGGCCACTGTCGCAGACCTCCATAGCGCCTGGCGAGAGCTGGGCAACGTGCCCTGCGTGCTCGAGCAGCGCATGCCGCTTCGAGCCGAGATCAGCGCGATCGTGGCCCGCGGTCGCGACGGCTCCTGCGTGCACCTGCCGGTGCAGCAGAACCTGCACCGCGACGGTGTGCTCGCGGTCACACAGGTGCCGCCTGCCGATGTAGACGCCGCCACCGCAGAACGCGCCATCGTTCTGGCTCGGCAACTGGCCGAATCGCTGGACTATGTGGGGGTGTTGTGCGTGGAGTTCTTCGTGCTGGACGACGGCAGGTTGTTGGCCAACGAGATGGCGCCGCGGCCGCACAACTCCGGCCACTGCAGCCTCGACGCATGCGACCTGTCGCAGTTCGACTTGCAGCTTCACACGCTGCTGGACCTGCCTCTGGTGATGCCGCGGCTGCATTCGGCAGCGGTCATGTTGAATTTAATGGGCGACCTGTGGTGGCCGAGCGAGCCGAACTGGCCGGCGCTGCTGAGCCTTCCAGGTGTGCACCTGCATCTGTACGGCAAGTCGCAGGCGCGTCGCGGGCGCAAGATGGGGCATCTCACGGTGACAGCCTCGAACCCGTCGGATGCTGCCGCGGTGGCGCGGCGCGCCGCGGCAGCGTTGGGGCTCCCGACCTTTTGACCATCGGCTTGCAAGGCCTCGGCCACCCGTTCAGATGAGTCTGCTGTCTGGCAACGATCCGCAGTCGATCCAGGAGGCTGCCCGTCGCCTGGCCCAAGGCGACTTGGTGGCCTTTCCGACCGAAACGGTTTACGGCCTTGGCGCGCGGGCAGACGACGATGCGGCCGTGGCGCGCATCTACACCGCCAAGGGTCGGCCTGCGGGGCATCCGCTGATCGTTCATCTGGCGCGGATGGAGGCGGCCGCGGCATTCACGGGCCAGCCGCCTGCTTCACCGCTGCCAGCTTCGGCTGCACGCCTGGCTGCGGCCTTCTGGCCGGGGCCGCTGACGGTGATCGTGCCGCGCCGCCACGGCCATGCGGGCGCGGCCGCTGGCGGGCAAGACAGCATCGGCTTGCGCATTCCGCAGCACCCGGTTGCACTGGCGCTGCTGCAGGCAGCCGCGCGTTTGGGGGTGGCCGGTGTGGCCGCGCCGAGTGCCAACCGTTTCGGCCGCATCAGCCCCACCTGCGCCGAACATGTGCTGGCCGAGTTCGGTCCGCAATTGACGGTGCTGGACGGTGGTCCGTCTGAAGTCGGCATCGAATCCACCATCGTCGATTGCACGCGGTCGCCGGCTGCGCTGCTGCGACCGGGGCAGCTTTCACGCGCTGCGATCGAAGCGGTGCTGGGGCATGCCCTGGCTGCGCCCGACGCCGATTCGCCGCGAGTCTCAGGCAGCCTGGTGTCGCACTACGCGCCTGTGGCGCGCCTGCAGCTGTTCGACCCCGCCACGCTACAGCAGCGGCTGGACGCACTTTCCAGCGCAGGGGTCGTTGCTATCGGCGCGGCGGGGACAGCGGGGGCCGCAGGCGCCGCTGGCATCGCTCGGACCACGGCCGGGTCGGCACCGGCCATAGCGGTATATTCGCGGGCTGCGCCGCCTGCAGGATCGGGCGTCATTCACCGGCACATGCCGGCTGACGCCCAGGCGGTGGCGCACGAACTTTTCGCGGTCTTGCGCGCGTTCGATGCGGTGGGCGTGGCGTCCATCTGGGTCGAGCATCCGCCGCCTGATCCCGCCTGGGAAGGGGTGCGTGACCGGTTGCAACGCGCTGCCGCTTGATGCGTCCAACCCAGGCTCCAACCCTGCCGCCAACCCAGCGGTCGCCGCTGAGCATGCTGTCTCGCCGGCCGACCCGACCCGGCCTGGTGCCGATTCCGGAGCTTCGATGAACTTCAGCACAACGCTTCGGTCGCGACTGCCACGCGCCGCCGCTTCGGCTTCTACATGCCTCCCCCGTGTCGCGATCAGGGGTGCGATCGGGCTGCTGACGGGTTTGCTGACCGCTGTGCTGTTGGCGTCCTGTGGCGGCGGCTCTTCTCAGCAAGAGGTTTTTCAAGCCAAACGCCTGCTGTCGTTCGGCGACGATGCCAGCGCGCTGACCGCCAACGGGCGCAAGTACAGCGTCAATGGACTCGACGCCAACGGCGGGGTCGACTGCAACCTGGAGCCGCTGTGGATCCAGTCGGTGGCGGCCTTGTATGGCTTTGGCTTTGCCGAATGCAGCCTCAACCCCAGCGACACGCCGCGCGCCAGAACCTTTGCCACCGCCGGCGCGGTGGTCGCCGATGTGACCGCGCAGGTCGAAGCCCAGGTGGCCGCCGGTGGCTTCCGCGACGGCGACATCGCCACCTTGCTGGCGGGCACCAACGACATCCTCGCGCTCTACCGCCAGTACCCGGCGCGCGCAGAAGCCGAGTTGATGGCCGAGTCGCGCAACCGCGGGCGTCAACTGGCCGGGGTCGTCAACCGATTGGTGGGTCTGGGGGTCAAGGTGCTGGTCTCCGATCTGCCCGATGTCGGGCTGACGCCTTTTGCGCTCAATGAACGCACCCAGTTCGGCGACACCGACCGTGCCGCGCTGATGTCCAGGATGACGACAGCGTTCAACGAGCAATTGGGCGTGAACGTGGTGCTGGACGGCCGTTTCGTCGGCCTGATCCAGGCGCAACTTCGGTTTCAGGCGATCCAGCGCTCGCCGCTGTCATTCGGTCTCGTCAACATCACCCAGGGGGCTTGCCTGGTGACGCTGTTGAACTGCACCTCGGCGACCGTGATCTCCGGCGCCACTGCGCAGCAATCGCTGTGGGCCGATGACACGCGTTTGGCTCCAGGGGGTCACTCACAGCTGGCCGGACTGGCTGTGGACCGGGCGCGGCGCAACCCGTTCTGAACGGGCCGGTCGGCGGCCTTGCAGTTCGTCTCGATCCCGGCTCGGTGGCGCGTCGCACCCCGGACGGCGGCGTGCTGAGTGCCATTGAAGCGGTGCCGGGCGCGACGCGTCTGGTGGCTTTCGACACCTCCACCGAACGCCTGGCGATGGCGGTGCACAGCGGGCAGGGCAGTTGGGTGATCGATGCCGAGGGCGGCGCTGCGGCGTCGGCCACGTTGCTGCCGCAGTTGCAGGTGCTGGTGGCCGAGGCGGGCTTGGTGCTTGCCGATCTCGATGCAATCGCCTACGGCCGCGGCCCCGGTGCCTTCACGGGGCTGCGCACGGCTTGTGCGGTGGCACAAGGGCTGGGCTTCGGGCTCGGCAAGCCGCTCTTGCCCATCGACAGCCTGCTGATCGTGGCCGAGGACGCGCGGCAGCAGGCATCCACACCGGCCAGCCCCGATCTCGCGACGCAGTCGGCGGTGCCGCCCTCTTCATCGAAGGATTTCGAGATTGCCGTGGCGGTCGACGCCCGCATGTCCGAGGTCTATGCCGCTCGATACGCGTACCGCCTTGCCCACGCCTCGGGCGCGCCGCATGGCACCTGGCGGGAGCTGCAGGCACCGGCGCTGGTGCCGCTGGCGGCGTTGTCCGAACATTGGAACGGGCCGGTGGTGGCCTTGGCGGGGTCGGCGCTGTCGGCTTTCGGCGCATCCGCGGTGCTGCCCCCGGGTGCAAAGCCCTTTGCCACGGTGCAGGACCGGGCTGGCGCACTGCTGCGGCTGGCGCAGGCGGCCTGGCGCGCGGGCGCCGGTGTGGCCGCAGCCGAAGGCCTGCCGCTGTACCTGCGCGACAAGGTGGCCCAGACCACCGCCGAGCGGGCGGCGATGAAGGCCGTGCAGCCCGTGGCGCCTGCGGCCTCCAACCCAGCAGAACTGCCGTGAGTGCGCTGCCGCAGCCGGCCCCGCACCGCCGCCCGATGGGGATCGCCGATCTGGATGCCGTGGCCGCGATCGAGAGCCGCGCTTACAGCCACCCCTGGAGCCGTGGCAACTTCATCGATTCCCTTGCCGCGGGCTATGTGGCCGAGGTGCTGGACGACTCTGCGCATGGCCCGATCGGCTACTTCGTGGCGATGGCCGGTGTGGACGAATTGCACCTGCTGAACCTCACCGTGTCACCGGACTGGCAGCAGCGCGGCTATGGCAGCTTGCTGCTGGACGCGGTGCGATTCCTGGCGGTGCAGGACGGGCATGCCAGCCTGTGGCTGGAGGTGCGCGAAAGCAATTGGAGAGCGCGGGAGCTCTACCGGCGGCGCGGCTTCGTGCAGGTCGGCACACGGCCCCGCTACTACCCCGCCGCACCGCGGCGCGAAGATGCGGTGGTGATGAGCCTGGTGCTTGCGTCGCCCGAGTCCCCGCCCGAATCCCCGCCTGAACACCCACACAAGGCGCCGCGTGGCTGAAACCGAAGCACCCCCTTCGCGCTGGACCGAGCGCCAGCGCCGCATGCTGGCCGCGATGGGCTTGAGGATGTGGGTGCCTGGCGCCCAAGCGGAGCCGGTTGCTGCTACAGCTGCGACGGTCGTGGTGCTCCAGGGGAAAGGCGCCGGCGCCGGCGCCGTGCAGTCTCGCCAGCCGGTCGCACCCGTACACGTACCCGCACCCGCACCCGCACCCGCACCTTCGCCCGCTCGCGCGGGGTCCGACCCGTGGCCGATCAGCCCGGCTCCGGCCGCGACCGGCTGGCCTGCGCTGCGGGCTGCGGTGGCCGGATGCACCCGCTGCCGTCTGCATGAAGGCCGGACCCATGCGGTCTTCGGCGCCGGGGCGATCGAAGCCGACTGGCTGTTGGTCGGTGACCCGCCGGGTGCCGATGAAGACGCGGCCGGATTGCCCTTCGTCGGCGACGCCGGCCTGTTGCTCGACCGCATGCTGGCGGCGCTGGATCTCAGCCGGGAAAGTCCGTCCGCAGACTCCGATACCGATACCGATACCGATACCGCTACCGATACCGATACCGCCGCCGGCGAATCCGACCGGCCCCACCGGGTCTACACCACTTTGGCATTGCGTTGCCGCCCCGCTGCCGGCGGACCTCCGGGCGCTGTCGAGTGGGCTGCCTGTGAAAGCCACCTGCAACAGCAGATCGTGCTGCTGCGCCCGCGTGTGCTGCTGGTGCTGGGCCGGATCGCTGCGCAATCGCTGCTGCGCAGCGAGGCCCCGATCGGCCAGTTGCGGGGGCAGGTTCACCACCACCAAGGTATTCCGCTGGTGGTGTCCTACCACCCGGCCTACCTGCTTCGGCACCCGGATCTCAAAGCCGCGGCCTGGGAAGACCTGTGCCGCGCCGCAGCGCTGGCGACGCGCGCCTAGAACGGCACCGGCCCGGCCGCGCCGGCCCCGCTTGACCGTCCGACTCTGCGCCTACCCCGCCTTCGGCAGCTTGGCCGGCCGCTTCCAACCCGCCAGGCTCGCCTGGCGCGCGCGCGCCACTGTCAGCTGCCCGGCCGGCGCATTCTTGCCGATCGTCGAGCCGCCTCCGATCGTGGCCCCGTCGCCCAGCGTCACCGGCGCCACCAGCACGCAGTTGCTGCCCACTTGCACATCGTTGCCGATCACGGTGCGGTGCTTGTTGGCGCCGTCGTAGTTGGCGGTGATGCTGCCGGCGCCGAAGTTGACGCGCTCGCCCACCGTGGCATCGCCCAGATAGGCCAGGTGGTTGGCTTTGGCGCCAGCTGCCAGCGTCGAATTCTTGACCTCGACGAAGTTGCCGATGTGGACCGCGGCCCCCAACACCGCGCCAGGGCGCAGCCGGGCATAGGGCCCCACCAGCGCGCCGGGGCCGACGGTGGCGCCGTCGATGTGCGTGTACGGGTGGACCACGGCACCGGCTTCGATCTGCGCATTGCGGATCACGCAGTGCGCACCGACCTGCACCCCGTCGCCCAGCCTCACCTGGCCCTCGAAGATGCAGCCGATGTCGATCTCGACATCGCTGCCGCACTGCAAGCTGCCGCGCAGGTCGAAGCGCGCCGGGTCGGCCAGCCGCACCCCGGCTTCCATCAGCCGCTCGGCCTGCTGGCGCTGATGGCGACGCTCCAGCTCGGCCAGTTGCATCGGGCTGTTGATCCCCAGCACCTCGGTTTCGCTGCCGGCGGTGGCCGAGACCACCGGCACCCGGTCGGCCACCGCCATCGCCACGATGTCGGTCAGGTAGTACTCGCGCTGCAGGTTGTCGTTGCGCAGTGCCGAGACCCAGCGGTGCAGCAGCGGCGTGGGCACCGCCATGATGCCGGTGTAGATCTCGCGCAGCCGGCGTTGGGCTTCGTTGGCGTCCTTGTGTTCGACGATCGCGTGGATGCTGCCGTCGGCGCCGCGCACGATGCGGCCATAGCCGGTGGCGTCGGCCAACTCGATGGTCAGCAGCGCCAGCCGTTCGCCCCCGCAGGGGGCCACCACCGCTGAGGCGGTGGCGGGCTCGATCAGCGGCACAACGCCGTTCAGGATCAGTGTGACGCCGGGCTCGTCGGGCAACTGCGGCAGCGCTTGCTGCACCGCGTGGCCGGTGCCCAGCTGCGGCATCTGCCGTGCGAACCGCAGCGAGGGGGTTTGCGCCGAAGCCTCGGCTTCGACTTGCTCGGCGCCATGGCCGGTGACGATCAAGGTTTGATCCGCCCCGAGCCCTGCCGAGGCATTCAGGACATGCTGCAATAGGCTTTCTCCAGCCAGCTTGTGCAGCACCTTGGGGCGCGCCGACTTCATGCGGGTGCCCTTGCCCGCAGCCATGATGACGACGTTGAGTGCCATGCGCAGTACTTTCATTTTCAGACCGACGGGTGCGGCCGACCGGCGGATTATCGACCGCCTGCCAGCGCCCACGTCGCAGCCTCGCTCGAGCTTGCGGTGGTTGTGGGGGGTATCGCTTGCCGCGCTGATGGCGCTCGGTGCGGGGTGCAGCTCGATCCGGCTCGGCTACAACACCGCCTCGCAACTGAGCTGGTGGTGGCTGGACGGCTATGTCGATTTCAGCCGCGAGCAAGCCGCGCCGGTGCGGCAGGGCATCGACAGTTTTTACGGCTGGCATCGCGCCACCCAGCTGCCGGGCTATGTGGGGTTGCTGGCCCAGGTGCAGGACGTGGTGATGACGCAGACCACCGCAGCCGACATCTGCCGCCTGCAGGACCGTTTCGCACCGGCTTTGCTGCCGTCCGTCGACCGAGCGCTGCAAGTGGTGGCCGAACGCCTGCCACCGCTGACCGAAGCCCAGTTTGCCCACATCCGCGAGCGCTACGACAAAGGCAATGCCGACGCGCGCGACGACTATTTGCAGCCCGACCCGAAACGGCGCCAGCAAGCATCGATCAAGCGCTCGGTGGAGCGGGCCGAGCGGCTCTATGGCTCGCTGGACGCCGCGCAACTGGAGGTGATCCGCGAAGGGGTTGCCGGCTCGCCATTCGATGCCGAGCGGTGGTTGCAGTCGCGCATGCAGCGTCAGGACCTGACCCTTGCGAGCTTGCGCCGCTTGCAGAGCCCCGGCTTGGGGGCGGAGCAGCGGTTCGCGATGTTGCGCAGTCTGGCGACCACGCTGGCGTCGTCTGCCAACCCGGCGAACGACACCCAGCTGCGTGAACACAATTGCAACCTCTACGCCCGCCTTCACAACGCCACCACGAGCGCCCAGCGCGTGCGGGCGCGGGACACCCTCAAGGGCTGGGAAGACGATCTGCGCGCGCTGTCGGCCGCATCGCCTTGATCGCCCGCCGTAAAGGTCGGCTTGCTGGCCTTGCGGGCCCTGCGGGCCTTGCGGCTACTGCGGCGGCAATTGCGTGACCACGCTGCGCGGGTTGACCCCCGTGCGCGGAAAGTCCAGCAACGCCGCTTCGAACATCGCGCTCAACAGCGCAGGGTCGAAGCGAAAGTTGCCTTCGGTGCTGGCGCGGGCTTCGAACAGCGGTTTGCCAGCGCTGCGGTCGCGAATCAGCAGGGCCACTTCGCGTTCGTAGCGCGGTGAGTCCACCCGCCCGTAGATGCCCCAGCGCGGCGACAGCCACGGTCCGTGGCGCCAATAGCCGAAGCCGCCGCGCCACCACAGGGGGTCGTCCCACAGCGGAGCCGACGTCTGGGTGGTGCGCGCACCGACCTGCACGAGCACATCGGGTTGCTGGCCGGCTGAGACCGGGGTGAAACCCGCACGCCGCAGCGCGGGCTCGGCACTGGTTTCCAGCACCTGGGTTTCATCGGCGCGGGCTTGTTGCGAAGGCAAACGCTCGAACGCATAGGTGCCCGGTGCACGGCCCTGCGGCCAGTCGCCATAGGTCGCGACCTCGCTGTTGACGTTGTTGAGTGCGGCGCAGCCGGAGAGCAGCGCGAGCGCTGCAACGGCCAGGAAAGCGGGGGAGGCAAAAGACAGTGGCTTCATCGGTGAACCTCGATCAGTTCGGTGGTTCCGTTGCCCCGACTCGGGCAAACGGGGCGCCTGCATGCAGCCGGATCGGCGTCTGGACCCGATCGCCGGGCGGCCCTTCGGGCGGGGGTGCGCAAGGCTCGTCGTCGAAGGCGGTGTCACCTTCGGCGCTGGCCATGCCACCTGCTTGGAGCGTGGTGAAGGGGTGCAGGTTCCGGTCCATCAGATGCGAAGGCAGCACATGGGACAACGCGCGCAGCATGTTGTCGCTGCGGCCGGGGTACTGGCGCTCCCATTCGCGAAGCATCTTCGTCACCTGCACCCGCTGCAGGTTGGTCTGGTTGCCGCAAAGCGTGCACGGAATGATCGGGAAGCCCCGGTGCGCGGCCCAGCGTTCCAGGTCGGTTTCGGCCACATAGGCCAGCGGGCGGATGACGATGTGCTTGCCATCGTCGCTGGCCAGTTTCGGCGGCATGCCTTTCAGGCGCCCGCCGAAGAACATGTTCATCAGCATCGTCACCACGATGTCGTCGCGGTGGTGGCCGAGTGCGATCTTGGTGGCGCCCAACTCCGACGCCACCCGGTACAAGATGCCGCGCCGCAGCCGCGAACACAGGCTGCACATGGTCTGGCCTTCGGGGATCAGCTGCTTGACGATGCTGTAGGTGTCGCGCGTTTCGATATGGAACGGCACGCCCAGCTGCGTCAGGTACTCGGGCAGCACCTGGTCGGGGAAGCCGGGCTGCTTCTGGTCGAGGTTGACCGCGATCAGCGTGAAGTCCACCGGCGCGCGCTTCTGCATGCTCATGAGCAGGTCCAGCAGCGCATGGCTGTCCTTGCCGCCGGACACGCACACCATCACCTTGTCGCCGGGCTCGATCATGTTGAAGTCGCACAGCGCCTGACCCAACTGGCGGTGCAGTTTCTTCGACAACTTGTTGGCTTCGAAAGCCGCCTTGTGGGCAGCCGAGCGAACATGAGGCAGATCGTTCGGTGCGTTCATGTCAGTCGTTCTTGATGCCGAAGACTTCCACGCCGACGGCGGCGCAGTCGGGATAGACATCGGGCTTGGCGGTGGACACGCGGGCAGCGCGCACACGCGGGTTCGCGAGCATCAGCGCCAGCACATCGTCGGCCAACGTTTCCTGCAGGTGGATGTGGCCTTCGGCCACACGTTCCATCACGCTGCGGCGGATGAAGTCGTAGTCGACCACCTCGGCCAGCTGATCGGTGTGCGGGGTCGACATCGCAAGCGGCACATACAGGTCGACATTGATCAGCACCCGCTGCTCGCCCTTCTTCTCGAAGTCGTGCACGCCGATGTTGATCCAGACCTCGTAGTCGGAGAGGAACAGCCGGCGGCAGTCCTGCAGCCGGGCATGATCGATGAAGCTGTGCATCTGGTGCTCTCTCTCGTTGTCTCTCTACTTTTCGCGCGCCATGAACATCACATCGCGCGGCTGGGGCTTCAGGTGCTGGCCGCCGTCGACCAGCAGCGTGGTGCCGGTGATGGCCGGAGACTGCAGCAGGAAGTGCACCGCGCGCGCCACATCTTCAGGGGTGGAACTGCGGCCCAACGGCGTCATGGTGTGCGACGCTTCGAACTCGGCATCGTTCATCTCACCGGACAGCAGGGTGACGCCGGGCGCCACGCCGCACACCCGAACGGTGGGCGCCAGGGCCTGCGCCAGCAAGGTGGTGGCGCATTGCAAGGCGGCTTTCGACAGGGTGTACGACAGGTAGTCGGGGTTCGGGTTCCAGAGTTTCTGGTCCAGCACATTGACCACGCAGCCGCCACCTGCGGTGCCGACCAGCTTGTGCAGCGCGCGCGCCAGCAGAATCGCAGGCGCGGTGTTGGCTCGCCAATGCGACTCCATCGCCGCGACCGAGAAGCTGGCGACATCGTCGTGCTCGAACAGCGACGCGTTGTTGACCACCGCATCGACCCGGCCGAAGGCGTCGTGCACGGCGGGCAGCAGCGCTTCGCACTGTGCCTCGTCGGCCAGATCGGCGGCAAAGCTGCGGGCATCGTGGCCATCGGCGCGCAACGCGGCCACCGTGGTTTCGGCTGCTTCGCGCGAGCTGCGGTAGTGCACGGCAACCGACCAGCCCTGCGCCGCCAGGGTTTCGGCGATGCAGCGACCGATGCGCGCCGCAGCGCCGGTCACCAGCACCACCCGCCTGGTGGCGGGCGTTGCAGCGGGGGTGGGGGCATTGGCGGTGGGCATGGTTCCTACAATTCGGCGATGGACATGAAGAGCGCGCCACGCGCACAGCCGACCGGCGATGCCCGCAGTTTATCGGTGCCCCTGTCGTCGCCGCCCCCAGCCCTGCAAACCCGGATCGCGGGTGCCATTGCCGACGCTGGCGGCTGGTTGCCCTTCGACCGCTACATGGCGATGGCGCTGTACGAGCCCGGGATGGGGTATTACGCCCGCAGCAACCGCCAGTTCGGCAGCCTGCCCGCTTCGGGCAGCGATTTCATCACCGCACCGGAGCTGTCGCCGTTGTTCGGGCGGGCGCTGGCAAGGCAAGTCGAGCAGGCGCTGGACGCCGCCGGTGCCGACCGGGTGGTGGAGTTCGGCGCCGGCTCCGGCGCGTTGGCCGAGCAGGTGTTGCAGGCGCTGGGTGAACGTGTGGTGCGCTACGAGATCGTCGACCTGTCGGGTGCGCTGCGCGCACGGCAAGCCGAACGGCTGGCACCGTTCGGCGACCGCGTGCAGTGGCTGTCGGCCTGGCCCGAAGCGATGCACGGCGTGGTGCTGGGCAACGAGGTGCTGGACGCGATGCCGGTGCAACTGCTGCACTTCGACGGCCACGACTGGTTCGAGCGCGGTGTCGCGTGGTGTGAAGGGAAGCTGACCTTCGCCGACCGTCCGACGCGGCTGCGGCCACCCGGCGACACCTCCGGTCTGCCACCCGGTTTTCTGACCGAGATCCACCCCCAAGCCGAAGCCTTCATCCGCACCCTGGCCGACAAACTTGCGCGCGGCGCCGCCTTCTTCATCGACTACGGCTTTCCCGAAGCCGAGTACTACCTGAGCGAGCGCCACAGCGGCACGCTGATGTGCCACCGTGGCCACCGTGCCGACACCGATCCGCTGGTCGATGTGGGCAGCAAGGACATCACCGCCCATGTCAACTTCAGCGCCATCGCGCTCGCCGCACAAGACGCCGGGCTCGATGTGGTCGGCTACACCAGCCAAGCGCGCTTCCTGATGAACTGCGGTTTGCTCGACGACCTGCAGCCTGCGGGCGTCGACAAGAACGCGCACAGCGACTACCGCGCCATCGCCGCGGCGCAGAAGCTGCTCAACGAGCACGAAATGGGCGAACTCTTCAAGGTCATCGGCTTGGCGCGCGGGTTGACGGGTTTCGAGCCCATCGGCTTCAGCGCGGGCGACCGTTGCCACACGTTGTAGGAAGCAAGTCAGATGCGCTGGTTGCTGATCTTCCTCGTCGCCTGCCTGGTCTTCAACGGCATGCAGGGCTGGCTGCGACGGATCGGGCTCGGCCGATTGCCCGGTGACTTCAGTTTTCGGTTGGGCGGCCGCGAGTGGTTTGTGCCGCTGGCCACTTCCCTGGTGCTGAGCTTTGTGGCGCTGCTGATCGGGATGCTGGTTTGAGCGCGCCGCTGCTGCTCTGCTTCGTGCTGGGCTACTTCGGCTTGTTGCTGATCGTCGCCTGGTGGACATCGCGCCGCGGCGACAACGAAGCCTTCTTCATCGGCAACCGCAACAGCCCGTGGGGGCTGGTGGCCTTCGGGATGATCGGCACCTCGCTTTCGGGCGTGACCTTCGTCAGCGTGCCCGGCACCGTGGCGCTGTCGCAGTTCAGCTACCTGCAGATCATCCTGGGGCAGGTGCTGGGCTATGCGATCGTCGCCCTGGTGCTGCTGCCGCTGTACTACCGCCACGGGTTGACTTCGATCTACGGCTACCTGCAGCACCGGTTGGGTCCGCGCGCCTACCAGACCGGCGCCGGTATCTTCATCATCTCGCGCACCCTCGGCGCCACCGCGCGGCTGTACCTGGTGGTGGCGGTGCTGCAGGAGATGATCCTGAATGCCTTCGGTGTGCCGTTCTGGCTGACCTCTGCGGTGATCCTTGTGATGATCCTGCTTTACACGGTCGAAGGCGGGGTGCGCACCATCGTCTACACCGACACGCTACAAACCGCGGGCATGTTGCTGGGCTTGCTGGCTTGCATCGGCTTCCTGCTGAGCCAGCTCGACCTGTCGGTGGTGGGCAGCCTGCAGCGCTTGCATGCCAGCGGTCTGTCGACGGTCTTCGACACCGATCCCCAGTCGCGCGGCTGGTTCGTCAAGCAAATCGTGGCCGGCATCTTCATCACCATTGCGATGACCGGGCTCGACCAGGAGATGATGCAGAAGAGCCTGTCGGTG
Organism: Burkholderiales bacterium; assembly: GCA_038258365.1. Taxonomy (GTDB): domain Bacteria; phylum Pseudomonadota; class Gammaproteobacteria; order Burkholderiales; family Burkholderiaceae_C; genus Rubrivivax. The sequence continues at coordinate 807 of JBBSPW010000040.1, read as the reverse complement.
CGGCGCCTGGCCGATTCGCAGAAGAACCTGCTGGTGCTGGGCGCGGTGATGCTGGTGGTGGTGTCGCTGTTCCTGTTCCTGGGCGGCTTGCTGACCCTGCAGGCATCGGAGCTCGGTTTGCAGGTCGCCGGTGATCGGCTGTTTCCGACCCTGGTGCTGACGACCATGCCGGTGGCGCTGCAGGTGCTGTTCGTGATCGCTTTGGTGTCTGCCCTGTTCCCGAGTGCCGATGGGGCGCTGACCGCATTGACCTCGTCGTTCTGCATCGACCTGCTGGGATTGAAGCAGCGGCCCGAGCTGGACCAGGCCCGAATCGCCACGATCCGTCGCCGCGTGCACCTGGCTTTCGCCGCGCTGTTCATGGCGCTGGTGATGGGCTTTCATGCGCTGGCCGACCCCAGCATGATCGGCTTGATACTGAAGATTGCCGCCTACACCTACGGGCCGCTGCTGGGCCTGTTTGCCTTCGGCATCTTCACGCGCCGCATGCCGTCCGACCGATGGGTGCCGGTGGTGGCGCTGGTGGCTCCCACGTTGTGCTGGTTGATCGATGCGAACCAGCGCTTGCTGTTCGGTTCCTGGGAACTGGGGCTGGAGCTGCTGTTGCTCAACGGTGCTTTGACGTTTGCCGGCTTGTGGATCGTGTCGGTGCGGCGGGTGGGGGTCGTCGAAGAGGGCGGGGCTTCGGACTGATGCTGGCTTGTTCGCTGGGCTGCGTGCTTGCGTGAGGCGCGGCAGGCGGTACCCGGCCGGGGGGCGGATGCGGTGGTCTCCGCTTCGCTCCGACTGCGCTGCGATGCTCGGTCC
>JBBSPW010000039.1:0-22200 GCA_038258365.1 Burkholderiales bacterium | reverse complement strand
CACCCGCAACGAGTCAGTTCTGAATGCGCGCTGGGCGCGCGGGCCACGAAACCTCCGGTGCTCGGCGCCAAGGCTTGATGCGCGCTGCGGCCTGCCCGGACGCGGCTTTGCTACCACTGTCGGTGGCATGCTTAGAAAGGGCGCGCGACTAAAGGACCTTCTCGCCGCGCCCGTGCCACACCCCCACCCCCCCCACCCAACCACCGGCGCTGGCAGCGCGGCCGGGTACCGCCTGCCGTGTCGCAAGCAAGCAAGCAAAAACGCCAGCAAGCCCCCGCCACCCAAACCCATGCGATGGTTCGCACCCAGCCACCGCTGACATCCCGCCGACCATGCCCCAACCGACTCCGCAGCCGCGTGCGCAGCTGGCCCGCTACCAGCAATGGCTGGCCGACACGCGGAACTTGCATTTCGACAGCTACGACGCGCTCTGGCAGTGGTCCATTACCGATCTGAATGCCTTTTGGCAATCGATCTGGGACTGGTTCGAGATCGAGTCGCCGACCCCGCACCGCTGCGTGCTGGAGTCGTCGGTGATGCCCGGCGCGGTGTGGTTCCCCGGTGCTCAGCTCAACTACACCCAGCAGGTGCTGCGCCATGCCGATTCAGCGCATGCGGCCGGCCACCCGGCGATCGTGTTCCAGAACGAACGCATGGCGGCGCCGGAGTCGATGACCTGGCCAGAGTTGCAGCGCCAGGTCGGCGCCTTCGCGAATCGGCTGCGGGCGGCGGGCGTGCAACCCGGCGACCGGGTTTGCGCGATCCTGCCCAATGCGCCGCAAACGGTGGTGGCGTTTCTGGCTTGCGCCGGCATCGGCGCGGTGTGGTCGGTGTGCTCGCCCGACATGGGGCCGGTGGCGATCCTGGACCGCTTCAGCCAGATCGAACCGGTGGTGCTGGTGGCATGCGACGGTCAGGTGTGGGGCGGCACCGTGCACGACCGCCGCGGGGTCTTGCTGCAGGTGCTGGACGGGCTGCCCACCGTGCGCCAGCTGGTGTTCTGGGCCGATGTGGCCCCGGATGCGTCGGCAGCCGACTTCAGTGCGCCACACCGTCGCGCCGACCCGTTTGCCGACTGGGTGGGCGGTGACAGCGTGGGCTGGAAACCCGCCTGGCTGCCCTTCGACCACCCGCTGTGGATCGTCTATTCCAGCGGCACGACCGGGCTGCCGAAGGCGATCGTGCATGGCCATGGCGGCATCGTGCTGGAACTGCTGAAGGGCGCGGCGCTGCACAACGACATCGGCTCTTCGGTGGCAGCCGGCGAGCGCTTCCACTGGTTCAGCAGCACCGGCTGGATCATGTGGAATGCCCAGATCGGCGGGCTCTTGTCGGGCACCACCATTTGCCTGTTCGATGGAAGCCCGGGCGGCCCATCGAAGGCGCCGGACTGGGGCACGCTGTGGCGCTTTGCTGCGGCTGCGGGGGTGACCTGGTTCGGCGCTGGCGCGGCTTTCTATGCCAGCTGCCTCAAGGCCGGGGTCGAACCGATGCGACAGGCCGACTTGGCACGGCTGCGCGCCATCGGCTCCACCGGCTCGCCGTTGTCAGAGGAGTGTTACCGCTGGATCTGGCTGCATCTGCCGCAGGTGGAGGGTGAGCCTATCTGGCTGGCACCGATCAGCGGCGGCACCGACTTCGCAGGCGCCTTCGTGGCCGGCAACCGCTTGCTGCCGGTGACCGTGGGCGAGATGCAATGCCGCTGCCTGGGCGCTGCGGTGCAGGCCTTCGACGAGGCCGGTCGGCCGTTGATCGATCAGGTCGGTGAACTGGTGTGCACCCAGCCGATGCCGTCGATGCCGCTGTACTTCTGGAACGACCCCGACGGTAAGCGGTACCGCGGCAGCTACTTCGACATGTATCCCGGCGTCTGGCGCCATGGCGACTGGGTCCGACTCGTCCCGCATCCCGAATCGGGCTCGCATGGCGCGGTCATCTATGGCCGCAGCGACGCCACCATCAATCGCCAGGGCATCCGCATGGGCACCTCCGAGTTGTACCGCGCGGTCGAAGCCTTGCCCGAGGTGCTGGACAGCCTGGTGGTCGATCTGGAGTATCTGGGTCAGCCGAGCCACATGCCGTTGTTCGTGGTGTTGCGAGAAGGCCTGGTGCTGGACAGCGCGTTGACCGCGCGCATCAAACAGGCGGTGCGAGTGGCGCTGTCGCCGCGCCATGTGCCGGACGAGATTCACCAGGTGGCGGCGGTTCCGCGCACCCTGTCGGGCAAGAAGATGGAGCTGCCGGTGAAGAAGCTGCTGCAGGGCGCGGCACCCGAGGCGGTCTTCAACCGCGACGCGATGGCATCGCCTGCCAGCGTGGCATGGTTCAGTGCGTTTGCACAGCAGCGCTTGCGCGCCGCATCGACAACCCAAGGCAAGACACCATGAACGACGACACCCCCGGCTGGCTGCGATCGGCGCGCGACCATTGGCGCTGGCGCGGCCAAGGGCGACCGCCGTTTGCGGTCGCACCCGGAGCCGGGCAGGTGTCGGTGTGGGACTTTCCGCGCCCACCCACGATCGAGGTCGATGGGCGCGAGGTGGTGGTTCGCTGGGGCGACATCGAGCTGGCGCGCACCCGGCGCGCGGTCAAGGTGCTTGAAACCGCGCACCCGCCGACCTGGTACCTCCCTTGGGCAGATGTGGACCGAGCCTGCTTCGATCCCACCGGGAGCGGCTCGTTCTGTGAATGGAAAGGCCCGGCGCGCTATTTCGATCTGGTGGTGCCCGGCCCGGTTGCTCCCGTACAGGTGGGCGGGAAGCGGCTGGCGGGAGTGGCCTGGAGCTATCCAAAGCCGCTGGCCGGTGCCGAGGCACTGGCCGACTGCGTGTCCCTGTATCCGGCGGCGCTGCAGATCACCGTCGATGGCGCGTCGGTGCGGCCGCAACCCGGCGGCTTCTACGGCGGCTGGATCACGCCCGAGTTGGTGGGACCGTTCAAGGGCGAGCCTGGCAGCGAAGGCTGGTAGGCGCCCGCACGTCGGGCTGCCTAGAATCGGCAAATGCCTGGAACCCGAAGCGCTTTTGAACACACCAAGCGCCGTGCCCGAGCCCACCATGTCCCCAACTGACGATCCGGGCCGCGCCGGCTGCTTCCTGTGCGCAGGCCTGTCGCGGCGCCGCTTCACTGCCCTGGTGACCACCGCGGGCGCTGTGGCCGCTTGGCCCGCGCTGGCGCAGGACAGCGGTTTGCGCGGCGATGTCGGCAAGGCGTCGCGCTTCTCGAAACTGGTGCCGGCCGAGCAGGTCGAAGCGGGTGCCACGCAGCAGTACCAGCAACTGCTGCGAGACGCACAGGGGAAGCGTGCGCTGGCCGCATCAGGCGATCCGCAACTGGTGCGGCTGCGCTTCATCGCCGAACGCATCATTCCCTTCGCTGCTGCCTGGAACAGCCGCGCCCGCCAATGGCGCTGGGAAGTCAACCTGCTGCAAAGCAGCCAGCTCAACGCCTTCTGCATGCCCGGCGGCAAGATCGCGTTCTACAGGGGCATCCTGCAGCAGTTGCAACTGTCGGACGACGAGGTGGCGACGATCATGGGTCACGAGATGGCCCATGCGCTGCGCGAACATGCGCGCGAGCAAATGGGCAAGAACTCGGCCCTGGGCGTGGGCGCCAGTCTGGTGTCGAGCATCTTCGGCCTGGGCAACATGGGCAATGCGGCGCTCAACATCGGCGGGCAACTGCTGAGCTTGCGATTCGGGCGCGAAGACGAAACCGAAGCCGACATCGTCGGCCTGGACCTGGCGGCACGCGCCGGCTACGACCCGAACGCTGCGGTCTCGCTGTGGCAGAAGATGCTGGCTGCCAGCAAAGGCGCGCCGCCCGAGTTCATGTCCACCCACCCCGCCGGTGACACCCGCATCCGCGACATCCAGCGCAAGTTGCCGAAGGTGCTTCCGCTGTACCGGGCAGCGGCCAAGCCCGGGCGGCAGTTCAGCCCACCTGCAGCTTGAATGCAGGTTTGACTTCCACGCGTTGGCGCGCGGCCGCGATTGCCACGGCCGGCGGCGCGATGAAGATCGTCTTGCTGGCAGGATTGCTGGGTGCGCCCACCCATCCGGCGCAGGCCTCAGACAAGGTGCTGGTCTATTGCGCCGACGGCAGCCCCGAAGGTTTCGATCCGGCGCTGTGGGACAGCATCGCCACCAGCAACGTCACCGGGCAGATCTTCAACGGCCTGATCGGCTTCCAGCGCGGCACATCGACGCTGGCGCCCGAGCTGGCCACCGCATGGACCGTGTCGCCCGACGCCACCACCTTCACCTTCAGCTTGCGCCGCGGCGTCAAGTTCCAGACCACCGCGGCCTTCAAGCCGACGCGTGAATTCAACGTCGACGATGTGCTGTTCACCTTCACGCGATTGATCGACCCGGCGCTGCCGTTCAACAAGGCGTTTCCGGCCACCTTCGTCTACCCGCAGAGCCTGGGCCTGGCGCAGATGATCGCCGGCATCGACCTCATCGACGAGCACACGGTGCGCTTTCGGCTGCAGAGCGCCAATGTCAACTTCCTGTCGTACTTCGCAGCGCCGTTCGCGTCGATCCACTCGGCCGAGTACGCGGCGCAACTGCTGCGCCAGGGCCGCGCCAACGCCATCAACAACCAGCCGGTGGGCACCGGGCCGTGGATGCTGAAGAGCTACCGCAAGGACGATGTGCTGCGCCTGCGGCCGAACCCGGACTACTGGCGCGGACTGCCGCAACCGCGGGCGCTGGTCTACACCTTCAGCCGCGAGCCCAATGTGCGGGTGCAGAAGCTGGCGCGGGGCGAATGCCAGGTGGCAGCGCCGATTCGCGATGTCGACATCAGCGCCCTCACCGGCCATCCGCAGGTGCAGGTGCTGAAGACCCAGGCACTGAACATTTCCTATCTCGCGTTCAACCTCAAGCACAAGCCGCTGGACCAGCGCGACGTGCGGGTGGCGCTGGACATCGCGGTCGATCGCGATGCGTTGTGGAAGGTGCTGTTTCCGCGTGGCGATGCGATGCAGGCGGTGAGCGCGTTTCCGCCTGCGGTGCCAGGCTACGACACGGCATTGAAGAACGAATACGACCCGGCCCGGGCGCGCCGGTTGCTGGCCGAAGCCGGGTTTCCGAATGGCTTCGAGGTCGAGCTGTGGGCTCTGCCGGTGAGCCGCCCCACCAACCCCAACGGCCAGTTGATGGCGCAGATGATCCAGGCCGACTGGGCGAAGATCGGTGTCAAGACCCGCATCGTCACCTACGAATGGGGCGAGTATCTGAAGCGCGCCAACAACGGTGAACACGACATTTACATGAGCGGCTGGTCCAGCGACATCGCCGCCGCCGACGACTTTCTGGCGCCCAACCTGACCTGCGCGGCCAGCCGCGGTGGCATCAAGTTCTGCAATGCCGAGTTCGATGCGCTGGTGGCTGGCGCACGCGCCGAGGTCGATGAGACCCGACGGCTGGCGCTGATCGGGAAGGCGCAGGAGATTTTCAAGCGCGAGCGGCCCTGGATCACGATGGCGCACTCGTCTGTCTACATTCCGATCAGGAAGGACGTGCAGGGCTTTGTGATGTCGCCCAACGGCAGCGTCAACTTCGAAGGGGTCTCTCGCAAATGACGGCGGCGATGAGCGAGTCACCAAGCCTGACGATCGAGCAGGTGGCCACGCACGCGGACTTTGTTCGCCTGCAGACGATCAACGGCATCGCGCACGACCTGCGCTACGCCGGCACCAACAATTTCGCCGGCCGCAATCTGTACGGCGGTCACGACTGCGGGTTCCTGCGCGTCGAAGCCGCCGCAGGCTTGGTGCGAGCCGCGCGCTGGCTGGCGACGTCACGGCCGGGGCACCGCATCCTGGTGCTGGATGCGCTGCGTCCGCACCGCGTGCAGCAAGCGATCTGGGCCGGTGTCGAGGGAACGCCGATGGCGCTGTACTTTGCCGACCCGGCGGTGGGCTCGTTGCACAGCCATGGCATGGCGGTCGATGTGACCCTGCTGGACCCGCAGGGCACCGAAGTCGACATGGGCGGTGCCTACGACGAGATGGCACCGATCTCGCACCCCGCGCTGCACGACCTGCATCTGGCCAGCGGCGCGCTGAGCCCGGCGCAATTGGCCGAGCGGCGCTGGTTGCATGAAGCGATGGTGCAAGGCGGCTTCAGTGGCATCGACACCGAGTGGTGGCATTTCGACCATGGCGAGCGGCTGCTCACCCGTGCGTCCTTTCCGCGCGTGCAATGAAGCCGTCTTGACCATGCCAACCCGATCGCGGTCGCGCCGGGCATTCGTTGGCGGAGCGGGGCTGGCGTGCCTCACCGCAATCCCCCCCGCCTGGGTTCGGGCTGCACCGATGCCGGCCGCGGTGCCGCCGCCACCGCCGCTGTTGCGCCCGCGCCGGCTGCGACCTGGCGACACCATCGCGCTCATCAACCCGTCGAACGCGGTCTACGAGCGCGAGCCCTATCTGCGTGCGGCAGAGAACCTGCAGGGGCTCGGATTCAAGGTTCGCGAAGCACCGAACCTGCATGCCCGCCGCGGCCAGTTCGCCGGCACCGACGCGCAGCGGGCATCGGATGTGAATGCGATGTTTGCCGACCCCGAGGTGCACGGCATCCTGGCGATGACCGGGGGCTCGGGCGGCAACCGCATGCTGCCGCTGGTGGACTACGGCCTGATCCGCCGCAATCCGAAGTTTCTGGGCGGCTTCTCGGACCTGACCGCGCTCCTCAACGCGGTGCACCAGCAAACCGGGCTCGTGACCTTTCACTGCCCGGTGGCGACCTCGGAATGGAATGCTTTCAGCGTGACGCAGTTCAAGGCGGTCGTGATGGAAGCTGACGCTGCCACGCTTCGCAACCCGGCCCCGAGCGGCGACGGCCTTGCCCCGCGCGACGGCCGCACGATGTCGCTGCGCGGTGGCCGCGCCAGCGGCCCGCTGGTGGGTGGCAACCTGGCGGTGCTGAGCGCCATGGCCGGTTCGGCCTACTGGCCGCGCTTCGACGCAGCGGTCTTGTTCCTCGAAGAAACCAACGAGTACATCTACCGCGTCGACCGGATGCTCTCGACCTTGAAGCTGGCCGGCGCACTGGACCGCTTGGCGGGTGTGGTACTGGGCGCCTTTACCAACTGCGAGCCCGGCAGCGGCTTCGGCACGCTGACGCTGGACGAGGTCTTCGACGATTACTTCCTGCCGCTGCAGGTGCCGGTCTACCGTGGCGCGGAATTCGGCCACATCAAGCGCAAGCTGACCCTGCCCGTTGGCGCGTCCGCCGAAATCGATGCCGATGCTGGCACGTTGCGGCTGTTGCAGCCCGCAGTCCGCTGACACACGACCACACCACCCTGGGCGTTCACAAGGACTACAGCCGGAGCCGGTCCAGGGCTACCGGGCGCCGACCCTATCGGGCCTACGGTGCAACTTCGGCGTTCAGCCTGAACGCCACCGAACCGCACAAGGAGTTTCACCATGGCCCAGATCAACACCCTCAAGGATCTCTACCTCGAAGAACTGAAAGACCTGTGGTCGTCCAACGACCAGATGGCCAAGGGGCTGACCAAGATTGCGCCCAAGGCCACCAACGCCAAACTGAAAGCTGCGCTGCAGAAAACGCAGGACGGCATCACGCGCCACACCACCATGCTGAAGTCGTTGATCGAAGCGCATGGCGGCGAGCTCAAGAAAGATCATTGCAAAGGCATGGAAGGTCTGGTGGCCGAAGCCTTGAAGCACACCATCGAAGATGCCCCGGCCAGCGGACCGGTACTGGATGCGTCCATCATCGCGCAGTACCAGCGCATGACGCATTACGGCATCACCGGCTTCGGCACGGTGGCGGCGTTCGCGAAGGCGTTGAAGCTGAACGATGCCCATGACAAGCTGGAAACCAGTGTCAAGGACATGTACAAGGCCGACGAATTGATGAGCGAGATCGCCGAATCGGCGGTCAATATCAAGGCTGCCGCCTAAGAGAGACCGAGCGACGGCCAACCGGTCGCCGCAGTTCTTTACTCGACCAGCAGGTCCGCGAATTCCGGGTGGCGGCGGATGTAGGCAGCGACATAGCTGCAACTCGGCCGCACGGCGAGCCCTTCGGTGCGTGCCCACTGGAGTGCATGCGCCACCAATTCGCCGGCAATGCCACGCCCCTGCAGGGCCTGCGGCACCTGCGTGTGGTGAAAGGTGGCGGTCTTGCCTTGCAGGCGGTAGTCGCACAGGGCCAGCGCAGATCCGGCCTGCACTTCGAAGCGTTGGGCAGCTCGGTTGTGGACGATGGTCTCGGTCATGACGGGTCAGGCTCGGTTGTGAAGGCGGGAATCGGAGCGGGCCGCCTCCAGCGCAGCAGCGCTGCGTGCAGTTTGCCGGCGTCGATCGGTTTGGTCAGAAAGTCGTTCATGCCGGACTGCAATGCTTCTTCGCGCTCGCTGACCAGTGCGGCGGCGGTCCGCGCGATGATCGGCAGCTGGCGGCCGGCTTCGGTGTTGCGCAGGGCGCGAGCAGCTTGGTGGCCGCCCATCACCGGCATCTGCACATCCATCAAAACCGAATCGAATGCGTCGCCGGTCAGTGCCGCAGCCTCCACCGCCTGCACTGCTTCGGCGCCGTCGTGGGCCTGGGTCACCCGCACGCCCCAACGTTCCAGCATCGACACCCCCACCAGCATGTTGACCGGGTTGTCTTCCACCAGCAGCACATGGGCGCCCTGCAACCCGCTCTGGTCGAAGGGACTGGCAATCGGGCGGGGAGCGCCAGCCGCGGGCGCCAACGGCAATTCGATCCAGAAGCGGCTGCCTTCGCCTAGAACGCTCTCGACGCCCACCCGGCCCTTCATCAGCAGCGCAAGTTCGTGACAGATCGACAAGCCGAGCCCGGTGCCGCCATAGCGCCGGGTGATCGACTCGTCGGCTTGGGTGAACGGTCTGAACAGGCGTGACAAGGTGAAGGCATCGATGCCGGGGCCGCTGTCTCGGACCTCGATCCGCACCCGGTCGTCGCTGGCGTCTTCTTCATCAGGCGCCAGGCGGATCGCCGACAGCGTGATGCGCCCGGTGTCGGTGAACTTGACCGCATTGCCGAGGTAGTTGGCCACCACCTGCCGCAAGCGCAACGGGTCTCCCATGACCGGTGAATCGATGCCATCGGCCAGTGCCAGTTGCAGGTCCAGCTGACGCGCCGCGGCCTGCGGCGCAAACAGCGCATGCAGGCTGCGCAAGGCATCGCCGAGCCCGAAGGCGGTGCGCTCGACCGACAGCCGGCCGGCTTCGATCTTCGACAGATCCAGGATGTCCGAGATGATTTCGGCCAGCGACTGCGCGCTGTCGACGATCTGTGTCAGGTATTGGGTGCGACGCGAGTCGTCGATGTCGTCGGCGCCGGCCATGCGGGCCAGTCCGATCAACCCGTTCAATGGCGTTCGCAACTCGTGGCTGGTATTGGCCAGGAACGCGGTCTTGGCGCGGTTGGCGGCTTCCGCGGCATCGCGCGCCCGCGCCAGCGTGCGCTCGAACTCGCGCCGCTCGGTCACGTCTTCCAGGATCCACACCGTGTCGCTGTCCTGCGGGCGCTGGGGGTCGATGGCGCGGCCGCGCAAGCGCACCGTCAACGCGCTGCCGTCCTTGCGGTGCGCGCGGCGCTCGATCTCGACCGGCTCACCGCGCGCCAGCGCAGACGTGATGACCGCTTCCACTTCGACTTCGTCTGCGTCGGCGTCTGCGTCCGCGTCCGCGTCTGCCGCAGCGCCCGGGGAGCCCTGCCAGATCAGCGCGCCAGGGCGGCCCAGGGGTTCGCCTTCGTCCAAGCCGAACAAGCGCTCGAAATGGCGATTGGCCAGCACGATCCGACCTTCATGCGTGACCGCGATGCCGATCGACGCATTGGCCAGGATCGCTTCTCGTTGCAGGCGGTCGCGCTCGGACTCGGTGATGTCGCGACCGTTGATCACCAGGTACTCGCGCCGGTCCATCACGAAGCGTGCTGCCGAGATCAGCATGGACACGTCACGGCCGCCACGCTGGACCGCAGTGGTCGGCATGCCGTCGACGGCCCCGGCATCGCGCACCGCATCCACCAGCCGTTGGCGGTCTTCGGGTGCACGCCACACACCCAGCTCGATCGAGGTCTGGCCGATGGCCTCGGCAGCCGACCAACCGGTGATGCGCTCGAAGCTGCGGTTGACCATCACATAACGGCCGGTGGCCAGGTCGGTGAGCGTGATCAGGTCGGGGCTGGTGGCCACCAAATGCGACAGCATGGCTTCCGACCGCCGCACGGCTTGTTCGGCCGCCAGCCGCTCGGTGTCGTCGACGAAGATGGCCAGCAAAGCCGGGCCGCCCTCGGCTTGCACGCTGACGCTGGTGGCCCGCACCGCCACCCCGCGCTCACCGATGCGCAACCTGAAGTCGGTGACCGGCAACGCGGTGCCCGGTGGCTGCGAGTGCAGCGCTTCGCTGCGGCGCCGCGCCCGTTCACGTGAATCGCCTCCTTCGTAATGCGACAGCAGGTCGCTGCCCAGCATCGTGCTCAAGTTGTCGGCACCGAACAACGCGACCGCAGCCGGGTTCGCATCCAGCACCAGCCCACGGCGGTGCAGCACCAGCGGGGTGGGGATCAGAGAGAACAACTCCTGGTAGCGCAACTCGGTGGCTTCGACCGATTCGCGCGCGGCTTCGATTTCGCTGATGTCGCGCACCACGCCCCAGAAGCCGGTGAAGATGCCGCGGCTGTCGAAGCGCGGGGCACCGCTGACCAGGTAGTGGCGGGTCGCGCCTGCATCGCTTGCCCAGCGGATGCGGCGGTCTCTGAACGCGGCTCGAGCGTCCAGATCGGCCATCAGTTCGTCGAGAGTGTGGGCGTCGCAGCCGAATTGCGGCAGCTCCCAGGGCAGGTTGCCGATGCCGCGGGCCGCGCCGTTGCGCGCCCCCGGCCGGTGGTGGTCGATGGCCGCCACCAAGCGGTAGTCGCGGTCGATCTCCCAGTAGCCGTCTGCTGCCAAACCCAGCAAGCTGCGAAAGCGCGCCTCGCGGTCGTTGGCGGCGCGCAGGCTGCGGCGCACCATCTGCGCGATCAGCACTCCGGCTGCCAAACCCGCGGCAATGCCGATCAGATGGCCGCCCAGCGTCAGTCCGGCCATCTCGCTGAAGCCGAACCACTCGCCTGGGCCGATCCCGGCGGCGACCGGCCGCCGGGCCGTGGCGTGGACACCCAGCAGCGTCAGCGTGGCCGCCACTGCCAGCAGCAGCCCGGCACGCCAGCCGGCGGCGGCGCACAGCACGCACACCAGCAAGCCCAGCACCGGCAGCCCGGGTGTCGCAAGCCCGCTGCCCAGGCGCAGGGCGACCAGGGCCAGCAAGCCGGTGACCGCGATCAGCACAGCGGTCAGCGCATGGCCTTGGCGCAGGGGGGACAGCCGGGTGGCGGCCGCGGCGAACCAACCCACACCGGCATAGGCCGCCACCAGCGCCAGGCTTTGAGCGTCCAGCTCCTGCCGCAAGGCCAGGCCCACCAGCAGCGCGGCTGCCAGACAGGCCAGGGCCGCGATCCACAGCAGCGCCGCAGGCAGCGGCGTGTCGGTGGCGCGCATCACCGCGGTGGGGAATGCCGACTCGGGTCCGGATGTGGATTCGGACAAGGTCGCTGTGGCGAAGGGGTCCAGTGCGGGTTCTCGGTGGGACGGGGCGGTTGGCGCGTGCGTGGATGCGCGGCTGATTGCGCAGCCAATTGAGAGGGTGAATGAAAGGCTGGCTGCGGGTGGTGAACTGGCGGGCGATGGATCAGCCGCGGTCGCGAGCCTGCTGCAGCAGGTCCAGTGTGGCTTGCGCAGCGTGACGGGCTGCGGCTTGAAAGGCTTCCAAGTGGGGGTCGGCACCATCGGCCGAGTTGCCTGCCTCGGCTGCATACAGCACCGCGCGCGAACTGTTGACGATCAGCGGCGCACCGGGCCGCCAGGCGGCACGCACCGTGGCCGCCGCATCGCCGCCCTGGGCGCCGACGCCGGGCACCAGCAGCGGCAGGGCGGGTGCCAGCGCGCGCACCCGCGCCAGCTCTTCGGGGTAGGTGGCGCCCACCACCAGGCCGAGCCGGCCGTGGCGGTTCCAGCGGCCGGCGGCCAGGCGGGCGATCCGTTCGTAGAGCCGTTCGGCCGGGGCCTCGGCTTCAGGATCGGCAGCCAGCATCTGGCCTTGCAGGTCGGCGCCTCCGGGATTGCTGGTGCGACACAACAGGATCAGCCCCTTGCCGTCGTGGCGCAGATAGGGCTCCAGCGAGTCGGCCCCCATGAACGGCGACAGCGTCACCGCATCGGCGCGGTAGCGGCTGAAGGCCTCGGTGGCGTAGTGCTCGGCGGTCGAGCCGATGTCGCCGCGCTTGGCGTCCAGGATCACCGGCACGCCGGGTGCGCTGCGGTGGATGTGCGCCACCAGCGCTTCGAGCTGGTCTTCAGCGCGCAGCGCGGCGAAGTGCGCGATCTGCGGCTTGAAGGCACACACCAGGTCGCGCGTGGCGTCGACGATCGAGGCGCAGAAATCGAAGGTGCGGCGCGCGTCACCGCGCCAGGGCAGCGGGAAGCGCTCGGGGTCGGGGTCCAGACCCACGCACAGCATCGAGCCCGCTGGTGCGCGTTGCTGCTGCGTCAGGTGTTCGACGAAATGCATCGCGAATCAGGGGGTGCCGAAACGCCGCGCCAGCGCTTCGGCCAGACCGGTGTAAGCCGCCGGCGTCAGCGCCAGCAACCGCACACGGGCCTCGTCGGGCAGCGCCAGGCCTTCGATGAAGCCGTGCATCAACTCGGCGGTGATCGGCTTTCCCTGGCTGAAGTCCTTCAGTTGTTCATAGGGATTCGGCAAGCCGTGCCGGCGCATCACGGTTTGCACCGGCTCGGCCAGCACCTCCCAGGCCCGGTCCAGGTCGGCGGCCAATGCGGCTTCGTTGACCTGCAACTTGTCGCTGCCGCGCACCAGGCTGTCGATGGCCAGCACGGTGTGACCGAAGGCGACGCCCATGTTGCGCAGCACGGTGCTGTCGCTCAGGTCGCGTTGCCAGCGGCTGATCGGCAGCTTCTGGCTCATGTGCGCCAGCAGCGCGTTGGCAATGCCCAGGTTGCCTTCGGCGTTCTCGAAGTCGATCGGATTGACCTTGTGCGGCATGGTGCTGGAGCCCACTTCGCCGGCCTTGCGCCGCTGCTTGAAATAGCCGAGCGAGATGTAGCCCCAGACATCGCGCGACCAGTCGATCAGGATCGTGTTGGCGCGCGCCATGGCGTCGAACAACTCGGCCATGCCGTCGTGCGGCTCGATCTGGATCGTGTACGGGTTGAACACCAGACCCAGCCGCTCTTCGACCACCGAGCGTGAAAACGCTTCCCAGTCGCGGTCGGGGCATGCCGCCAGATGCGCGTTGTAATTGCCCACCGCGCCGTTCATCTTGGCCGGCAACGGCACCGCGGCAATGCGCGCACGCGCGGTCGAAAGCCGCGCCGCCACGTTGGCGATTTCCTTGCCGACCGTGGTCGGGCTGGCGGTCTGGCCGTGGGTGCGGGCCAGCATCGGCAGCGCGGCCAGGTCGTGCGCCATCGCGGTCAACTGGTGCAGCAAGCCGTCCAGGGCTGGCAGCAGCACCTGTTCGCGGGCTGCCTTCAACATCAGCGCATGGCTGGTGTTGTTGATGTCTTCGCTGGTGCAGGCGAAGTGCACGAACTCGGTGGCGGCCAGCGCATCGGCATGATTCTGCAACTGGCGCTTCAGCCAGTACTCCACCGCTTTGACATCGTGGTTGGTGGTGCGCTCGATGGCCTTGATGGCCTCGGCATCGGCTTCGCTGAAGCGCTGCACCACGCCGCGCAGATGATCGCGAGTGGCCGCCGCCAGCGGCGCGAACTCGGGCAAGCCGAAGTCGGACAGGGCGATGAACCATTCGACCTCGACCTGCACCCGGTGCCGCATCAGCCCGTATTCCGACAGCAGTGGCCGCAGCAACGCCAGACGCGCCGCATACCGGCCGTCCAGCGGCGACAGGGCAGTGAGGGCGGTGGGCGTCATCAGCGTCGAACAGCAGAGGCGAGTGGACGGAAGGGCCGGCAGGGGGAGACGGGTGCCGCTGACCAGGCTTTGCAGGCGCTGCGACCAAAGTCGATTCTAGGTTGGGGCGCAGCTTGCTATAACCACAGGTCACATCCCCCACCGCCCCGCACCATGCCGCCCACCGCCGATCCCGGATTTGCAGCCGATCACCCCGCGGCGGCGGTGCGTGCGTTGTGCTTCGATGTCTTCGGCACCGTGGTCGACTGGCGCAGCAGCATCGTGCGCGAAGGCGGGTTGCTTGCGGCAAGGCTCGGCCTGAAAGCACGGGCAGTGGACTGGGAAGCCTTCGCCGACGAGTGGCGCGCCGGCTATGCACCGGCGATGCAGCAGGTGCGAAGCGGTGAGCTGCCCTGGACCGACATCGACGGCTTGCATCGCCGCATCCTGGACCGGCTGCTGGCCGCGCGCGGCCTGGTGCTGGCCGAAGCCGACGCCGCCGACTTCAACCGCTTGTGGCACCGGCTCACACCCTGGCCCGACAGCGTGGCGGGGTTGCATCGGCTGAAGCGCCGCTTCACGATCACCACGCTGTCGAACGGCAACGTGGCGCTTCTCGTGAACATGGCCAAGCACACGGGTCTGCCGTGGGACACGGTGTTCAGCGCCGAACTGTTCAACCACTACAAACCGGACCCCGAGGTCTATCTGGGCGCTGCGCGCTTGCTGGGCCTGGAGCCGGCTCAGGTGATGCTGGTGGCGGCCCATGTCAGCGACCTGCGCGCGGCGGCCGGCTGCGGGCTGCGCATCGCGTATGTGGATCGGCCGCTGGAACGCGGACCGAACGGTGCGCGCGAGAGTTGGCAGCCGGGCGACTTCGACCTCAGCGCCAGCGACTTCGGCGATCTGGCCTCGCAGCTCGGCGCCTGAAGGGTCTTGAGCGAACCCAACGATCAGGTCAGAAACACCCAGATCCCGATCCCCGTCATCGCGACCGCAAGGGTAGCGCCCTGCAGCAGCGACACCAGCGCCGCACGCAGCCAGCGCCAGCGCGCCCGGCCGCCGTAGACGCGGCGCATTGCGAGCAATGCATACACCGGCATCGCCACCAGCACCGGAACCTGCAGCCACACGATGGTGGGCAAGCTCAGGATCATCGCGGCGAACCAGAAGGCATGCAGGTGCAGCGCAAACACCAGATGCTCGGTGTAGCGCAGGCGCCGGTTCCAGTAGGCCAGCTTCATCCACATCGCAAAGGCCGGCAGCATCACGAAGCTGGCAGCGCCAAGACTGGCCATGAAGCGGTCGCCGAGCGTGGCCATCTCGCGCTGCATCGCCAGCGGGTCGAGATCAACGCGGCGCTGGATCCGGTGGCAGAGCCATTGCGGCAGGTCGTCGCAGTAGAAAATCCCGTCTCGCAAGCCGGCGCGGGAACCGAAGATCTGGATCGTGGCCGGGCGGGCCTTGGCGGCGCTGGCATCCAGATCGACATCCGGGTGGATGGTCAAGCGCAGCAGCAGCAAGCTCACCAGGCTGATCGTCAAAAACAGCCGCAGCGGCAGCACATAGTGCTTGCGGCGGCCGGCCAGATACAGCCGGGTGAGCTCGCCGGGGCGAATCAAGAGCAGCTTAAGCGTTCGCCACAACGCGCCTTCGGTGGCCAGGTAGGCGCCGCCGAACTGCTGCACGAACTCGCCCAGCCGCGGCGCCTGGATGCGGGTCGATTGCCCACAACTCGGGCAGAACGCCGGCAGGAGTTGGGGCAGCGCCACGGTGCAGTTTCGGCACAGCCCCGCGGGCATCGCGGCCGGGTCGGGCCAGTCACCCATCCTCAGATCCGCCATTCAGGCGGTGCCGCGCACCGGGTAGCCTTTGCTCATCACGAACTGGATCCCTTTCAGCAGACCCTTCAGATCGGGTCGCGCAAATGGTGCGTTCGAGATGTCGATGATCTGCGCTTGGCCTTCGGGGTTGATCACGAACACCCCCGGCTCGGCGAACGGCCGGTCGGTTTCTTCTGGCGACCGCGGGCTGGACACATACAGACCCAGGGTGTGCATCTGGTCGGGCATCAGCCCGTATCCCACCGGGAAATTCCAGCCCTCTTCCTGGGTTTCTGCTTCGGCCTTTTCTTTCGGGTCTGCCGACACCGCCATCACGCTGAGCTGGGCCGATTCCAGATCGGCCTTCATCTCGGTGAGCGTTCTCAGATAGGTCTTGCACAGCGGGCAGTGCTTGCCGCGGTAGACCACCAGCATGCGCCAGCCGGAAGCCGCCGCGGGATCGATGCGCGCGCCGCCGCTGACCGCCTCCCAGCTCATCGACGGGAACGCCTGACCGGCGGTCATCTTGGTGTGGTTCATGTCTGCTCCGAAGGGTTGGGGGAAGAGAGGGTGAGGGTGGAAGTGATGTGGCTTCGGTCGGCAGCGGCACCCAGCAAGGCCTGCAGCGCATCGGCGCCCCGGTCCGGTTTGCGCCAGGCGATCACCCGAACCTGGCCGTCGGCTGCGGGCGCGGCCACCGCCAACGCCTTCTTCGGGCACAAGCCCATGCAGGTGGTCTGCACGATGCGGGTCTTGGGCTGGCGCGCCTGACGCAACGCCGAAGACAGCGCCTTGGCCACCTGCCTGGCACCGAATTTCTTCGGCGCCTTGCTGCGCTTCTCGCAGTCCTTGCAGACCATCACGATCTGCTTCCAGCCGGGGCGCAAGGTGTGGATGGGGTCGGGGCCAGGATCGATCGGGGTCGGTCGGTCGTTCATGGCTGCAGTATCGGCGCTGCCATCCCCCTATGCTTCCGTGCATGCCCATCGACGAACGCGAGGCCCTGCGCTTCTGGCTCAAGCTGGGCTTCATCAGCTTTGGCGGGCCGGCCGGGCAGATCGCTGTCATGCACCGCGAACTGGTCGAGCAACGGCGCTGGATCAGCGAGCGACGTTTTCTGCATGCGCTGAACTACTGCATGCTGCTGCCGGGTCCGGAAGCGCAGCAACTGGCCACCTACATCGGCTGGTTGATGCACCGCACCCGTGGTGGCATCGCCGCCGGGTTGCTGTTCGTGCTTCCGTCGCTGGCGATCCTGATCGTGCTGTCCTGGGTGTACCTGCGGTTTGGCGAGCAGCCGCTGGTGGCAGGCGCGTTCTACGGCATCAAGCCCGCGGTGACAGCGATCGTTCTGCATGCCGCCTGGCGGATCGGCGGGCGGGCGTTGAAGAACCGCTGGCTGGCCTTGCTGGCGTTGGCATCGTTCGTGGCCATCTTCTTCGGCGGCGTGCCGTTTCCGATCATCGTGGCCGCTGCGGCCCTGATCGGTGTGGTCGGTGCGCGGGTGGCGCCTCAGGTGTTCGCGCCTGGCGCGGCGTCTGGTGCCGGCCCCGTCGGGGACGCGGCAGCAATGCCCGACCTGGGCGCTGCGGTCATCGACGACCATACGCCGACCCCGCCGCACGCTCGCTTCGCGCGCGGGCGCTTGCTCAAGGTGCTGGGCTGCGGTGTGCTGATCTGGGCGCTGGCGATGGCTGCGCTGGTGGCCACCGGTGGCTGGCATGGTTTGCTGGCGCAGATGGGCTGGTTCTTCAGCAAGGCCGCGCTCCTGACGTTCGGCGGGGCCTATGCGGTGCTGCCGTATGTGTTCCAGGGCGCGGTCGAGCAACAGCAATGGCTGTCGGCCACGCAGATGATCGACGGGCTGGCGCTGGGCGAAACCACGCCCGGCCCGCTGATCATCGTGGTCGCCTTTGTCGGCTTCGTCGGCGCCTACCTGCAGCCGGTGTTCGGCGCCGACGCGCTGTTTCTGTCCGGCGCAGCAGCGGCGGTGGTGGTGGCCTTCTTCACCTTTCTGCCGTCGTTCGTGTTCATCCTGGCCGGTGGCCCGCTGGTCGAAGCCACCCACGGCCGGCTCGGTTTCACCGCGCCGTTGACTGCCATCACCGCTGCGGTGGTGGGAGTGATCGGCAACCTGGCGCTGTTCTTCGCCCTGCATGTGCTGTGGCCGCAGGGACTCGGTGGCGACTTCGACACCACGGCGGCGTTGATCGGCGTCGCCGCCGCGCTCGCACTGCTGCGCTTTCAGGTCGGCGTGATTTCGCTGCTGGCGATGTGTGCCGGCGCGGGTGTGGTGCTGCGCTGGGTGAGCTGACGGCAAGCCGCAGCCGACGGAGGGTGCTGCTGCAGCGCCCGTCCGCCAAACTTGCGGGCTACGGCGCCACGGCCTCGACGATCAGTGGCGGCAGCGGCGCTGGCAGCACCCCGTCTTCGGTCCAGCTCAGTGCAGCCAACAAGGCACGCTCGGCATGCTGCGCGTCGGGTTGGGTGGCCGCATGCACCTGTGCCAGCGGCTCGCCGGCCCGCAGCGCGGTACCGGGTGCGGCCATGTCCAGCAATCCCACCCGCGGATCGATCCGGTCGGCCGGGGTGCGCCGGCCCCCGCCCAGGCCCAGCACCACCAGCCCCAGGGCGCGCACATCGCAAGCCAGCAACAAGCCCCCGCGAGGCGCCACCACGGTGTGCCGCACGGGAGCCCGCTCCAGCCCGGCATCGGCCAGCACATCGCGCGGACCGCCCAGCAGTCGGGTCATCTGCGCAAAGCGCTCGGCTGCTGCACCGCTGGCCAGCACGGCTTCGGCGCGCGCGTGTCCAGCCTCCAGGGTCTCAGCCAGCCCGCCGATCACCAGCAGCTCGGCGGCCAGTGCCATCGTCACGGCATGCAGCCGTGCGTCTCGCGGCGGCCCGCGGCCGCTCAGGTGGTCGATGGCTTCCTGCACCTCCAGTGCGTGTCCGGCGCTGCGGCCGAGGATCTGGTTCATGTCGGTCAGCAAGGCCCGCGCTGGCAGGCCCGCGCCATGGGCCACCTGCACCAGGCTCAGCGCCAGCTCGCGGGCCGCCGCGGGGTCGGTCATGAAGGCGCCGCTGCCCACCTTCACATCCAGCACCAGCCCTTGCAGACCGGCCGCCAGCTTCTTCGACAGGATGCTGGCAACGATCAGCGGCAGGCTCTCGACCGTGGCGGTGGTGTCGCGGATGGCATAGAGCCGCCGGTCGGCCGGGGCCAGCGTGTCGGATGCGCCGACGATCGCGCAGCCCGCGCTGCGCAGCGTGGCCAGCAAGGTCTGGTGCGAAGGCCGGATGTCGTAGCCCGGCAGGGCTTCCAGCTTGTCGAGCGTGCCGCCGGTATGGCCGAGCCCACGCCCGCTGACCATCGGCACCACGGCTCCGCAAGCCGCCAGGATCGGCGCCAGCAGCAAGCTGACCTTGTCGCCGACACCGCCGGTCGAATGTTTGTCCAGCAGCGGGCCGTGCAGCGCGGCTTGCGACCAGTCCATGACGGTGCCGGAATGCGTCATCGCGCGGGTCAGCGCCACGGTTTCGTCGCGCTCCATTCCCCGCAGCACGATGGCCATCGCCAGCGCGGCGACCTGGCCTTCGGTCCATGCTGCAGCGCCTGTTGCAGGCCGCTCGCTCAGGCCATCGACGAAAGCGGCAATTTGCCTGTGGCTCAGCCGACGGCCGTCGCGTTTGCTGCGAATGATCTCGGCGGCGCGCAGCCCGGTGTCGTCCATCGGCAGGGGATGCACGGTGTCCGGCGCGGCAGTTGCGGCCTCAGCGCTGCGCCGGCTTCAACCCGGCCAGCGCATCGCGCAGCGCTTGCTGGGTTTGCGGGTCGACGGGCCGGTGGCGGCGCTGCGTCGAGGCGGGATGGCGGCCGAGACAATTGCCGCCGACCCGGTCTTGCGCGGGCCGCACCGGCCGCGGCACGAAGCCGCCACCGCAGTTGGGGCACACGTTGCCCAGCACCCGCTCCACGCAGCTGGCGCAGAAAGTGCATTCGTAGCTGCAGATGCGCGCATCCACTGCGGCCGGCGGCAGATCGCGGTTGCAGTGTTCGCAGTTGGGGCGCAGCGCGAGCATGGCGTTGGGTTTGGGCAGGCTGCTGCTCAGGATGCCGCGCTGCAGCTCGGCGAGCGGAAGAACACGAAACCCGCGAACTCGATCGCCGGGGTGCCGGCGTCGATGCGGTAGTCCAGTCGACGCTTCGAGGGGTCGCTGTGCAGCACCACCGCCGGTGCGGGGCGGCCTGCCTGCCTCGCCGCGCCAGCGGCTGCGGAGGCCGGGCCGCTGCGACCCGGGAATGGCCCGCTGCCGCCGAGCGTCAGCGCGGTCAACCCGCTGCTCGGGTCGACCCGCCAGTTGCCCGGATCGAAGAACAGGAAGCCGCCGACGAAGCGCAAGCTGCCGTCGGCCTGCATGACGATGCACATGGCCGGGAAGTCGGAAGCCGGGTACTGCCAGACGCCGGCAGCGGCGGCGGCAGTGGCAGTGGCACCGCTGGAGCCTGGCGTGGCAGTCGTCGCACCCGAGTGGGTGTTCATCCCGACTGCCCCCAGCCCGGCGCAACCGCTCAGCATCGACAGCAGCAGCATGCTGGCAGCCGCCACGCCGAGGGCGCCATGCGGGCTCGACCCAGGCGGCCGGAGCGAAGTCATGGCAGCTTCACGATCCGGACCGCGCCGGGCGGCGCCAGTTGCGGATGGCTCGCGATGTAGGCTTCCAGGGCCTCGACATCGAAGCCACCGGTGCGGCGGTCGACGCCTTCGCTGAACACCGAAAAGCCATCGCCACCGCTGGCCATGAAGGAATTGACCGTGACCCGGTAGCTCGCCATCGGGTCCAGCGGCTGGCCGTTCAGCATCACGCTGCCGGGCACCACCCGCTGCCCCGGCTCGCGGTTCGGGTCCCAGCGGTAGCCGAAGCCGTCGGACACCTGCATCACGCGGCTGTAGTCGGCGTTCTTCCACTGCTGCTCCAGCAGCTTGCCGATCTGCGCGCCGGTCAGCGTCATCGTCACCAGGTTGTTGTAGAACGGCTGGGCGGCGAACAGTTGCTCATAGCGCACCTGGCCATCGTCGGGCCGCAGCAGCGCGGTGCGGATGCCGCCGGGGTTCATGAAGGCGATATGGGCACCGCCATCTTCGGGCTTCTTCGTCGCCGCCAGCTGCGCATCGGCAATCACCTGCCCCATCGGGCTTTCGCCGGCCGGGCTGGCAGCCACCGACAGGTTGGCGGCAATCGTGCCCACGACCCGCTTGGCCAGCGGCCCTGCCAGCTTGGCATACGCGTCGATCAACGCGGTTTGCGCCGGGTTCTTGGCATAGGTGTCGTGGCGCACCAGGTTGTTGTCGGCGCTGGCGCTGAGCACATCGCCGCTGCGGCGGTCCAGCTGGACGTCGATGGCGGTGACGATGGTGCCGTACTTGTCGCCACTGGTGACGAGCCGGCCGTCGATGCGGCAGTTGTAGGCGCGGTGGGTGTGGCCGCTGACAACGATGTCGACGGCCTTGTCGAAGCGCTTGACGATGTCGACGATCTCGCCGCTGATGCCCGGGCATTCGTTGTAGTCGCCGGTGGGCACCCCGCCTTCGTGGATCAGCACCACGATCGCTTCGATGCCCTGCGCTTTCAGTTCGGGCACCAGCCCGTTGACCGTATCGGCCTCGTCGCGAAAGCGCAGGCCCGCCACGCCGGCCGGCACCACCATCTGCGGTGTGTTCTGCAAGGTCAGTCCGATGAAGGCCACGGGGACGCCTTCGAAGCGCCGCACCTCGTAGGGCGGCAGCAGGGTCTTGCCGGTGCGTTCGTCGATGGTGCTGGCGGCCAGGTAGTGGTACGAAGCGCCATCGAACTTGCCACTCGGTCCCTTGCAGCCCGTGACGGGCTTGCAACCGCCGTTCTGCATCCGCAGCAACTCGGCCGCGCCTTTGTCGAACTCGTGGTTGCCGACCGCCGCGATCTGCAACCCCATCAGGCTCAGCGACTCGATCGTCGGTTCGTCATGGAACAGTGCCGACAGCAAGGGCGAGGCGCCGATCAAATCGCCGGCCGCGACGAAGACATGGTTCGGGTGGCCCTGCATCAGCCGGGCTGCTGCGGTGTGCAGGTATTCGGCACCGCCAGCCGGCACGGTGAGCGTTTTCGACGCATCGGCCGGGTTCTTGATGCGGATGCCGCTTTGCGGCGGCAGCAGGTTGCCGTGAAAGTCGTTGATGGCCAGGATGCGCAGCTGCACTGGGCTGTCTTTGCTCGAATTCGCGGCCGGCGTGGCGGCCGGCGGTGTGGCGCAGCCTGACAGCAGCACAGCCAGCAGCGTGGCAACCAGCAAGGCGGAACGGGGGCAAGCTGTCGGTTTGGGCATGGGGGTGGTGCGAAGGTGCGGGGATGGGCGGGT
>JBBSPW010000038.1:0-22279 GCA_038258365.1 Burkholderiales bacterium | reverse complement strand
GCGCGCATCGTCAAGGCCGGCTATGCGCAGGGCAAGGTGCTGGAGCCGCTGGCGATGGACACCTTTCCGGTCACCGCGATGGTCAAGACCGCATCGCTGAACTCGATCGTCACCGACTCCTCTCCGGGCATGACCGCCTACGTGCTGGGCAACAAGAACGACAACAACGAAGAGGGCGTGTTCCCCGACGACACCACCGACGCCTTCGACAACCCGCGCATCGAATACCTGAGCGAGTATTTGCACCGCACCCAGGGCAAGGCGCTGGGCATCGTCACCACTGCCGATGTCTTCGATTCCACCCCGGCGGGCAACGCGGTGCACACCAGCAACCGCGGCGCCGGCACCGGCATCGTCGACCAGTTTCTGGACGACCGCGGCTTGACGGGGCTTGCGGTGCTGATGGGCGGCGGGCGCAAATGGTTCCTGCCGGCAGGCGAACCGGGCTCGGCGCGTGGCGACCGCAGCGACTACGCCTTTGCTGCCGACCAGCCGCATGTCGCCGAAATCGCTCGCGCCTGGGGCGCCGCGCCGGGTGCGCTCGACAAGGACCGCGACCTGCTGTCGGACTTTCAGCGCGCCGGCTTTGCCTACGCGCCCGACAAGACAGCGCTGGACGCCACCGATCCGGCCCGCACCGATCGCTTGCTCGGCTTGTTCGCGTTCTCGAACATGAATGTCGCACTCGACAAGATCGACGGTCGGCGCGGCAAGAAAGCCGGCATCGGCGGCATGAGCGTGGTCCAGAACTATGGCTTCCCCGACCAGCCGATGCTCGACGAAATGGCAGCCAAGGCCTTGGCGGTGCTGTCGCGCAAACCGAAGGGCTTCGTGCTGATGATCGAAGGCGCTTCGATCGACAAGCAGGCGCATGCGATGGACAGCGACCGCTGGATGCTCGACATGCTGGAGTTCGACCGTGCCGTGAAGGTGGCGCAAGACTTTGCGGCGCGCGACGGCCACACGCTGGTGATCGTGACCGCCGACCACGAGTGTTCGGGAGCCGCTGTGATCGGCGCGTCGAGATTGAGCGATGTGCAGCTGCAGGCCCAGGCGTTGAAGCCGGTCAAGGACAGCGGAGCCGGTGCGGCCGGTGCGCCGAGCTCGGCAAGTGCCACCAGCAGCGCAGCCTTTGCCTCGGCTGTCGCCACCGGCGGCAAGGAGAACCTGCGCGACGCGGTGGTGGGCGTCTACGAAAGCGCTGGGTTTCCGCGCTATGTGATCGCTGCCGACGGCTATCCGGAATCGACCGACATCGACCGCAAACTGCTGATCGGCTATGGCGCCAATGCCGACCGCTACGAAGACTGGCGCACCAACCCGCTGCCGTTGCGCGACGGGCAGCAGCCGTTCGTCAAGCAGGAGCCATTGGCCAGCTACCCCGCCAACGCCATGGCACGTGACCGTGCTGGCAATTACCTGGTGACGGGCCAGGTGCCCGGCGGCAGCGCAGCCCACACGGCCAGCGATGTGCCGCTGTCGGCTTTCGGGCCGGGTGCGTGGTCGTTCACGGGCGTGATCGACAACACCGATGTGTTCTTCAAGCTGGCGCAAGCCGCGGTGGGTGGTGTGGTGATGCCGCCGGGGATGATGGCAGCGCCCTCGGCGTCGACCGCGCCCGCCAAATCGAGGTCGAAGCCAGCTGCGGAGCCGGCGCCCGGCGCTGCGCGACCTGCTTCGGCTGCGCCTGCATCCGCGGCAGGCTCGAGCTCGACAGCGCCCACTCCGGCGCTCACCCCGACCCCTGCGTCGGCCGCGTCGGTGCCCGGCACCGTCGGCAAGCCGGTGCACCCGACCGATCCGCTCCCGCCCAAGAAATAGAGACCGCAACGATGTCCAACCGACTGACACAAATCGCCACCCGCACCGGCGACGACGGCACCACCGGCCTCGGCGACGGGTCGCGCGTGCCCAAGCACCACCTGCGGGTGGCCGCGATGGGCGATATCGACGAACTCAACAGCGGCCTGGGCGTCTTGCTGGCCGAGCCGCTGCCCGATGCCGTGCGCGAGTTGCTGGTGGTGATCCAGCACGAACTGTTCAACCTGGGCGGGGAGTTGTCGATTCCCGGCTACACGCTCTTGAAGGCCGATGCGGTGCTGCGCCTGGACGAAGCGCTGGCCACCCACAATGCCGCGTTGCCGCGATTGAAGGAATTCATCTTGCCTGCCGGCACCCGCAGCGCCGCATTGGCGCATGTGGGCCGCACCGTGGCGCGCCGGGCGGAGCGCGCGGTGGTGGCGCTGGCGGCAGCCGAGCCGGTCAACGAGGCCCCGCGGCAGTACCTCAACCGCTTGAGCGATTTGCTGTTCGTCCTGGCCCGGGTGCTGAACCGCGCCAACCTGGACGGGTTGGGGGGAGACGATGTGTACTGGCGCAGCGAGAAGCTGGCCCGCGACGGCGACAGCTAGTCGCTGCCCCCGGCCCTGGCGCGGCGACGTGTTGTTTCAAGCGCGCATCAGCGCCGCCGCCGCGCCTTCACCGCCGCCGCCAACCCGTCCAGCAATGCCACCGATTCATCCCATGCCAGGCAGGCGTCGGTGATGCTCTTGCCGTACTCCAGCGCGGCGGGGTCGTCGACACCCGGGGTGAACTTCTGCGCGCCGGCCTGCAGGTGGCTCTCGACCATCACGCCGAAGATGCAGCGGCTGCCGCCCGCGATCTGCCCGCCCACATCGTCCATCACCGCCACCTGGCGCTGGTGTTGCTTGGCGGCGTTGGCATGGCTGGCGTCGATCATCAGCCGGCACGGCAGCTCGGCGGCTTCAATTTCTGCACACGCCTTCGCGACGCTCTCGGCGTCGTAGTTGGGCGCCTTGCCGCCGCGCAGGATCACATGGCAGTCGCCATTGCCGCGGGTTTCGACGATGGCGACCTGCCCGTTTTTGTGCACCGATAGAAAGTGATGCGGCCGCGCCGCAGCCTGGATCGCATCGATCGCGATCTTGATGTTCCCGTCGGTGCCGTTCTTGAAGCCCACCGGCGCGCTCAGGCCCGATGCCAGTTCGCGGTGCACCTGAGACTCGGTGGTGCGGGCGCCGATCGCACCCCAGGCGATCAGGTCGCCGATGTACTGCGGGCTGATCACATCCAGGAATTCGCTGCCGGCCGGCATGCCGAGGCGGTTGATGTCCACCAGCAGCTGGCGCGCGATGCGCAAGCCTTCGTGGATGCGGAAGCTCTGGTCCAGATACGGATCGTTGATCAAGCCCTTCCAGCCGACCGTGGTGCGCGGCTTCTCGAAGTACACCCGCATCACGATCTCGAGCTCGCCGGCATGGCGCTGGCGTTCGACCTTCAGCTTGCGGGCATATTCCAGCGCCGCCGCCGGGTCGTGAATCGAGCACGGGCCGATGATCACCAGCAGCCGGTCGTCGCTGTCGGCCATGATCTGGCGGATGGCGCTGCGGGTGGCGGCGATCTGCGTTTCCACAGGCGTGCCGGCGATCGGGAAGAAGCGGATCAGGTGTTCCGGCGGCGGCAGCGGCGTGACGTCCTTGATCCGTTGGTCGTCGGTCTGGCTGGTTTTCTCGCTCAGCGACAAACGGTCGGCGCGGCGTTCGACGGGCGGTGCGGGATGCGGGCTCATAGGGGGCTTTCGGATGGTGGGCGGCTAACTTGAAACCTGGATGTGATGGCGCCGGGCCCGCCAGCACGGCGGGCACAAAAAAACCGCCGGGGTTGCCGGCGGTTTTCTGGGTGCGGTGCGTCAGTCTGACCTACGCGATTGCCTCTCCAGCCGCCGAGCGGTGGTGAAACCAATAGGTCGTAAAGATGAAGGGCGATGCGCAGCACATGCGGTCGAATGTAGCACGCAGCCCTGACCCCCTGGCGGGTTGCCCTGGGCTCAACGGCGCACCCGGTCGACCATCTGATCGGGTTCGCGCCCCTTCATCTGGGCCATCAGTGCCTGCTTTCGATCGGACAGTTGTGACGCCAGGCCCGCCAGGTCCATCTTGGCGCGACGGCACTTCTTGAACATCTCGTCTTCTTCTTCCTCGACATGGTGGGTGACGTACTCGCCCAGCACCACGACCTTGGCGTCGTAATGCGCGTCGCCCGGCTTCATCGACTCGATGTAGCCCATCAGATCCTTGGCGACTGCGTGTTCGACATCGGCTTCGTCCATCAGGTCGGCTTCGACACCCGCGCTGCGCGCGGCGGGATAGAAGATCTCTTCTTCGATCTGGGCATGCACCGTCAGCAGAAGGCAGATCTGGTCGGCGACTGCCTTGCGCTCCTTGGCAGCCGCATCCTTCTTCATCAGTTTGCCGTATTGGTTGAACAGCTTCTTGACCTCGGCATGGTCGCGCTGCAACAGCACGGTGGCGTCGTTTCGCGCCGAGCTTTTTTTGGCTGCCGCTTTCTTAACGGGCGCCGCTTTCTTCGCTGCGGGGGTCTTTTTGCCCGCGACCTTCTTGGTGGGCGCCTTCTTGGCAGTTGCCATCGTCACTCCTTGAACACGCTGGATTGCGTGCGGCGGCAGCGGCAAGCGGTGTTCCCGTCAGACGCCCGGCTACGGCCGGCCTCGAAGCGCTCAATAGGCTGCGGCCTCGAATCCGTCGCCGTGCAGCGCGGCAATCACTTCGCGCACATGCTCGGGGTTGCGCGTTTGCAGCACCAGTTCCACCTCCACGTTCTGCGCCGACAGCATCGAGAACGCGCGCTGGTGATGCACCTCGTCGATGTTGGCGCCCGCGCTGCCCACCACTGCGGTGATGCGCGCCAGCACCCCCGGCGTGTCGCGCGCCGCCACCCGCACGCGCACCAGCCGGCCTGCCCGCACCATGCCGCGTTCCAGGATCGCCGCCAGCAGCATCGGGTCGATGTTGCCGCCGCACAGCACCAGGCCGACCTTCTGGTCGGCGTAGGGCTTCGGGTCCTTCAAGAGCGCGGCCAGGCCCGCCGCACCGGCGCCTTCGACCAGCGTCTTCTCGATCTCCAGCAGCATCACGATCGCCTGCTCGATGTCGCCTTCGTCGACCAGCACCAGGTCGTCGACCAGCCGACCGACGATGTCCTGCGTGATGCGCCCCGGCCGGCCGACCGCGATGCCCTCGGCGATGGTGCCCGGCCCCTGCGGGTGGTTCGTGCCCTTGATGGCGTTGAACATCGCCGGGAATCGCTGCGTCTGCACGCCGACGATGCGCAGTTCGGGTTTCAGCCGCCTTGCCGCCGTGGCGATGCCGCTGATCAGCCCGCCACCGCCGACCGCGATCACCAGCGTGTCCAGGTCGGGTTGCACGCGCAGCATCTCGATGCCGATCGTGCCCTGGCCGGCGATCACCGCGGCATCGTCGAAGGGGTGGATGAAGGCCAAACCTTCCGATTCG
Source organism: Burkholderiales bacterium (assembly GCA_038258365.1). GTDB lineage: Bacteria > Pseudomonadota > Gammaproteobacteria > Burkholderiales > Burkholderiaceae_C > Rubrivivax. Next base: position 16,946 of record JBBSPW010000038.1, on the reverse strand, counting down.
GCCAGCGCCACCGCATGTTCGCGCGCTTCGTCGAAGTTTTCGCCGTGCAGCAGCACCGCGGCACCGAAGCCGCGTGTGCGCTCGACCTTCACGGTGGGGGTGTGCACCGGCATCACGATGACCGCGTTCAGGCCGAGCCGCTGCGCATGGTGGGCGACGCCCTGCGCGTGGTTGCCGGCCGATGCCGCAATCACGCCTTTCGGCTGGTCCTTCGGTGCCACACCGTCGGTCAACGACAGCAACTTGTTGAGTGCTCCGCGTTCCTTGAAGGAGGCGGTGAACTGCAGGTTCTCGAACTTTAGAAACACCTGCGCGCCAACGATCTCGCTCAGGGTGCGCGACTCGACGAAGGGCGTGTCCAGCACCTGGCCGGACAAGCGCAGCGCTGCCGCTTCGATGTCTTCGAAGCGGACGGTCTCAGCCATCGCGGTCCTGGCTCTTCAGGCTGTGCCGCCCACCGTGAGCCGCTCGATTCGCAAGGTCGGCTGCCCCACCCCCACCGGCACGCTCTGGCCTTCCTTGCCGCAGACGCCGACCCCCGTGTCCAGCTCCAGATCGTTGCCGATCATGCTGACGCGCTGCATCGCTTCGGGCCCGCTGCCCACCAGGGTCGCACCCTTGACGGGGTAGAGGATCTTGCCGTTTTCGACCCAATAGGCTTCGCTGGCAGAAAAGACGAATTTGCCGTTGGTGATGTCGACCTGCCCGCCGCCGAAGTTGGTGGCGTAGAGCCCGCGCTTGATGCTGGCGATGATTTCTTCCTTCGGCTTGGTACCAGCCAGCATGTAGGTGTTCGTCATGCGCGGCATCGGCACATGGGCATAGCTTTCGCGGCGGCCGTTGCCGGTGGCGGGCACGCCCATCAGCCGCGCGTTCAAGCTGTCCTGGATGTAGCCCTTCAGGATGCCGTCCTCGATCAGCACATTGCGCTGCGTGGCATGGCCTTCGTCGTCGACATTGAGCGATCCGCGCCGGTCGGCGATGGTGCCGTCGTCCAGCACCGTGACGCCCTTGGCCGCCACGCGCTGGCCGATGCGGCCGGCAAAGGTCGATGAGCCCTTGCGGTTGAAGTCGCCTTCGAGGCCATGGCCGACGGCTTCGTGCAGCAGCACGCCGGGCCAGCCCGGACCCAGCACCACGGTCATTTCGCCGGCCGGTACCGGCCGGCTGTCCAGGTTCGTCAAAGCCGCCTTCACCGCATGGTCTACATAGGACTCGACGATGCTGTCGGTGAAGTAGCCCAGGCCGAAACGCCCGCCGCCGCCGCCGCTGCCGACTTCGCGTCGGCCGTTCTGCTCGGCAATCACGGTCACGTTCAGGCGCACCAGCGGGCGCACGTCAGCAGCCCTTGTGCCATCCGCACGCGCCACCAGCACGATGTCGTGCTCGGCGCCCACGCTGGCCATCACCTGCTTCACGCGCGGGTCTTTGGCACGCGCCAGGCGCTCGACCTTCTCCAGCAGCGCCACCTTTTGCGCGCTGTCGAGCGTGGCGATCGGGTCGGTGGCCGCATAGAGCCTTCGGCTCTTGGCGATCTTCGGCGGTTTCGATGCTTGCGCACCCACCTTCACGCGCCGCTCCTGTCCGGCGGCGGCGATGGTGCGCACGGTGCGGGCTGCATCCATCAGCGAGGCTTCGCTGATGTCGTCCGAATAAGCGAAGGCGGTTTTCTCACCGGCGACCGCGCGCACGCCCACACCCTGGTCGATGCTGAAGCTGCCGCTCTTGACGATGCCTTCTTCCAGGCTCCAGCCTTCGTGGCGGGTGGTCTGGAAATACAGGTCGGCATCGTCGACGCGGTGTTCGCGGATGGTGGCCAGCGCGCGTTGCAGCGTGGCTTCTGACAGGCCGAACGGGTCGAGCAGCGCAGCCTGAGCGATCGCCAGGCGTTCGAGGGTCGGTTCGCGAGAGATCATCTTTGGGGTGCAGTGCGGCGCAAGGGGTGTCGATTGTAGAAGTCGGGGGGTCGACTGCCCGGGGCGCATCGCCTGCCGCGATGGGCGCAGCCGATGATCAGGCGTCGCGGTCGAGCAATGCCCGCTGGTACAGCGCATTGCGCGGCGCGCCGCTGATCTCGGCTGCCAGCGCCACCGCCTGCTTCAACGGCAGCTCTCGCAGCAGCACCCTCAGGACCTGCTGTGCCGCTGCCGGCAGTTCGTCGGCTGCGGAGGGCGCAGGCGGCGGCAGCGCATGCAGCACCAGCACGAACTCACCCCGGGCGCGGTTGGCATCGGCCGCCAGCCAGGCCGGCAGGGTGGCGGCGGTGTCGGTGTGAACGGTCTCGAACTGTTTGGTCAACTCGCGGCACAGCGTCACACGGCGTGACGGCGCATCTGCGGCCAGCGCCGCCAGCAACTCGGTGATGCGGTGCGGGGCTTCGAACAGCAGTTGGGTGCATGGATCGGTCAAAAGGGCTGCCAGCCGCTCGCGCCGCTCGCCGCCCTTGGCCGGCAGGAAGCCGACAAAGCGGAAGCCGCCGGAAGCACCGGCCCCCGTGGTGTCGCCAGCCGCACTCAGTGCAGCCAGGGCTGCACTGGCGCCAGGCACCGGCACGACAGGATGCCCAGCGGCCGCCGCCTGCGCCACCAGCACCGCGCCGGGATCGGACACTGCCGGCGTGCCGGCATCGCTGACGCAGGCCACCGACTCGCCTACTGCCAGCCGCGCCAGCACCGCTTGCGACGCACCCTGCTCGTTGTGCGCATGCAGCGCAATCAACGGCTTGTGCAGTCCCAGATGGTTCAGCAGACCGCCGGTCACCCGCGTGTCTTCGCACGCCACCGCGTCGACCATCGACAGCACATGGATCGCCCTCAGGCTCATGTCGGCCAGGTTGCCGATCGGCGTTGCCACCACATACAGTGTGCCGGCGCGCCGTTGCTGGCGGCCCGCGGCTTCCGTGGCAGCGCGCAGCAGAAGGGACGGGTCGATGGTCACGAAGAAGGTGGCAGCAAAAGAGTCGGCGGCGGGAGCGGGGGCAGGAGCGAGGGCAGGCGGCCGCAAGGCCGTTGGCGATGCCGCTGAATCCGAGGCGCTGCGGTACTTGCAAGCCCGCGGGCTGCGGTTGGTGCAGCGCAATTATCGGGTGGCAAGGGGCCCCCGGGCCCGCGGCGGCGAGATCGACCTGATCCTGCGCGATGCCGACGGCACGCTGGTGTTCTGCGAGGTGCGCAGCCGCGCCGGCTCGGCCCACGGCGGGGCCGCAGCCAGTATTTCGGCCACCAAGCGCGCGAGCCTGGTCTACGCTGCGCGGCACTACCTGATGGGTCTGACCAGCCAGCCGGCTTGCCGCTTCGATGTCGTGGCGGTCGACAGTGGACGGGTCGAGTGGTTGCCGGGGGCCTTCGATGCCGGTTGATCCCGACCGCCCAGATGAGCGCCTCAATGAGCAGCTCAACGAGCGGCTCGGCCGTACAGCCGAAGGCGCGCGCATGCAACTGTTCTTTCGCAACACCTGGTCGTGGCAGCCGGGCAGGCAAAAGCCCGATCTGCACATCGCCGCCGCGAGACGGGTGCGAATCGACCACCCCGGCTTGCCGCCGATGCAATGGCGCGCCGAAGCCGAACCGCAATGGCTGCTGTGCGAAAACGAGACCAACCGCCGCCGCCGCGGGGGAACCCTTGGCCAGCGGCTGCTTCAAGGACGGCATCGGCGACTGGCTGGTGCGCGGTAACGCACACGCGGCCCACCTCGGGATTGTCGGCACCTCTGGCACCAAAGTCGCAGCGCTGCAGGTGCTGAGGCTGGCCGCGGGCGAGTCGCGCTGCATCGCAGGCCACCGCGCAGGCCGCTGCCCATGGCGCCGAGGCGACCAACACCGGCGCTGGCATCACCGACTCCTCTGACGTTGCCGAAGGTGCTTCGACGGCGGCCGCCACAAGCGGGCCGCAGCAACGGACACCCCGACCGGGCCTATCGACCCCTGCCCTATGATCGACGCTCATGCTCGAACAGCGCATCCAACAGCAGTTTTTCGACGCATCCGACTTGGCGATGCGGGCTGCCGAAGTGCTGGTGCGGCCGATTGCCGATGCGACGGCGGCATTGCTGTCGGCCTTGACCGGTGGCGGCAAGGTGATGGTGACCGGTACCACTGCCGGCCAGTCGTTGGCGCACCAGATGGCGCGCTTGCTGACCGGCCGCTTCGAGCGTGAGCGGCCGCCGCTTGCCGCACTGGCGCTCGGTGCCGATGCCGTGCAGCAGGTGCGCGCGCTGGGCTCGCCGGGCGATGTGTTGCTCTACATCGACGACGGCGAGGGCCACAGCGCGCCGGTGATCACAGCCGCTCAAGACCGCGACATGACGATCGTGGTACTGGCCGGGCGCGGCGCTCAGGCCTTCGGCGAACTGTTGGCCGAAACCGATGTGCTGGTGGCCGTGCCGCATGAACGCGCGGCCCGCGTCGCGGAACTTCAACTCATGGTGTTGCACCTGTTGTGCGATGCCGTCGACTTTCAATTGCTGGGGGAACAAGACCCATGAACGATTCCAATGGGGTGCGCCATCGCGCACCGATGCGGCCCGCCGCAAGACTCGTGGCTGCCATGGCGGCCGTTACCGCCATCACCGCGTTGACCGCCTGCGCCCCGCTGCTGCTGGGCGGCGTGGTGCTGGGCAGCGGGCTCGTGGCTTCCGACCGCCGCACAACCGGCATCCAGGTCGAGGACGAAGCGATCGAGCTGAAGGCGGCTTCGCGACTGCGCGCGCTGGCGTCGCTGGGGCATCTCAACGTCACCAGCTACAACCGCGTGGTGCTGATCACCGGTGAGGTGCCCACCGAAGCCGACAAGGTGGCCGTCGGTGCCGCTGTGGCCGGGGTCGAGAACGTGCGCTCGGTCGCCAACGAGTTGCTGATCGCACCGAACAGCTCGCTGTCCTCGCGCTCGGCCGACACCCTGCTCAGCGGCAAGGTCAAGGCGACGATGCTGGAAACCAAGGACGTGCAGGTGACCGCGTTCAAGGTCGTCAGCGAGCGCGGGGTCGTGTTCCTGATGGGCCGCGTGACCGAGCGCGAAAGCCGCCGCGGCGCCGAGATCGCCAGTTCGGTGCCGGGGGTGCGCAAGGTGATCCGCGTGTTCGAGACGCTGAGCGAGGACGAGCTCAACGCGATTGCCAAGCCGGTCGAGCGTGCCGGCAGCGCCGCCCGGCCCTGAGGTTGCGGTTGCAGCGAATGCTGCAGCCTGCAAGCCTTTCAGGCGATCTTCATGTGCTCGGTGCCGGCCGCCAGGTCACTGCTGCGCGCGCGTTCGCTCTTCAGCTTGATCTGCAGCCGCAGGTCGTTGACCGAGTCGGCGTTGCGCAGCGCGTCTTCGTAGGTCACATGGCGCGCTTCGAACAGGTCGAACAGGCTCTGGTCGAAGGTCTGCATGCCGAGCTCGCGGCTGCGCTTCATCAGTTCCTTGATCTCGGCCACCTCGCCCTTGAAGATCAGATCGCTGACCAGCGGCGTGTTCAGCAGCACCTCGACCGCCGCCACGCGCCCGCGGCCCTGCTCGCGCGGCAGCAGGCGCTGGCTGACCAGTGACTTCAGGTTCAGCGACAGGTCCATCAGCAGTTGCTGGCGCCGCTCTTCGGGAAAGAAGTTGATGATCCGGTCGAGCGCCTGGTTCGCGCTGTTGGCATGCAACGTAGCCAGGCACAGGTGGCCGGTCTCGGCGAAGGCCACCGCGTGTTCCATGGTTTCGCGGTCGCGGATCTCGCCCATCAGGATCACATCGGGCGCCTGACGCAGCGTGTTCTTCAGCGCGGCTTCCCAACTGTCGGTGTCGATGCCCAGTTCACGTTGCGTGACGATGCAGTTCTTGTGCGGGTGCACGAACTCCACCGGGTCTTCGACGGTGATGATGTGGCCGAAGGAATGCTCGTTGCGGTGGTCGACGATCGCGGCCAACGAGGTGCTCTTCCCCGAGCCGGTGGCACCGACAAAGATCACCAGCCCGCGCTTTTCGAGTGCGATCTCTTTCAGCACCACCGGCAAGCCGAGGCCGTCGATGGTGGGCAGCTTGGCAGGAATCGTCCGGCAGACCATGCCGACCTGACCCTGCTGCACGAAGGCGTTGACGCGGAAGCGGCCGACGCCCTGCGGCGAGATCGCGAAGTTGCATTCCTTGGTGCGCTCGAATTCGGCGCCCTGCTTGTCGTTCATCACCGCCCGCACCAGGGCCAGGGTGTGCTGTCCGGTCAACGGCTGCGGCGACACCTTGGTGACCTTGCCGTCGATCTTGATGGCGGGTGGAAAGTCTGCGGTCAGGAACAGGTCCGAGCCATTGCGGCCGACCATCAACCGCAGCAGGTCGTTGACGAACTTCGATGCCTGGTCGCGTTCCATGTGTTCTAGCCTGGAAAGTTTTCGGGGATTTTTGCCTTCGCGCGCGCTTCGGCCGGACTCACCAGATTGCGTCGCACCAGGTCCGTCAGATTCTGGTCCAGCGTGGTCATTCCGAGACTCTGGCCAGTTTGGATCGAGCTGTACATCTGCGCGATCTTGTTCTCGCGGATCAGGTTCTTGATGGCCGACGTGGCGATCATGATTTCATGTGCTGCCACCCGGCCGCTGCCGTCTTTCAACTTGCACAGCGTTTGCGAAATCACCGCCACCAGCGACTCCGACAGCATCGAGCGCACCATCTCCTTCTCGGCCGCAGGGAACACATCCACCACGCGGTCGATGGTCTTGGCCGCGCTGCTGGTGTGCAGGGTGCCGAACACCAGGTGGCCGGTTTCAGCGGCGGTCAAGGCCAGGCGGATGGTTTCCAGGTCGCGCATCTCGCCCACCAGGATCGCGTCCGGATCTTCGCGCAGCGCGCTGCGCAGGGCGTTCGAGAACGACAGCGTGTGCGGGCCGACCTCGCGCTGGTTGATCAAGCATTTTTTCGATTCGTGCACGAACTCGATCGGGTCTTCGACCGTCAGCACATGGCCGTACTCGTGTTCGTTCAGATGGTTGACCATCGCGGCGAGCGTGGTGCTCTTGCCCGAGCCGGTCGGCCCGGTCACGAGCACCAGGCCGCGCGGCCGCAGGGCCAGGTCGGCAAACACCTTGGGTGTGCCCAGTTGTTCGAGCGTCAGGATCTTGCTGGGAATGGTGCGGAACACCGCGCCCGCGCCTCTGTTTTGATTGAACGCGTTCACGCGAAAGCGCGCCAGACCCTGAATCTCGAAGCTGAAGTCGCATTCCAGCGTGTCTTCGTAGTGCTTGCGCTGGCTGTCGTTCATGATGTCGTACACCATGTCGTGGACCGTCTTGTGGTCCAGCGCTTCGACATTGATGCGCCGCACATCACCGTGCACCCGGATCATCGGCGGCAGGCCGGCCGACAGGTGCAGATCGGAAGCCTTGTTCTTGACCGAAAAGGCGAGCAGTTGGGTGATGTCCATCGAGGGTGGGTCGCACGAATCCAGGGTTACAAATTCATTATGGGCAGCATCGCAAACAACCTGCAAGAAGTGAAGGGGCGCATTTCCCGCGCTGCTTCGACCCATGGACGGGCTGTCGATGCGGTCTGCCTGCTGGCGGTCAGCAAGACATTCGGCGCCGATGCCGTGCGTGAAGCGCATGCGGCCGGCCAATGCTGGTTCGGCGAAAACTATGTGCAGGAATCGCTGGACAAGATCGAGGCCCTGGCCGATCTGCGCACCCGGATCGAGTGGCACCTGATCGGTCCGTTGCAGAGCAACAAGACCCGCGCGGTGGCCGAACACTTCGACTGGGTGCAATCGGTGGACCGGCTGAAGATCGCCGAACGCCTGTCGGCCCAGCGCCCGCCCGAACTGCCGCCGCTGAACATCTGCTTGCAGGTCAACATCAGCGCCGAGGCCAGCAAGAGCGGCGCCGACCCTGCCGAGATCGCGATGCTGGCGCGGGCCGTGGCGCGCCTGCCGCGGCTGCGCCTGCGCGGGTTGATGGCGGTGCCGGCGGCGCCAGGCGATGGTGCAGACGAGGCGGCCCGCTGCGCTCCGCATCGTGCGCTGTTCGATCTGTGGCAGTTGCTGCGTTCTCAGGGTCTGGCGCTGGACACCCTGTCCACCGGGATGAGTGCCGACCTGGAAGACGCGATCGCCGCCGGCTCGACCATGGTGCGGGTGGGCAGTGCCATTTTCGGCGCCCGCAACGTGCCTTGACCCGCAACAGGCCTTGAAGCGACGGCCTTGAGTTCGGCTCCCCGGCGGGCCGCGCCGGGCGTGCCCCCTCCCAGGGCTAAGCTGTGGGCTGCGTTCACGTTGCACGCAACATCCCGCAGGAACTTGCCATGACTTCAACTGCTGCTGTCGACAACAGCAACCCGCGTCCGCCCGGCCCCGCGGTAGCCCCCCCGCGTGCCCGCTTGCCCTATCCGTACCGCGATGAAGCGCGCTGCATAGCCGCTGCGCTCGACGGCCTCAAGGGCCGGCTCGACTGGCCAGGCGTGATCGAGATGGCGCGGCCCTGGGTGCAGGCGGTGCGTGACAAGCCGGCGCCGTTCTGGGCAATGGAATCGCTGCTGCGCGAATATCCGATCAGCAGCGCCGAAGGTCTGGCGCTGATGCGCCTGGCCGAAGCCCTGCTGCGCGTGCCCGACGCCGAAACCGCCATTGCGCTGACCGCCGACCAACTCGGCCGGGCCGAGTTCGAAGGCGCGGCCGACGGCACGCCCTACAAGATGCTGTCGAACTTGTCGGCCAGCGCCATTGCCTTGTCGAAACGTTTCCTGCCCGAAAGCGAGAGCCCGCCGGGGCTCGCGCAGCGGCTCGGTTCGCGCACCGTGGTCGGCGCCACCGTGCGGGCGATCCAGCTGCTGGGGCGGCAGTTCGTGCTGGGCCGCAACATCGGTGAGGCGATGGCAGAAGCGGCTGCCCAGCGCAAGTCGTCGAGCGCGCTTCGCTTCAGCTACGACATGCTGGGCGAGGGCGCACGCACCGATGCCGATGCCCGCCGCTACCTGGCCAGCTATGCCAACGCCATCCGTGCGATCGCAGGTGGCTCGACCTCGGGCCCGGACGCATCGCCGATGGTCTCGGACGGCATCTCGATCAAGCTCAGTGCGTTGTATGCGCGGTATGAAGATCTGCAGCGCCCGCATGTGTTTGCCGACCTGCTGCCGCGCGTGCAACAACTGGTCGACCAAGCCGCCGCTGCCAACAGCAACCTGACGATCGACGCCGAAGAGAGCGACCGGCTGGAAATTTCGCTCGACCTGTTCGAGTCGCTGGCGCAGCACATCCGGCTGCGGCATCCGCAGTGGCAGGGCTTCGGTTTGGCGGTGCAGGCCTACCAGACGCGCTCGCTCGAAGTGGTCGACGAGGTGGCCCGCATCGCGCGCAGCAACGGCCTGCGTTTCATGGTGCGGCTGGTCAAGGGCGCCTATTGGGACGGCGAGATCAAGCGCGCGCAGGAAGGCGGGCTGGCGGGCTATCCGGTCTACACGCACAAGCACCACACCGACATCTCGTACCTGGCTTGCGCGGCGCGGCTGATCGAACACCACGAGCTGATCTACCCGCAGTTTGCAACCCACAACGCCGGCACCATCGCAGCCATCGTGCAGATGGCCAAGGCAGCGGGCGCCGCGTTCGAAATGCAGCGCCTGCACGGCATGGGGGACGGCATCTATCGAGAGCTGCGCGCTCGATCGATTCCATCCCCTTCGGGCGTCATGACGACCACACCCCCCGCCCCCCCCGCTCAAGCGGGGGGCCTGATTCGTTCGCGGGGGGTTGGTGGTAGCGCCATTCCGCTGCGGATCTATGCCCCGGTCGGAGAACACCGCGACCTGCTGGCGTATTTGGTGCGTCGTTTGCTGGAAAACGGCGCCAATTCGTCCTTCGTGCACCAGCTGGCTGACGAGATGGTGGCAGCCGAGGTGCTGCTGGCGTCGCCTTTGCTACCGGCCACGGTGCCGGCGCAGCCGCTGCCGGTGGCGCTGTACGGCGCCACGCGGGCCAACTCGATGGGCGCGGACCTGGCCTGCATCGCCGAGCGCGAGCCGCTGGTGCAGGCGGTGCAGCGCACCACGCTCGACCCCGAGCCGATGGCCACTGCAGAGGACGCCTCGGACGCGATGGCCAAGTTGCACAGCGGCTTCGACGGCTGGTCCAAGCGGCCGCTGGCCGAACGAAGCGCGGTGCTGCGGCGCGCTGCCGATGCGCTGGAAGCGCGCCTGCCCGAGTTCTGCGGCCTGTTGGTCAAAGAAGCGCAGAAGACCTTGGGCGATTGCATTGCCGAAGTTCGCGAAGCGGTCGATTTCTGCCGCTACTACGCGGTGCAGGCCGACCGCACGCTCTGCGAACAGGCGCTACCCGGCCCGACCGGCGAGAGCAACGTGCTGCGCCTGCATGGCCGCGGCGTGTTCGTCTGCATCAGCCCCTGGAACTTTCCGCTGGCGATCTTCGCCGGGCAGGTGGTGGCGGCGCTGGTGGCGGGCAACACGGTGGCGGCGAAGCCGGCCGAGCAAACTCCGCGGGTGGCGCGGCGCTTCGTCGCATTGCTGCACGAAGCCGGGGTGCCGGCCGATGCGCTGGTGTGCATCCACGGCCCGGGCGAAACGGTGGGCGCGGCGCTGGTGGCCGATGCCCGCACAGCGGGTGTCTGCTTCACCGGCAGCACACCGGTGGCCCGTGCCATCAACCGCACCCTGGCCGCGAAGGACGGGCCGATCGTGCCGCTGATCGCCGAGACCGGCGGGCTCAACGCGATGGTGGTCGACAGCAGCGCCTTGCCCGAACAGGTCATCGACGCGGTGATCCACAGCGCTTTTCGCAGCGCCGGCCAACGCTGCAGCGCGCTGCGCCTCTTGTGCGTGCACGAAGGCGTGGCCGACAGCGTGATCGAGATGCTGCGCGGCGCACTCGCCGAGTTGCAGGTGGGCGACCCGGCCGATCTGGCCACCGATGTCGGCCCGGTGATCGATGAAGAAGCCTTCGGTGGCATCAGCGCGCACGTGGCGCGATTGCGCTCCGACGCGAAGTTGCTGGGCGAGCAGCCGGTGGATGTGTCAATAGCAGCAGCCGTGCCGAATTTGATCGCGCCGGTGGCGTTCGAGATCGACCGCATTGCCGATCTGAAGCAGGAAATCTTCGGCCCGGTGCTGCATGTGGTGCGCTGGGGACCGGATCAAAAAGGCAAGGGCCAGGCCCGCGATGTGGCCGAAGTCGTGCAGCAGATCAATGCCTTGGGTTATGGCCTGACGCTCGGCGTGCAGACCCGCATCGACAGCCGCGCCCACCGCATTGCCGACGCCGCGCGCATCGGCAATGTCTATGTCAACCGCAACATGATCGGCGCGGTGGTCGGGGTGCAGCCTTTCGGTGGCGAAGGCCTGTCTGGCACCGGCCCCAAAGCCGGCGGCCCGCACTACCTGTTCCGCTTTTGCGCCGAGCAAACGCTGACCATCAACACCGCCGCGGCCGGTGGCAACGTGGACCTGTTGACCGGCTCGCACTGAGCAAACGGGACGGTTGCGGATCACACGCGAGCGAAGCGCAGCGAACCCACCAAGAGGAGCCGCGGAACCGGCTCTGCCGGGCCGCAGGCGCGCACCCCCCTCGGGGGGCAGCGAGCGAAAGCGAGCTTGGGGGCCCTAAGCTTGGGGGCAGCTAGTTCAAATACATGCCGAGGTAGCGCCGGCCACTGCTGACCACTGCCGGGTCGGGGCAGACATCGAACCACGCCACCAACTGCAGCCGCGCCTTCTCGCGCGCCTCGGCCTTGTCGCGCAGCACCACATCCAGCAGTTGCTCGAACGCGGCCGCGAAGTCGCCTTCGTAGGCCAGGATCGCCGACAGCCCGAATCGGGCCTCGAAGTCCTTGCCGTTCTTGGCCACCCGCGCAGTCAGCTCGGCCTTGTCGCCGGCCGGGCGGTTCTTGGCCAGCGCGATGCGCCCGGTGAGGGCCGCATGGCGCGGGTTGCGAGCGGCTTCTGGCAGGCTTTCCAGTGCGCGTGCGGCATCGTCCAGCGCATCGGCAGCGATCAACCGCTCTGCCACATCCATCGTGATCTCGGGGTGGCCGGGCTCGATGGACAGCGCTTCATGCAGCAATGCCATCGCTTCTTCGGCATCGGGCGACTCAGCGGCGGCCCTGCGAAGTTCTTCGACCGGTGAGACCGGCGGTTGCAGGTGCTCGGCGAGGAAGGCGCGGATCTGGCCTTCGGGTTGGGCGCCGGTGAACTGCCCCACCGGCTGGCCGCCGATGAACAACATCACCATCGGGATGCTGCGCAACTGCAGGGCCTGGGCCAGTTGCGGTGCCTCTTCGGTGTTGAGCTTGGCCAAAATGAACCGGCCGGCGTATTCGCGGGCCAGCTTTTCCAGCACCGGGGTCAGCGACTTGCAAGGCCCGCACCAGGGTGCCCAGCAGTCCAGCAGCACGGGCACCTGCAAAGAACGTTCGAGTACCGCCTGCTCGAAGTCGGCATCGCCTACATCGATCACCACATCGACGATGTTCCCGCCCGCGGGGCTGCCGGTGGCGGGACCATAGCCGATGCCGGCAGAGCCAAAGCCACCTGTCTGGCTCGCCTGGCCCGTTTCGCCCGCGGTGCCGCTGGCCGGAAAACTGACGCCCGGTTTCATCGTTCCTTGCGAATCACACCCTTGGGGATGCTGTCGCCGTCCAGGATGAAAACCGTGTAGATGGCCTGACCCTGCAGATTGACCGCCAACTGCGAAAACAGCGAAGCGCTGCCCGAAGTCGAGGTCACATCGACCTGCGCTGTGGTGGTCGAGGTGACGGTGCCGTAGCCCGATGCGGTGCCGCTGGGCACATCCGGGATCAGCGCCAGAAAGTCGACCGACAGGGTCAGCGGGTTGACGCCCGTCACCCCGTGCAGCAAGCGGATCTTGGCGCGGGTGTTGCTGGCGGGCAGGCGGTTGTCGTCTTCGATCTGACGCACCTGGCCCGCACCTTCTGCGCCATAGACCAGCAAGGTGTAGTCGAAGCCGGCCTTCAGCGTGCGCGCGCCGGTGGCGATGACCGCGCCGTTGACGCGCACCGTCACATCCGGGCTGCCGGCTTCGACCAATGCATACGGCCCCACCGAAGGCGAACGCAGGCCGCCCGCCAAGGTGCGGCCCGCAGCGGTCACGGCGACGTTGCCGCCGTTGCTGATGCTGGCCACCACCCGAACCCGGGCTTGCGTGTTTCCGAGCGCGGTGACCGCGCCTTGCTGAAGAATCAAGGTGCCATTGACCAGCACGCCGCCGTTGCCGGCGGTCAGCACCAGTGTGGCGAATTTCTTTTCTTCGAGCGTGATGGCCGGGATCGTCAGCCGCACGTCGTTCGGATCGCCGACGCCCGTCACGACCAGTCGGTACGTGCCGGTCGACACATCGCGGAAACCGCCCAGCGTTCCGCCGGTGATCGCGCCTTGCGTGGGCACCGAACCGCCGATGTCGGCTGCTTTGGTCAGGTACACATCGACCGAACCGGTATCGGTCGTGGCGTTGAAAACCCGCACGCGGCTGTTGCCGGCGGTGATGTCGTTGCTGTTTTCGTCCTCGGGCAACGTGGTCAGGCGCAGCCCGGTCTCGTTGCCCCAGACCACCGCGGTGTAATGTTTGTCCTTGTCCAGCGAATACGAACCCGACAGCAACGAGGCACCGTCTCCGGCCTTCTTGACCACCAACGTGGTGGTTTCGGCATTGAATCCGGTGCTGTCCGAAACGCCGTTGGTCGCCAGCGCGCTGAAGCGTTTGGTCTCGCCCGTGAACACATCGATGCTCGGCACATTCGACGTCAGGTTGATGGCGCGCAACGTGGTTTGACCGTTGTCGCTGCCGCCGCCACCGCAGGCCGCCAGCAGCACGGAAGAGGCCAGTGCGGCCACCAGGGCGAGCCGGCGCGAGATGGCAGGGCGAAAATGGGCATTCGGGGTCATCGGCAATCCTCTTTGAGTGGGACGGGGCGCGTGGGCCGCATCCGGTCATCTGCAGCGCGGAATTATGGCGTGCGGCTGTGAAGCCCTGTAAAGCGGGCCGCATAGACTGGCGGCGATGAGCACACCGGACCGAACGGACCGAAGACCCATCGCCTTCATCGGCGGTGGCCACATGGCGCAAGCCCTGATCGGCGGCTTGCTGCAGTCCGGCGTGGCAGCTGCGTCGATCCTGGTGGTGGACCCTTCAGCCGAGCAGCGGGCGCGCTTGTCGCAGCGCTTCGGGCTGGCGCCGCTGGCCGAAGCAGCGGCGGCGCTGTCGCAAGCCGGATGGGTGGTGTGGGCCGTCAAGCCGCAGTTCTTTGCCGCTGCGGCCGAACCCTGCAAACGCTTCATCGGGCAGGCGTTGCAATTGAGCGTGATGGCGGGTGTTCAGTGTGCGGCAGTGGCCGCGGCCAGCGGCAGCGCACAGGTGGTGCGCGCCATGCCCAACACCCCGGCGCTGATCGGCCAGGGCATCGCCGGCTTGTATGCCGAGCCCAGCATCGACAAGGCGGGGCGCCAGCAGGTTGAAGCGCTGTTCGAGCCCACAGGGCAGTGGCTGTGGGTGCAGCGCGAGTCCGACCTGGACGCGGTGACGGCAGTGTCCGGCTCCGGTCCGGCCTATGTCTTCTATGTGCTGGAAGCGATGGTGCAGGCGGCCGTCGAACTCGGCTTGAGCGAAGCCCAGGGCCGGCAACTGGCGCAGGCCACATTCGGTGGTGCGGCGGCACTCGCGATGCAGTCGGACTCGTCGCTGGCCGACTTGCGGGCCCAGGTGACCTCCAAGGGCGGCACCACCCATGCCGCAATCACATCGCTGCAGGCCGATGCGGTGGCGGCAGCGGTCGTGCGGGCGGTGCATGCGGCGCACGACCGGGCCGTCGAACTCGGGCGGGCTGGCTGAGCCTTGCCAAGTCTGTTCAGCGCAACGCTAGATCCAGCGCCACCCCGGCAAAGATCGTCAAGCCCAGCCAGTGGTTGTGGCGAAAGGCAGTGAAGCAACCTTCGCGGCGGCGGTAGCGGATCAGCCTCCAGTGCCAGACCACCTGCAGGGCCGCCACCGCCAGCCCGACCGCAAACACGCTGCCGAGCCCGAACCAGCGCCCGAGCAGCGCCCACCCAGCCAGATGGGTCGCATAGAAAAGCATCACCGCGGTCACATCGTGGCGGCCCAGGGTGATGGCCGATGTCTTCATCGACAGGCGCAGGTCGTCGTCGCGGTCGACCATCGCGTACTCGGTGTCGTAGGCCAGCACCCAGAAGCCGTTGACCACCATCAGCGCCCAGGCTGCAGCCGGGATCGACGCGCCAACCGCTGACAGATTCCAGCTGCTGCCACCCAGCACGGCGGAGAACGCCATCGGAATGCCGAAGCTGAAAGCAACGCCGAGCACCGCCTGCGGCATTGCGACCACCCGCTTCGCATACGGGTACAGCAGCGTCACCGCCAGCGCCGCGAACGACAGCACGATCGCAGCCGGTGTGGTGCTCAGCACCAGCGCAAACGCCGCCAGCGCCAGCACGGCGCCGAAACCCAGCGCTTGCGCCACCGACAGCGCGCCGGTGGTCACGGGCCGGTCGGCGGTGCGCTGGACATGGCGGTCGAAGTCGCGGTCGGCGACATCGTTGACGCAGCAGCCGGCGCTGCGCATCAGCACCGTGCCGGTCACGAACACCAACAGCAGGTGCCAGCCTGGCCAGCCATCGGCGGCGATCCACAAGGCCGCCAGCGTGGGCCACAACAGCAGCAGCCACCCGGCGGGGCGATTCCAGCGGATCAGGTCGAGATAGAGCGCGGTGCGGGACCGCCGGGTCGGTAACGAAGCGGAAGGGGTGTCCACGCGGGCGGATTATCCGGACCGGCGATGGACCCGTTGGCCCCGCAGCGTCGATCACGCCCGCATGACGTAGGCTGCGTCCCATGAACGCAGACGATGTTTTGGAATTCTGGTTCGGCACCGACTCACCCACCGCGGCGCTCGACCCGCGCAAGGAGTGGTTCGTCAAGGACACGGCTTTCGACGATCGCATTCGCGAACGCTTCGGCCCGCTGGTCGAGCAGGCGCTGGAAGGCCCGCTCGGCTGGGACGCCGATCCGCGGCAGCGGGTGGCCGAATTGATCGTGCTCGACCAGTTCCCGCGCAACCTGTTTCGCGGCCAGGCACGGGCTTTTGCCGGCGATCCGCGCGCACTCGAGCTGGCGCTGGCGCTGATCGACGAAGGCGGCGACAAGCTGCTGCAGCCGGCACAGCGCACCTTTGTCTACCTGCCGCTGGAACATGCCGAAGACCATGTGATGCAAGCCCGCTGCGTGGCGCTGTTCGAGGCGCTGGCGGCCGAAGCACCCGAACTTCAGGACACGCTGGCGTACGCGCGAAAACACCAGCAGGTGATCTCGGAGTTCGGCCGATTTCCACACCGCAATGCGGCGCTCGGCCGGCAAAGCACGGCAGAAGAGGGCGAGTACCTGGCGCAGCCTGGAAGCGGCTTTTGATCAAGTTCGGCTGAAGAGCCGTACATCCCGCAAAGCCCCCGCCGGGCGCGAAGGGCCGATAAACCTGTACATTCATCCAGCTCATGCAGGTGCAATCCAAGCTCGCGATCCTGGCCGATGCCGCCAAGTACGACGCCTCATGCGCGTCCAGTGGTGCCGACAAGCGCAACTCGCTCGGCGCCGGCGCGCGTGGCAAGGGCGGCATCGGCAGCACCGAAGGCAGCGGCATCTGCCACAGCTATGCGCCCGACGGGCGCTGCATCTCGCTGTTGAAGATCCTGCTGACCAATTACTGCGTCTACGACTGCCTGTATTGCGTCAACCGCGTCAGCAGCAACGTGCCGCGGGCACGCTTCACGGTCGCCGAGGTGGTGCACCTGACTCTGGACTTTTATCGCCGCAACTGCATCGAAGGCTTGTTTCTCAGCAGCGGGATCATTCAGAGCCCCGACTACACGATGGAGCAGGTGGTGGAAGTGGCGCGCTGCCTGCGCGAAGACCACGACTTTCGCGGCTACATCCACCTGAAGACCATTCCCGACGCGAGCCCGGCGCTGCT
>JBBSPW010000037.1:0-22488 GCA_038258365.1 Burkholderiales bacterium | reverse complement strand
CAGCGCTTCGTAGACTGACTCGATGCCACTGTCTGAACGGAGCGGGCGCAGCCCGCGCAGTGAGTTTGGCAGCGCGACCCCGGACCGAGCATCGCAGCGCAGTCGGAGCGAAGCGCAGACCACCGCATCCGCCCCCCGGCCGGGTACCGCCTGCCGCGCCCTCGCACACGCACACGCACAAACCAACAACCCAACAACCAGATCTGCAGTGCAGCTCACAAGCTCATCAGCCTCTTCGCTGCTGGTTGCTTCATTGGTGCTCACCGCCAGGGTCAAGGAGCCATTCTGCAGTTGCCTGACCCAACTCGAAGACCGCCATGCCAGCCTGCGCTTTTGGCAGCGTCAGCAGCGCTTTGCCGTCAGGTGCAATGACCACGCTGCCGCCGGATTCGGTGCTTTCCTCGGGCCGGTTCAAGGCATTCGGCCAATTGACCATCACGACATGGACCGCGAACCGTTGTGCAAAGGCCTGCATTTGCGCGACGTACTCTGGGGGCTCGACACGGGGCTTGTCAGGGTCGGGCCGCATGCCGCCCGGCCACAACACCACACCAGGTGGATCGGCGCGCCACTGCGCTGCGATGGCGTCTGCGTCCTCACATTCGCGGCAGATCACAGCGCTCCATTTGCGACCCAGCCATGAGAAGGTTGAACGGTCCCGCCCGGGCACGAAGAACGTGGCTTCGGGCGCGGTCAGCCCCTGCTTGTGGGCCACGCCGGCCAGTTGGCCGCGGCGGTCGAAGAAGTGCTGCGCGATGCAGATGCTGCCGTCGGCATTGAAGGTCGGTGCGCCGACCGATGCTGCAATGCCGTAACGCGCGCAGGACGCCCTGACCTGTGCCAGCTGGCCATCGACCAGTGCGGGCTGCGCGGCCTCGGCGATCCGGCGGTGGATGCCGGTGATGGCGAGTTCCGGGAACAGCACGGCGTCGGCACCGGCGGCCGCGGCGCGCTGCACCCAGGCGACGATCGACGCGGTGTTCTCGTCGCCAGTCCAGTGCATGCGCTGTTGGCACAGCGCCAGGCGCAGACCTGCGCCGCCCGCCCCTGCGCCGCTCGCTACCCGATGAACCGCAGGATCCACAACGACAACATCGGGAACGCAAGAATCAGCAACAAGCGAACCGCATCGGCCGCCAGGAACGGCAGCACACCGCGATAGCTCTGGCCGATCGGCACGTCTTTGGCCAAGCCGTTGACGATGTAGACATTGAGCCCCACCGGCGGTGACAACAAGCCGAAGCCCACCGTCATCAGCACCAGAATGCCGAACCAGATCGCCAGACCTTCGCGGGTCATCTCGAGCGCCGGCGCCAGGCCGATCACCACTGGAAAGAAGATCGGAATCGTCAGCAGCATCACCGACAACTCGTCCATGAAGCAACCCGACACCAGATAGAACGCCAGGATGGCAGCGATGATCACCAACGGCGGCCAGCCCAGCGTGTTCACGAACGCGGCCAACTGCGCCGGCACCTGTGTCAGTGCCAGCGCCGCATTCATGATGTCGGCGCCCAGGAAGATCATGAAGATCATGGCCGAGGCCGACGCGGTGGCCAGGAAACACGCACCGAACTTCGCCCAGGTCATTTCGCGGCGCAACAGCGCGGCGAAGAAGGTGGCGGCTGCGCCGACCGCGGCGCCTTCCGTGGGGGTGAACTGGCCGGTGTAGATGCCACCGAAGACAATCGTGAAGATCACCACGATCGGCAGCACCGCCCAGAAGGCCGCGGCAGACAGCCGCGGCAGGTCGTCGGCTTCTTGCGCCGGAGCGTGTTCGGGTTTGAGCCGCACATAGATCGCGATCGCAGTGATGTAGCCCAGCACCGCCAGTGCGCCGGGGATCATCGCCGCCGCGAACAACTTGGCGATGTTCTGCTCGGTCAGGATGGCGTAGATCACCAGTGGCACCGATGGCGGAATCAGAATGCCGAGGGTGCCGCCGGCTGCCAGCGTGCCGGTGGCCAGGCGGCCGGAGTAGCCATGCCGGCGCATCTCCGGCAAGGCCACCTGCGTGATCGTGGCCGCGGTGGCGATCGAGCTGCCGCAGATGGCGCCGAAGGCCGCGCAGGCCACCACCGCGGCCATCGCCAGGCCACCACGAAAGCGCGCCATCACTGCGGCGGCAAAGGCGAACAGCGCCTTGCTGATGCCACCCTGGGTGGCGAAGTTGCCCATCAGGATGAAGAGCGGAATCACGCTCAGGTCATAGCTCGCGAAGCGTGCGAATGCCTGGGTGTTGAGAAAGCTGGCCAGCGGCAGCCAGCCGGCTTTCAACACATAGCCGAGCGCGCCGGCAGCGAACATCGACACCGCGATCGGCACCCGCACCGCCATCAAGAGCAGCATCACCGCGAAGATCAGCAGCGTGAGCTGGATCGGGGTCACAGCAGCGGCTCCCGCCCGAAGCCACGAACTGCCTGCACCACCGCAATCAGCGCGGTCAGCGCCAAGGGCGGCACCATCAGCGCATAGACGATCCACTCCGGGAAGCCGAGCATCATCGAGCCGGCCTGGGTCTTCCAGGCGCTGAGCCCGCCGAGCGTGGTGCGCCAGGCCATCAACCCCATCATGGCGGCCAGCAACAGCGCGCCGATGCGGTCGAGCCGCTCTCGGGTGCTGTCTGACGCGGCGGCAGTGAAGAAGTCGACCGTGATGTTGCCGCGCCGTGCCTGGCACCAGGGCAGGAACAGCGCGATCGCCGCGCCGGCGGCCGAACCCGACAGCTCGAAGTCGCCGACGATCGTCCAGCCCGTGGTGTTGCGGCCGATGACGCTTGCACACGTCATGAGCGTGATGCCGGTCAGCACCACGCCGGCCAGCACCGCGCAGAGCTGCGCCAGACGGTCGAGCAGCTTCATCGGCAGGTGCGCACTTTCAGTACTGGCTCGCCGGCAGCCGCACGCTGAGCCCGTCCAGCTCTTGCTGCAGCAGGATCTGGCACGACAAGCGGCTGTTGGCCGCACGCGGTGTGGCAGTCATCTCGAGCATCGCGGCCTCGTCTTCCGACACCGGTTGCAGCCGCTGCAGCCAGTCGCCGTCGACGAACACATGGCAGGTGGCGCAGCTGAGGCAGCCGCCGCAATCGGCTGCGATGCCGTCGATGCCGGCATCGAGCGCGGCCTGCATCAGGCTCTTGCCGACTCGGCCCCGGACCTGGCGCGGCTCGCCGGTGGCAGCATGAAAAGTGACGGAAACAGTGGTCATGGATGGGGGTGGGGACTGCAGGTCCAAGCGAAATCGTTCAGCGCCAATCCGGCAACGGGTCAGAAGCGTCCGAAGTATTCACGAGCTTCCCACTCGGCCGCATCCGGGGCAGCCGCATGGCGTGCCAACTCCTGCCGCCGCACAGCGTCGTAGACGACCGACATCGACGGGCCGAGCATGCGTTGCAGCACCGTGTCGGCCGCCAGCGCCGTCACCGCATCACCCAGCGATGCCGGCAGGCGCGCTGCAGCCGCGGTGCCTTCCCCGGAGCGCGTTGGCATTGCCACGGGGGCATACGGATCGGCGACTTCGGCACCCGGATCCAGCCGGCGCTGCAAGCCGTCCAGACCGGCTGCGATCTGCGCTGCCAACGCCAGGTACGGATTGGCCATCGGCTCCGGCAGGCGGTTCTCGATGCGGGTGGCGGCGCTGCCGCAGGAACCCAACACGCGCAGCATCGCGCCACGGTTGTCGAAGCCCCAGACCGGCGCACAAGGCGCCATCACGCTGCCTCTGAGGCGCTGATAGCCGGGAATCGTGGGCACACACAAGGCCGCCATGCCATCGGCGTGCGCGAGGAGGCCGGCGAGCCAGTGCGCTCCAACATCCGACAGCACGTGCCGGGCATCGTTCGCGCCGCCGGTGCGGCTGCCGGCTTCGGCGCTGCCGCGAGCAAAACCGTTGCGGCCCTCTGCATCCACCAGCGACTGGTGCACGTGCCAACCGCTGGCCACCGCGTTCGGAAACGGCGGCCGGCAAGCGAAGCTGGCGTGATAGCCCGCGCGCCGCAGCGCTTGCCGCACCCCGTTCCTGAAGAGCAGCAGGTGATCGGCCGCGGCCAACGCCTCGGTGGGCGCGAAAACGGCTTCGAACTGGCTCGGCCCGAACTCGATCTCGAGCGAGCGCAGTGGCAGACCCAGACCGAGCGCGGTGCTGCGAACGATCTGCAGCACCGCATCGGTGGCATCCGAACAGGCCTCGGACAACAGTTGGTAGCCGGGGTGCAGCAAGCCGACCCGCGGTGCAGCAGCGGGCCATGCCGAGTCTTCGGCTGCGGCCCGTTCGTCGACGATTCGGTAGACATGAAACTCGACTTCGAGCCCGCAGTGCAGCTCGAACCCCGCCGCACGCAGCTCGGCCACCGCGCGTTGCAACACGCGCCGCGGGTCGGCTTCGACCGGGCGGCCATCGGCCCACACGGGGTCGGCGCGCAGCCAGCCGGTGCCCGGTGCCCACGGCAGGTGCAGGAAGCTTTGCGGGTCGGGCATCAGCTGCATGTTGCTGGCGCTGCGCCACTCCGGCGCCATGCCGTCGGCCAGCAGCGCGTGGGGGCCGAACACGGGCATGGCCGACCGGTCGGCGCTGTCTTTCAGCAGCAACGTGCTGACCATGCCGATGCCGCCGTTGAGCGCGTCAATCAGCGACGTCTGCAGCGCGGCGGAGGCTTTGTCGTCGGCCGCCGCGCCACACACCAGCGTCTTGCTGCGAAAGCCGCCATGCAGATCGGCCCAGGCCACGCGCAATTGGTGGATGCCTTGCTGATGAAGCTGCGGCACCCAACGCGCCCAATGTGCGTGGCCCGGCGAGCGGCCCGGCGCAATCATGCAGCCGTGTCGGCGGGCGACTCCTGGCGCAGCCACGCAGCGCCGGCGCGCTTGGCTGCGGCGCGCTGTTGCCAGTGCGCCTGCCAATCGGCAGCCGGGGCGATGCAGTCCACCGTGTCGGGGCCGTTCAACACCGCGGCTTCAGCCGGTGTCAGCACCATCGGCGGCGTGCCGCCCTGCTGCACGGTCTCGATCGCGGCCAGCAGCATCCGGCGGTTGGCCATGATGACCTTGTCGCTGGTGCCCTGGTGCTCGCGTGTGCGGTCCTGGATCGCGCCCATGCTCTCGCAGGCCCACTGGTCGTGCCGGTTGATGTCTTCTTCGCCCATGCCCAGAAACGTTCGGCTGCGCTGCTCGGCCGGATCGAAGCCCCAGTCGTTGTGGCGGCCGTTGGTGGGCACATAGTCAGGCAGCGACACCCCGGCCAGGCGCTGGCGCCGCATCGTGCCGTGGTCCAGCGGCGCATCGAAGCTCGTAAAAAACGAATACCAGTGCGTGTGGGTGTCGTCGATCGGCACATGCATCTGGGTGATGGTCACGGTCTCCGACAGCGGAATCACGAAGGTGTGGGGGAACGCGGCATGCGTGACGCGCACATGGGTCAGTGCGTCCGAGATCAACCGCAGCGTGGTCAGCCGCGTCAGGCCCGGAGCGAGGGCTTCGTGGTGGATTTCAGGGCTGCAGAACTCGCGCATCACGCGGGTCATCGGCCAGCGTTCGCCACCGACTGCGCCCGCAGTGGCAGCGCGGAACTGGCGTCCGAATTCCTTTTGCCCGCTGCTGTCGAGTGCCTCGTCCTGCAGGTAGCGGTGCAGGAACGAGGGGTGCGCCGGATCGATGCCGACCTCGAAGGCTTGCAGCCAGTTGCAGGCCCATTCGCCCTTGAAGGCGAAGCTGTGGCTCTGCGGTGCGGCAAAGCAATCGAAGGCCGGCAGCGCGGGCGGCTCGCTGCCTTCGGGGCCGAGGTAGGCGAACACCACACCCGACTGCAGCCGGACCGGATAGCTGCGCTGCCGCACCCGGTTGCACAACGTACTGCCGACAGGTTCGGCGGGCGTTTGCAGGCAGCGGCCATCGGGCGCGAACTTCCAGCCATGGAACGGGCAGCGGATGCCGTCGCCTTCGTGGCGCGCGAAGGCCAGGTCGGCGCCGCGGTGCGGGCAGTCGCGGTCGAGCAAACCCCAGATGGCATCCGGGTCGCGCAAGTCGCTTCCTGCATCGACAGTGCCTTCGCGAAACAGCACCATGTCCTGCCCCAGCACGCGCACCGCCTTCAGCGGCCGCTCGGCCATGCGCGGGTCGAAGCGGGGGTCGAATTCGTCCACCAGCGCGACCGGCTGCCAGTAGCGGCGCATCAACTCGCCACACGGAGTGCGGGGGCCGATTCGGGTGATCAATTCGTTCTGAGCAGCTTGCATGACGGGAGTCTAGAGGGCCGGTGGTCGGCGAGTTCCGGTCGACCGGCATCGCGCCGATCAGGACTACATCAACACGATGTCGTACTGCTCCGGATTGACCCCCGGCTCTGCCGTCAGCGAGATCGGCCGGCCGATGAACTCGCTCAAGCCCGCCAAGTGCACGCTCTCCTCGTCCAGCAGCATCTCGACCACGCTGGCATGCGCCACCACGCGGAATTCGCGTGGCTGGAACTGGCGCGCTTCGCGCAACACCTCGCGCAGGATGTCGTAGCAAACGGTGCGCGCAGTCTTGACCTCACCGCGACCCTGGCAAGTCAGGCACGGTTGGCACAACAGATGGGCCAGGCTCTCCCGAGTGCGCTTGCGGGTCATCTCCACCAGCCCCAACTGTGTGAAGCCGCTGACGGTCGTGCGGGTGCGGTCACGCTCCAGGTGCTTGCGCAACTCGGCCAGCACCGCTTGCTGGTGCTCTTCGCGTTGCATGTCGATGAAGTCGGCGACGATGATGCCGCCCAGGTTGCGCAGCCGCAGCTGGCGCGCCATCGCACCGGCAGCTTCCAGGTTGGTCTTGAAGACCGTGTCCTCGAAGTTGCGGGCACCGACGAAGCCGCCGGTGTTGACATCGACCGTGGTCAGCGCTTCGGTCTGGTCGATGATCAGGTAGCCGCCGCTCTTCAGGTCGACGCGCCGCGACAGGGCGCGCTGGATTTCTTCTTCGATGCCGTACAGGTCGAAGATCGGCCGCTCGCCCTGGTACAGCTCGAGCCGGCTGCCAGCGCGCGGCATGTAGGTTTGCGCGAAGCGCTTGAGCGCATCGCATTGCTGGTGCGAGTCGATGCGAATCGTTTGTGTGGCGTCGTTGACCAGGTCGCGCAGCACGCGCTCGGCCAGGCTCAGGTCCTGGTGCAGCAGTTTGGCCGGCGGGCTGGTGTGGGCGCGCTCGCGAATCAGCGCCCAGGTGCGACGCAGGTAGGCGATGTCTTCGGACAGGTCGTCGTCACTCGCATCTTCGGCATTGGTGCGCAGGATGAAGCCGCCGGGGTCGACCCCATCCGGCATGACGGTCAGCAGCTGCATGCGGCTGCGCAATTGCTCACGCAATTCGTGCGAGCCGATCTTCTGCGAGATGCCGATGTGCTTGTCGTGCGGCAAGAACACCAGCATGCGCCCGGCGATGCTGATCTGCGCCGACAACCGCGCGCCCTTGGTGCCGATCGGGTCCTTGATGACCTGCACCGTGATCGTCTGGCCCTCGAAAACCTGGCGCTCGATTGGAGTCGGGTTGGCTTCCTGGCGTGCCTCGAAGCGCGACATGCCGTGGTTCAGGTCGGCCACATGCAGAAAGGCGGCGCGTTCCAGGCCGATGTCGACGAAGGCGCTTTGCATGCCGGGCAGCACCCGCACCACCTTGCCGAGATAGACATTGCCGACCAGGCCACGCTCCAGCGAGCGTTCGATGTGCAGTTCCTGCAGCGCGGCGTTCTCGATCACCGCCACGCGGGTTTCCTGCGGCGACCAGTTGATGAGGATGTCTTGATGGGCCATGGGGGTTCAGTTGGGGAGCGGCGGCTGCAGCGCGGTCGCGACGCCCGCCTGTTGCAGCAGCCGCGCGGTCTCGAACAGGGGCAAGCCCATGATGCCGCTGTAGCTGCCGGCGATGCGTTCGATGTAGGCCGCGATGGCGCCCTGCACCGCATAGGCGCCGGCCTTGCCTCTGGGCTCGCCAGTGGCGATGTAGCGGGCGATGGTGGCGTCGGTCAACGCGGCGAAGCGCACGGTCGAAAGGCTGGTGGCGGTCAAAGGCCCCGCCTGCTCGCCGCGCTGCGCGGGCACCCACACCGCCACCGATGTCAAAACCCGGTGCGTGCGGCCCGACAGGGTGTGCAGCATGCGGGCTGCATCGTCATCGTCCAGCGGTTTGCCGAAGATGCGCGCACCCAGGGCCACGGTGGTGTCGGCGCACAGGATTGGCGCCGACCGCTCGCCGCGCTGTTCCATGCGCAAACGCGCGGCATGCAGCTTGGCAAGGGTCACGCGCTGCACATAGGCCAGCGGCAACTCGCCCGGCTGCTCGGCTTCGAGGTCTTCGGCGTTCTCATCGGCGCCGGCCAGCAGCAGCCGGTGCGACACACCCAGTTGATCCAGCAACTGCGCCCGGCGCGGGCTTTGCGAGGCCAACCAGACGAAGCTCGGCGCAGCAGGCGAAGCAGCAAGCAAGGGGTGGTCAGAAGCGGCAGCCAGATCCATCGACAGCCATTGTCTACGGTGCCAACCGGGCCAACCGCGGCTGAGCGACGAACCATGCCGCGGTCGGGCGACGAGCGGCCAGCCGTAGACCGTTGCTCACTCGCGGTGGTACGGATGTCCTTCCAGCACGGTCGCGGCGCGGTACAGGGCTTCGGCCAGCAGCACGCGCGCCAAGGCATGCGGCAAGGTCAGGTCGGACAGCCGCAGGGTTTCGTCGGCGGTCCCTTTCAAGGCAGGGTCGAGGCCATCGGGGCCACCGACCAACAGCACCGCGTCTCGCCCGTCGTCGCGCCAGATGCGCAACCGCTGTGCAAGCTGCAAGGTGGAGCAGCGGGTGCCGACTTCGTCCAGCACGATGCGTCGCGCCGCCCTGCCCTGCCGCGCCTGCCTCTGCAGCGTGGCATCGAAGCGCGCAGCCTCGGCAGCCATGCATTGCGCGGCCGTTTTCCCCCCCGAGCGCGGCTCGGCCTTCAGTGCGGTCAGCACCAGCCGCATCTCGGGCGGGAAGCGCTTGGCGAAGTCGTCCCAGGCCGCATCGGCCCAGGCCGGCTGGCGCTGGCCCACCGCCACCACCAGCAACTGCATCGTCGTGTCGGTCGAGAATCAGCCGAACAATCAGCCGGCGCGCGGAGACTTGCGTGCGGGTCTCGCCAAAGGCTTTTTCGCCGGCTTCCGATTCGGACCGGGCTCGGACCCGCGAGCCGGCATCGGTGCTGCCGAAGCGGTGGGCCGCTTGGCGCCCACCCGCTTGTAAGCCGCCGACTTGTTGGCAGCCGCCTTCTTGGCAGCAGGACCGGTGCCTGCCGGTGCCGGTCGCTTGGCAGCCACACCACGGCCAGCCGGCTTGCCGGCCGCAACCTGGCGGGTCAGTGCAGTCTTGCCGGCAGCAGTCCCGGCGGTGGCGCTGCCAGTGGACGGCCTTGCGGTGAACGTCTTCGCAGCCGGCTTGCTCGCAGCACCCTTGTTCGCAGCAGGCTTCTTGGCAGCCACCTTCTTGGCCGCCATCGGCACTGCAGCGCCGCGCCGGCCCGTGGCATCCGATTCGCCCGCCTTGACGAGCCCGGCACGCCCGCCTTCACCGGCTTTCAGGCGCACCGACTTGCCGCCCCAGATCTCTTCCAGGTGGTAGTAGTCGCGGATCGCCGGCTGCATGATGTGCGCCACCGCAGCCCCGCAGTCGACGATGATCCATTCACCGTTGTCTTCGCCTTCGGTGCTCATCACCTGCATGCCGCGCTTCTTGACGCTGTCGCGCACGCTGGCGGCCAGCGACTTGGTCTGGCGGTTGCTGGCGCCGGTGGCGATGATCACGCGCTCGAACATCGCCGACAGGTGCTCGGTGTTGAAGACCGCGATGTGCTGGCCTTTGACGTCTTCGAGCCCATCGACGATGGCGCGTTGCAGCTTGCGGATGTCCATTCAGCTCCGGTACAGGTGGTGTGAATCAATATAGCGCGCCACGGCGGGCGGCACCAGTTGCGAGATGTCCCGACCAGCAGCCGCGGCATCGCGGATCGCGGTCGACGATATGTCCAGCATCGGCAGCGGCACCGCCTGGTGCGGATGCGCTGTTACAGCCGCATCGGGTGGCTGCAGCGGGCCGGGCCGGTTGGCCACCGCCAGTGTCACCAAGCCCAGCAGTTCGTCCCAGTCGTGCCAAGTGTGGAGCCCCGCATACTGATCCTGCCCCAGGATCAGCACCCAATCGACATCGGGCTCGTTTGCATGCAGCTGCCGCACGGTGTCGAGTGTGTAGCTCGGACCCGGGCGCTCGATCTCGATCCGGTCGAGCACGAAGCGGGGCTCGCCTTCGATCGCCAGCCGCACCATCGCTTCGCGGTCGGCAGCCGGGGTGATCTGCAACCCCTTCTGCCACGACTGCCCGCTCGGTACCCAGCGCAGATGGTCGAGTTCGAAGTGCCGCAGCGCCGCATGCGCCAAGGCCACATGTGCCAGATGCACCGGGTCGAAGGTGCCGCCGAACAAGCCGACCCGGCGCCGCTGCTTCATTCGTTGAGCCAGTCGCGCGGGCGCAGGAAATCGCTGGCGAGCCGCGCTTCGGCAGTGCCGGCTTCCGGTTGCCAGTCGTAGCGCCACTTCACGATCGGCGGCATGCTCATCAGGATGCTTTCCGTGCGCCCGCCGCCATGCAGGCCGAAGTGGGTGCCGCGGTCCCACACCAGGTTGAACTCGACATAACGGCCGCGGCGGTAAGCCTGGAAGTCGCGTTCGCGTTCG
Source organism: Burkholderiales bacterium (assembly GCA_038258365.1). Taxonomy (GTDB): domain Bacteria; phylum Pseudomonadota; class Gammaproteobacteria; order Burkholderiales; family Burkholderiaceae_C; genus Rubrivivax. Next base: position 11,774 of record JBBSPW010000037.1, on the reverse strand, counting down.
CCGTAAACGGCGCCGCGGCGGCGCTGCACGATCGGCAGCCATGCGGGCACCAATGCATCCCCCACCGCCTGCATCATCTGAAACCCGGCCTCGAAGCCGCCTTCGTCGAAGTCGTCGAAGAAGATGCCGCCGATGCCACGCGGCTCGTTGCGGTGCTTCAGATAGAAATACTCGTCGCACCAGCGCTTGAAGCGCGGGTACTTGTCTTCGCCGAAGGGCGAGACCGCGTCAGCGCAGGTGCGGTGAAAGTGGCGTGCGTCGTCTTCGAAGCCGTAGTAAGGCGTCAGGTCCATGCCGCCGCCGAACCAGCTCACCGGCGGACCATCTGCAGGAAAAACGGCCAGCAAGCGCACGTTCATGTGCACCGTCGGCACATAGGGGTTCAGCGGATGCATCACCAGCGACACGCCCAGCGCCTCGAACGGCGCGCCGGCCAATTGGCCGCGGTGCTGGGTGGCCGAAGGCGGCAAGGAAGCGCCCTTGACATGGCTGAAGTTGCAGCCGCCACGCTCCAGCATGTGGCCGCCTTCGAGCAACTGCGACAAGCCGTCGCCCTGCAACGTGCCGCCCGGGGGGCGGGTCCAGCCGTCGCTGCGGAACGGCAAACCGTCTTCGGCCTGCACCGCGCCGACGATGCGGCTCTGCAAACCGAGCAGGTACTCGCGCACCGTGCCGGTGTCGATCGCGGCTGCAGCGGGGGTCATGACGCCGGCGCCTTGATCGCGCGCTGCCCGATGTCGTTGCGCCACTGGGCACCGTCGATGCGGATCTGCCGCACCGCCTGCAGCGCGCGCTGCTGCGCCAATCGAGTCGAATCGGCCAGCGCGGTCACGCACAACACGCGGCCGCTGCTGCTGACGAGCGCGCCGTCCTTCATCGCGGTGCCGGCGTGAAAGACCTGCAGATCACCCGCGGGTTCCATCGCCGGCAGTCCGTCGATGGCATCGCCGATGCGGGGTGCGCCCGGATAGCCCTGCGCCGCCATCACCACCCCCAGCGCCACGCGCCGGTCCCATTGCAATTCGGCGCTGTCGAGACCGCTGTCGGTTTCGTTTGCAGCCCCCGGGGTGCCGGCGGTTGCCGTGGCCAGCATCAGCACCTCGAACAGATCGCTCTTCAGCCGCATCAGGATCGCCTGCGCTTCGGGGTCACCGAGGCGGCAGTTGAATTCGATGGTGCGCGGCTGGCCCTGGGCGTCGATCATCAAACCGGCATAGAGAAAGCCGGTGTACGGGGTGCCGTCGCGCGCCATGCCGGCCAGGGTCGGGTGGATGATCTCCTGCATCACCCGCGCATGGACATTCGGCGTGACCACCGGCGCCGGCGAGTAGGCGCCCATGCCACCGGTGTTGGGCCCGGTGTCGCCATCGCCGATGCGCTTGTGGTCCTGGCTGGTGGCCAGCGGCAGCGCCTGTCGGCCGTTGCAGAGCACGATGAAACTGGCTTCTTCGCCAACCAGAAAATCCTCGATCACCACGCGCGAGCCCCGCGCGACGGTCGGTGACCCCTTGAACATCTCGTCGATCGCCGCGTGAGCGGCTTCGGTTGTCATCGCCACCACCACGCCCTTGCCTGCCGCCAACCCGTCGGCCTTGACCACGATCGGCGCGCCGCGGCTGTCGATGTGGGCATGTGCGGCGGCGGCGTCGTTGAAGCTGGCATAGAGCGCGGTGGGAATGCCGTGGCGCTGCATGAAGTCCTTGGCGAAGGACTTGGAGCTTTCCAGCCGCGCCGCCGCCTGCGTGGGGCCGAAGATGCGCAAACCGCGGCTTCGGAACAGGTCCACCACACCGGCGGCCAGCGGCGCTTCGGGGCCGACCACGGTCAGCGCGATCTTCTCGGCCGCGGCGAAGTCGGCCCAGGCGATGGGATCGGTGAGCGGCAGGTTGTGCAAACGCGGGTCGGCCGCGGTGCCGCCGTTGCCGGGCGCGACGAACACGGTTTGCACGCGTTCGCTTTGCGACAGCTTCCAGGCCAGCGCATGTTCGCGCCCGCCCCCGCCGATGACAAGAACCTTCATCTCAGAGGTTGGCGCTGGAATACACGTCCTGCACGTCGTCCAGGTCTTCGATCATGTCCAGCAGCTTCTGCATGCGGGCGGCGTCGTCGCCTTCCAGATCGACCGGGTTTTCGGCGCGCATCGTGATCTCGGCAATCTCGGGTGTCAGCCCCGCGCTTTCCAGTGCGGTCTTCACGGCTTCGAATTCGGCCGCACCGCACAGCACCTCGACCGAGCCATCGTCGCCGGTGATCACATCGTCGGCGCCGGCTTCCAGCGCCACTTCCATCAACTTCTCTTCGGAGGTACCGGGCGCAAACACCAACTGCCCGCAATGCCTGAATTGAAAGGCCACCGAGCCTTCGGTGCCCAGATTGCCGCCGCACTTGCTGAAGGCGTGGCGAACCTCGGCCACGGTTCGCACGCGGTTGTCGGTCATGCAGTCGACGATCACTGCTGCGCCGCCGATGCCATAGCCTTCGTAGCGAATTTCCTCGTAGTCCACCCCTTCGAGGTTGCCGGTGGCCTTGTCGATGTTGCGCTTGACGGTGTCCACCGGCAGGTTCACGGCCTTGGCCTTGTCCACCGCCAGCCGCAGCCGCGGGTTCGAGGCAATGTCGCCACCGCCCAGTCGCGCCGCGACCATGATCTCGCGGATCACCCGCGTCCAGGCCTTGCCGCGCTTTTCGTCCTGGCGGCCCTTGCGGTGCTGGATGTTGGCCCACTTGCTATGACCGGCCATGTGGTTGTGCTGCTGAAAGTGAAGGGGCGGAAGGGGCGCGATTTTAGGCTGTGGAATGAGCCTGCTTCGCTACTATGCTGCGCAAGTTTCAACTGCGGGGTTTGCACCACATGGCCGATCCGATCCTCGTCGCGATGCATGGCGACATTCGTAGTGAATTGCTGCCGGCGCTCACCAACCGCCATGGCCTGATCACCGGCGCCACCGGCACCGGCAAGACCATCACCCTGCAAACACTGGCCGAGAGCCTGTCGAAGCTGGGCGTGCCGGTATTCATGGCCGATGTCAAAGGCGACCTGACGGGGATCACGCAGCGCGGCTCGCTGAGCCCGAAGATCGCATCGCTCCTGAAAGAGCGCGGGCTGCCCGAGCCCGATCCCATCGCCTGCCCGGCCACGGTGTGGGATGTGTTCGGCAAGCAGGGCCACCCGGTGCGCGCCACCGTGTCGGACATGGGTCCGCTGCTGCTGTCGCGCATGCTGGCCTTGAACGACACCCAGGCCGGTGTGCTGAGTCTGGTCTTCAAGATCGCCGACGACAACGGCCTCTTGCTGCTGGACATGAAAGACCTGCGGGCGATGCTGCAGCATGTCGGACAAAACGCGAGCCAGTTCACCACCTCGTACGGCAATGTCAGCGCGGCCAGCATCGGCGCGATCCAGCGCGGTTTGATGCAGATCGAGGAACAAGGCGGCGACAAATTCTTCGGCGAGCCGATGCTGGACATTTCGGACTTCATGCAGACCGTCGACGGCAAAGGGGTCGTGAACATCCTGGCCGCCGACCAGCTGATGAATGCGCCGCGGCTGTACGCCACCTTCCTGTTGTGGATGCTGTCGGAACTGTTCGAGTTGCTGCCCGAGGTGGGCGATCTGGACAAGCCGAAACTGGTGTTCTTCTTCGACGAAGCGCACCTGCTGTTCAAGGACGCGCCGGCCGCACTGGTCGAGCGCATCGAGCTGGTGGTGCGGCTGGTGCGCAGCAAGGGCGTGGGCGTGTATTTCGTGACCCAGAACCCGCAGGATGTGCCAGACAGCGTGCTGGCGCAGTTGGGCAATCGCGTGCAGCATGCCCTGCGCGCCTTCACACCGCGCGACCAGAAGGCAGTCAAGGCCGCAGCAGAGACGATGCGCGCCAACCCCGCCATCGGCGACATGGCCAGCGCGATCATGGACCTGGCAGTGGGTGAAGCACTGGTGAGTTTTCTGGATGAAAAGGGCCGGCCCAGCGTCACACAGCGGGTGTTCGTGCTGCCGCCCGGCAGCCAGATCGGCCCGATCACCCCCGAAGAGCGTGCAAAGGTCGTCAGCGGCTCGCTGGTGGCCGGGGTCTACGAGCAAACCGTCGACCGCGAATCGGCCTATGAGAGGCTCAACCACCGGGCGGTGGTGGGCAAGACCGGCGACCAGCCCATGCACACCCCCGCTGGTGGCAGCGCCGGCACACCGGCCGGCGGTGCGGGCAACGCGCCTGCCACCGGCGGACTCTTCGACAGCCTGCGAGAAGCCGTCCTGGGCCGAACCGGTCCGCGCGGCGGCCACTATGCCGGCTTGGCCGAGAAGGCCGCCTCGTCGGCGGTGCGCAGCATCGGCTCGGCCGCCGGGCGCGAGCTGATCCGCGGGGTGCTGGGGTCGTTGCTGGGCGGCTCCAGGCGGCGGTAGGGGCAGCAGGCGTCATGAACATCGAAGTCGACATGATCAAGACGGTCGGGGGCCCGGACTTCGTCGACACCTCGGTCAGCCATTTCAACAGCGCGCAACACGTTGTTTCGGGCTTCATCTCTACGCCGACGCTCAGGTCGGTTGTCTGGCAAGCCTCTCAGACTGCTGCAGCCGGTACTGCAGCCAGGCATTGAGGCCCACCGTTACCCCGTTGAGCACATACAGCCAGAACAGTGGCGACAACGGCAGGCTGCCGGTCGCCCACAGCGCAAGCTTCGAGGCCGCACCCGCGACATAGCCGGAGCCGATGATCAGGGTGAACTTCAAGCCACTCCCCTGGATTCGCCGGCTGCGCAGCATGCAGAGCAAGTTGATCGGCCAAGCGATGCCGAAGCAGACCAGCATCGACGCCTCCAGCGAATCGGAGAGCCAGGGAAAGGGCGTCGCCTCCACGGCTCGTTCCGATCAGCCGATGCGGGCGCCGGTTTCGCTGCCGCAGGCTGAGAACACCACGTTGTCGTTGTTGTCCAGCGCTTGCGTGGTGATCGTGGCGGTCAGCGACTGACCGTCCGGCGCCAAAGTCACCGTGCGAACGAGGCGCTGTTGGCCGGCCGGCATCCCGTCGGCCGCATAGCGCCAGAAGCGCAGTTGCACCGCGTAACTGCCGTCGGCAGACTTCTTCCAGGTGCCCATTGCGTTCCCTTTGGTGGCCGAGGGCTGGTTGTTGTCGGCTGTGGCCGTACCGCCGGCATTGAAAGCGGTCAACCCGCGGAAACCGCCGACCGCTGCCCCCGAGTTGCAGTCCTTCAATGCCACGTTCGACTGCCAGAAGCCCTGGATCGGGTCGACCCTCTCGGCGACCTGGGCGTGCGCGTCGTTGCTGCCGCCACAGGCCTGCATCAACAAGGCCATCGCGGTGCTGGCCAAAGCGAACAGGGCGGCGGACTTGGGCGTAAATTGCTGCATGGAAGATCTCCTTGAAATGCCGTCGCAGGAAGTTGCAAACCGGTGATCGCACTGTTGCAATGACCCCGGGCGGCGTCTTGAACCACCCTGAACAATCCCTGAATCGTTGTGAATGCGACCCAGCCCGAGTACCGGTTCGAAGGCTTTACCCTGCAGGTGTCGCAGCGTCGCTTACTCGACGGCGAGGGCACAGCCATCGAGCTGAGCCCGCGTCTGTTCGACACCTTGCTCTATTTGGTGGAGCGCGCCGGTCAGTTGCTGGAGAAAGACCGCCTGCTGGCCGAGTTGTGGCCGGGTCTGGTAGTGGAAGAGAACAGCCTGAGCCAGAGCATCTCGGCGCTGCGCAAGGCGCTGGGTGACGATGCCCAGCGCAGCCGATTCATTCAGACGGTTCCACGCCGCGGTTTTCGCTTCGTGGCGCCCGTGGTGCTTGTGGACGCGGCGGCTGCTGTAACGCGGACCGAGCCACAGGCGCTGGAGATCGCTCGGTCGATCGCCCCGCCGGCCGACACGGCACCCGCCCCGCCACCGAGCCATCGACCGGTCGATCCGCCCACCCAGGCCGCTGCCACCCCGCTCGACCCGGGCCGACCGGACGCGCCACCGACGTCGCACCGCGTCACGCGGCGCGCCTCGATCGCCACAGCGGCCGCGGTCGTGGCGGCCGCAGCCGGTGCCTCGGCTTGGCGGTGGCAACGAAACCGATCGCCGTTCCATGACCCCGGAGCCATCACCCTGGCGGTGTTGCCTTTCAAGCCGATCGTGTCGGGCGTGCGAGACGAGTGGCTGGAAATCGGCATGGCCGAAAGCCTGATCGCACGTTTGTCGAACCTGCCCGGGGTCGCGGTGCGCTCGGTCGGGTCAGTCCGGCGTTTCGGGGGCGCCGAACAAGACCCGATCAGCGCCGCGCGGGCGTTGAATGTGGTCTGGATCCTGGACGGATCGCTACAACGCGCAGGCGACCGCGTTCGCATCACCGCCCGCCTGCTCAACACCGACAGCGGCGAAGCCGCCTGGAGCGGCAGCTTCGACGAAGCCTTCACTGGCATGTTCGACTTGCAGGATTCGATTTCGACCCGGGTCGCCCAGGTGCTGGCGCCGCTGCTAGGTCAACAGGCACGGCAGCGGTTGACGGGTGCGGGCGGCACCCGAAACGTCGACGCCTACCAGCTGTATCTCACCGCGCGCCAGCAGGCACAAGGCATCAAGACTGCCGGCCTGGTCAAGAGCATCGAGCTGTACCGGCAGGCGATCGCGTTGGATTCCGCCTATGCACTGGCCTACAGCGGCATGGGCGAGTCGTACCGCCGCATGATCTTCGGAGCCGATGGCGAACCGGCGGTGGTGTTGGCGGCCGCCATGCGCTGCAACCAGCAAGCCACCCAGCTCGACCCCGGTCTGGCCGAAGCCCATGCCGGGCTCGGCTGGACCCTGTTTTGGCAGCAGTGGAATTGGGCCGGCGCAGCTGCCACATTCGACCGCGCGCTGGCGCTGAACGCGAGCGAAGCCAACGCGCACCTCGGCTATTCGCAATTGCTTGCAACCTTGCAACGCGAGGCCGAAGCGCTGCAGCACTTGCGGCTGGCGCGGGAAAGCGACCCCCTGTCGCTGATCCTCTTGACGCTGGAGAGCGGCTCACTGCTGGGCGCCGGGCGGGTGCAGGAAGCGCACCAGCGCTTGCAGCGGGTGTTCGACATCGAGCCCGACTTCTGGGTCGCACACATGGTTCAGGCGGCTTTCATGCTGGCCGATGGCAAGGCCGAAGAAGCGATCCAGAGCCTGGAGCGCGCCGACCAGCTGGCCGACGGCAGTTCGCAGCCGGCGGCTGCACTCGGCTTCGTGTTGGCGCGCCAGGGCCAGCCCGAACGCGCCAAGGCGGTTTTGAAGCGCCTGCTCAGGCTGGGCGAGAGCCGCTACGTGCCGCCGACCTCCATCGGTATGGTCCATGCCGGGTTGCGCGACAAGGAAGCCACGCTGGCTGCACTGGAGCGCGGCCTTGCGGTGCGCGATGTGCGGATGACGCTGGTCCGGCAAGACGGGCGCTGGCGTCTGGTCAAGGACGAGCCGCGGTTCCAGGCGGTGATGCGCCGGATGCAGTTGGTGTGACGGCCCTCAGCCAGCCGCCAGAATGCCGCATGGCCACTTTTGCAGAGCATGCGATGAACACCCCACTACCGCCCCCCCATCCGGATGATGTTGCGGTCGTGCAACCGCTGGCGGCTCGATGAGCGGCTTGCTGAGCGGCCAGCGCCCGACCGACCTGGGGGTGAAGGACGGCAAGCTCAAGCCGCCATCGAAGACCGACAACAGCGTCAGCAGCCAGGCCCTGCTGTGGCCCGACCGGGCCACGCACCGCAGTGCGCAGATCGACCCGCTGCCGCTGGTCAAAGCCGATGCCAAAGCCACGATGACCAAGCTGAAAGCGATCCTGGCGGCGATGTCCGGTGTCACCGTGATCACCGCGCGCAACGACTACCTGCATGCCGAATGCCAGACCCCGCTCTTGAAGTTCACCGACGATCTCGAGTTCTGGATCGACCGCAAAGCGGGTGTGGTGCAGGTGCGTTCGGCGTCGCGCCTGGGCAGCAAGGACTTCGGCGCCAACAGGAAGCGGGTCGAGGCGATCCGCGCACGGCTCATGCCAGGCAGTTGACCCAGCCACGTTGATTGGCGGCTGCGCCCGGCGCCGCAAGGCGGTCACTTCGCGCCCGCCGGCTCCCGCCTATCGCCCGGCAGTTGCTGCAGCCGCGGTGGCGTCGAGAATCGCTGTCGATGGATGCCACTGTCCTTGCCAATGACCTCACCAGCCGGCCGTCGGCGCTGTCGGCGACGCTCGCGCGCATGCGCGAAAGGCGCTGGCGCACAGTGGGCTTCATCACCGCGCTCAACCTGGGCATCGCGTTGCTGTTGACGGCAACGAACGGCGGATTCTGGATGCAGCTGACGTATTCCGTGTCGATCGGCACCAGCTGCACGCTCATCATCGAAGGCACGCGGTTGGCTGCAGCCTATCTGGCTGACCGGATCAGCACCTGGCGAGGACTTCGTTCCGAACCCTCGCACACCGCAGGGCCCGGCCCGCTGTGGTTCAGCGGTTGGCGCGTGTTGGTGCCGGCGCTGCTGTTGGCGCTGTTGCTGGGCCCGGCGATCGGCTTCTGGATCGGCGACCAGCTCACCGGCTTGCGGTCGCCGAGACTGCTGCAGTTCGACAACCCGGCCACCCGCACCACGCTGACCATCACGGCCCTGGCGTCGACCCTGGCGGTGGTGATGGGCGCGACCATCGAACGCCTGGCCACCGCCCGAGCCATGGCGCAATCCGCACAGCGCCAGGCGGCCGAGAACCAGCTGCGTTTGCTGCAATCGCAGCTGGAGCCGCACATGCTCTTCAACACGCTGGCCAACCTGCGGGTGCTGATCGGCCTGGACGCCCAGCGCGCGCAGGACATGCTCGACCACCTGATCGCATTCCTGCGGACCACGCTGGCGGCCTCGCGCGCCGACACGCAGCCGCTGTCGGTCGAGTTCAAGCACCTGTCCGACTATCTGGCGCTGATGGCGGTGCGCATGGGACCGCGTTTGCAGGTGCACCTCGACCTGCCGCCCGAGCTGGCCGATGTGCCGGTGCCACCCTTGCTGCTGCAGCCGCTGGTGGAAAACAGCATCCAGCATGGACTGGAGCCCAAGGTCGAAGGCGGGCGCATCGACGTGCTGGCGCGGCGCGAGGCAGACGAGCTGGTATTGGTCGTGCGCGACACCGGCATCGGCCGGCCAACCGGCCCGGCGGCGCCTGCCGGCAGCGGCTTCGGCTTGCTCAGCACCCGCCAACGGCTGCAGACCCTGCACGGCCCGCGGGCCAGCCTGGTGTTCGACGACGTGCCGGATGCCGAAGGCGGCACCCGAGTGACCATCCGCCTGCCGATGCCGACCCGCACCGCCACCCGGGATCGCCCATGACACCCACCGCCCTGATCGCGGAAGACGAACCGCTGCTGGCCGCCAGCCTGCGTTCCGACCTGGCCGCTGTCTGGCCGGAACTGCAATTGCTGGCCACGGTGGGCGATGGCGCGAGCGCGGTGCAATCTGCGCTGGACCTGCGCCCGGCGGTGTGTTTTCTGGACATCCGCATGCCGGGTCTGACCGGTCTGCAAGCCGCGCAGGTCCTGGCAGAGGACTGGCCCGACGACGGCAGCGCGTTCCCGCTGCTGGTGTTCGTGACCGCCTACGACCAGTACGCGGTGCAGGCCTTCGATGCGCAGGCGGTCGACTACCTGGTCAAACCGGTGGACCGCACGCGGCTGGCCGCTTGCGTGCAGCGGCTGCAGGCGCGGCTGGCGGACCGCGAGCGCGGCGCGTCGCCCGCCCCCGCCCCGGGCGCGCCCGACGACGCGGCGCTGCAGCAGACCTTGTCTCAATTGCGTGCGCTCTTGGGGAGCGGAATGGGGAGCGGCTGCGGGGGCGGACCCGGCAGTGCCGACCCTTCAGGCGGCGCCCGCACACCCCCGCGCCTGCAGATGATCCAGGCCCAGACCGGCAGCGTCGTGCAGATGGTGCCGGTCACGGACGTGGTCTATTTCGAGGCTGCCGACAAGTACGTCCGCGTGATCGCCGCCGATTGCGAACACCTGATCCGCCTGTCGTTGCGCGAGTTGCTGCCACAACTCGACCCGGCGCAGTTCTGGCAGGTGCACCGTGGCACCGTCGTGCAGGCGCGCTGCATCCAGAGCGCGCGCCGGGACGACAGCGGCAAGCTCACGCTGAGCCTGGTGCAGCGGCCCGAGAAGCTGGCGGTGAGCCGGCTCTATGCCCATCTCTTCAAGGGCATGTAGGCGCAGGCCCGGCCTCCTTCCGGTTCAAGCCCGCTGCCGGGCCGCCACCTACAATTCGAGGCTTTGCCAAACGGCGCGGCCCCGCCTGCGCCGCAGCCCTTGGAGGTAGGAGTTGCCAGTGTCTTCGCCGCCGTCTCTTCCTTCTTCGATGCCCTCTTCTTTGCCCGTGTCAGAGCCGACCCAGACCGCGACACCGCCGGCTGTTCAGCAACCGCTGCCGGAGCTGGAACGCGACCTGGCCGCCCTGTTCGTGCAGGCGCTGAACCTGGAAGTGGCCGCTGCAGACATCGACCCGGCCGCGCCGCTGTTCGGCGACGGCCTGGGGCTGGATTCGATCGACATCCTGGAAGTGGCGCTGGAGATTTCGCAGCGCTATGGCTTCCAGCTGCGCTCCGACGACGAACACAACCAGCAGATCTTCGGCTCGCTGCGCAGCCTGGCTGCGCATGTGGCGCAGCACCGCACCTGCTGAGCGTGCCCGCAACCCGGCCCGAGGTGCCGCCTGTGCCGCCTTCGTCGGCGGTGCCACCCGTGCCGACCGAGCCCTCCGTGCCGCCCACCCCGTACCGGTCGATGCTGGGTCCCCTGTCCGCATGCGTCGCTTTTGGCGTGTATGCGGTGGCTTCGCACCTGCTGATGGTGCATGCGGCAGACAGGGCCTGGGCCGTGGCGGCGCTGTTCGGGCCGCTGCTGCTGGCCACCGCCGCAGCCGGCTGGCGACAGCGCCAGTGGCTCGTGCTGCTGGCTTGCGCGATGCTGGTGCTGCTGCTGGTGGGCACCTGGGCACGCGGCGGGGTGGCCGACATGCACCTCTTGTATGTGCTGCAGCACGCAGGCATCCATGCCGCGCTGGCGTTGACCTTCGGCATCACGCTGCGGCCGGGTTCGACCCCGCTGATCACCGCGCTGGCGCAAAGCGTGCACCGCCAGGTCACGCCGGCGATGCGGCACTACACCCGGCGTTTGACCGGCGCGTGGGCGCTGTACTTCGTCGCCATGGTGGTGCTGTCGCTGCTGCTGTACCGGCTGGCGCCCTGGACCGTGTGGTCGCTGTACGGCAACGTCCTGACCCCCGTGGCTGCGGGCCTGTTCTTCGCAGCGGAGCATGTGCTGCGCTACCGCTGGCACCCGGAGTTCGAACGGGTGTCGATGCGAGCCGCTGCCGCCTCCTGGCGCAGCCGGGCGGCGCCGCCATGACCGCTGCCTTGGCCTCTGCCTTGACTGCTTCCTCGAACGCCGACGTGCCCGCCACCCTGCCGCTGCTGGCCGAGCGCGACCCTCACGCGCCGCTGGCATGGTGCGACGGCGTGCCGGTCAGCGCCGCCACCTTCATCGCCGAAGCCCTGCAACTGGCCGAGACCCTGCCGGCCCGTGGCAGCCCGGTCAACCTGTGCCAGGACCGATACCACTTCGCGCTGGCGCTGGTTGCCGCGCTGCTGCGCGGGCACACCAGCCTGATGCCACCCAACGCCCTGCCGCAGACCCTGAAGCGATTGGCATCCGGTGCGGCTTCCTTGCCGGTCTATGCGCTGTGCGACGACGACACCCTGGACGCCGGCACCGGGATGCGGCTGGTG
>JBBSPW010000036.1:0-23497 GCA_038258365.1 Burkholderiales bacterium | reverse complement strand
GTCGGTCAGCAAGCGTCCCATATCGGCCGGAATCAGGTTGAACAGGTCCAGTGCGCGCGGGGTGTAACGCTTGATGCGCATCGCGCTGTCGACGAACACGGTTGCGATGTCGTGCGAATCGATCAGGTTCTGCAGGTCGTCGTTGATGCGGCTGGTTTCGTCCACCTTCATCGCGACTTGCACATCGACCGTGGTCAGTTCCTCGTTGGTGGACTGCGGCTCCTCGCGCCTGGTTTCCAGCTCTTCGGTGGCCGATCGCAGCAGACGTCGGCGCTTGTCGAACCTGCCGAAGCCGGCGTCGGAGGCATCGGCCGACTCCGACGATCCCAGAAAAAGCATCCTGCCCGGGCGCAGCGCAAACCGCAGAATCTCCATCACCGCGGCTCGCGCGCGCCCGGGCATGCGCTCGAAAAACTCGGTCAGCGCCTGCATGCCGCGTGCGGAGGCGCCGATGCCCACGATCAGGTGCCGCTGGCTGCTTGGCAGGTGCGGCACCTGCGGTGCCTGGGCTGGTTGCGGCGCGTCCATCTGCGGTGTCGGGTGGTCGGGGCTCGAGGTCGCCATGTCGAGGGTTCCTTGCTGCGTTCGAGTGCGCTGCGGCCGGGAACCGATGATCGCACCCGCGCAGCGGGAAACGACGCTGCGGCCGGGGCACGCACCGCTGTCCTACAAGCGGGCTGGCACGCTCCCGACGGACAGCGCCCACATGGCCGACGATGATCCGCGGATGATCCGATTCCGAGTCAATGTCAGACCCGACAGCCAGACCGGTGTGAGATCCGCGACACGGCGATGAAGGCCACCTGGGTGCCTGGCAACCGCATCACCTTGCTGGAAAACGGCGAGGCCTACTACCCGCGCGTCTTCGATGCCATCCGCAAGGCCCGTAAAGAGGTGCTGCTGGAAACCTTCATCCTGTTCGACGACAAAGTCGGCCAGGGGCTGCGCGCGGCGTTGATCGAAGCCGCCAGCCATGGCGCCGAGGTGCATGTGCTGGTCGATGGCTGGGGCTCGCCCGATCTGCCCGCCAGCTTCACCCAACCGATGTTCGACGCCGGCATCGACATCCGCGCTTTCGAGCCGGCCCAGAAGTTGTTCGGGGCGCGCATCAACATCCTGCGGCGCATGCACCGCAAACTGGTGGTGGTGGACGGCACGGTGGCCTTCTGCGGCGGCATCAATTACTCGATCGACCACCTGGCCGAGTTCGGCGCGATGGCCAAGCAGGACTATGCAGTGGAGCTGCAAGGGCCGGTGGTGGAGCAAATCCACGCCTTCTGCCGCGCCACGCTGAAGTCGCCGCAGCCGGAGCGGGTGCGCTTCTGGAAGCGCAACCATGGCCACGGCGCCGTGCGAGAGAGCAACGCGTCCGATCACGGTCCGGAATGCGCGTTTCTGACGCGCGACAACGGCTCGCATCGCGACGACATCGAACGCCAGTACCGCCATGCGCTGCGGGCGGCCAAACAAAGCATCGTGATCGCCAATGCGTACTTCTTTCCCGGCTGGCGCTTGTTGAAGGACTTGCGGCGTGCTGCCAAGCGCGGGGTGCAGGTCGATCTGATCCTGCAGGGCATGCCCGACCAGCAGTGGGTCAAGACCGCGGCTGAATTGCTGTATGCGCATGTCGTTAGAGCAGGGGTGCGCATCCACGAATATTGCGAGCGCCCGCTGCATGGCAAGGTGGCGGTGATCGACGGGGTGTGGGCCACGGTCGGCTCCAGCAACCTGGACCCGACCAGCCTGGGATTGAACCTGGAAGCCAATGTGTTCATGCGCGACGCCGAATTCGCAACCCACCTCGGCGAGCGTTTGCAGCACCTGATCGACACGCAGTGCAAGGTGGTGCAGGTGGACCGGCCCGGGCGCTGGGTGTCAGCGTGGTATCAGCTGCGCACAGCGATGGTGTTTCACTTCTTGCGCTACTACCCGATGTGGGCATCGCCCTGGACGCGCGATCAACCGCGGGTCGCATCGTTGCGGCCGGATGCAGTCTGAAGTCGACCCCGTCCGGCACCCATACGGCATGAAGCCCCTGCTGCACGGGCTCTGGAAAGCCGCACCCTGGTTGCTGGCTGCCACGGTGCTGGTGCTGGTGGGCCGGCAAGCGGGCCGGCTGGACTGGGCCGAGGTCGGGAGTGCGTTGTGGTCGATTCCGGTGACGACCCTGTTGCTGGCCGCTGCGGTGGCCGCGGGCAGCCACCTGCTGGTGAGCAGCTTCGACCTGGTGGGCCGCCACCAGACCCGACATGGCTTGCCGGTGCCGCGCACGCTGCTCACCGCGGCCATCAGCTATGCCTTCAACCTGAACTTCGGCGCCCTGGTGGGCGGGATGGCGATGCGGCTGCGGCTGTACACCCGGCAAGGCTTGAGGCCGGCCACCGTGGCGCAGGTCATCGGCTTGTCGATGCTGACCAACTGGCTCGGTTATGCGCTGCTGGCAGGCGGGGTGCTGCTGGCCGATCCGCCACCGTTGCCAACGAACTGGCCCGTGGGTGAAAGCGGCCTGCGGATCGTCGGCGGCGTGTTGCTGGCCATCGGCATCGGCTACCTGCTGGCCTGCAGCCTGCTGCGCCGTCGCGAGTGGTCGGTGCGCGGGCACAAGCTTCTGCTGCCCAGCGCAAGGGTGGCGCTGTGGCAGGCGGTGGTGTCCAGCAGCAACTGGTTGTTGATGAGCGGCATCGTCTGGAGCCTGCTGCAGGGTCAGGTGGCCTTCAGCCATGTGACCGCTGCGCTGCTGCTGGCGGCAGTGGCGGGTGTCATCACCCATGTGCCGGCGGGGCTGGGGGTGCTGGAAGCGGTGTTCGTGGCCACGCTGGCCGGGCAGGTGCAGCAGGCACCGTTGCTGGCCGCCTTGCTGGCCTATCGCGCGGTGTACTACCTGATGCCGTTGCTGTGGGCAATTCCGGCGTATGCGCTGGCCGAAGCCGCGGGCCGCGCCAGCCAGTCCGATTCGACCCCGACGCCGACCCCGAACCAAGTCATCACCGCGGAATCTTGAGTTCGGCTTCTTTGCGACCGTGCTCGGGCATCAATCGGCTCCCAGGTAACGCCAGACCGGCGCTGGCTGGCTGCCGGCGGCACGGGATTCACCCGCGACCGCTGAGGCGCTGAGCCGCTGAGCGACTGAACCCGGCGCCCGACCACCGGCCTTCGATCAAAATGGCGGCATGCACCGTCAGCACCCCGGCACCGAAGCCGCATTCGCCCAGTTCAGCCAGACCCTCGAAGCGGAAGGTTTGCGCCCAGCGCTTGCTTATCTCCTCGGCCTGACCGACTACCGCTACATCGCGATCTACCGTTTCAAGGACGGCATGGCCAATGCCGCCTTGCATCTGGACCGCGAGAACCCCCATGTGCTGCAGGCGCAGGAAGTACCGGACAGCGCCACCTATTGCTGCTTCGCCCGCGATGCGCGCGGCTTGTTCGCCACCGCCGATTCGATGGTCGACCCCAGGCTGTCCAGCCATGTCGCGCGCGAGGTCGTCAAGGCCTATTCCGGGGTGCCGGTGATGACCCCCGAAGGCGAGATCCTCGGCACCCTGTGCCACTACGACCTGGTGCCGCGCGACCCGGCGCAGGTCGACCTGCCTTTGATGCTGCAAGTCTCGAGCCTGCTGGCGCAGCGCGGTCTGGTGCCGCCATACCCGCAGCCGATGCCGACGCCGGGCTGAGCGGCGCTGCCGGCTGTGGCGCCTTGCAATCGCGGGCGGCGCAAGTTGCGCGTCGTGCGGGCCGCTGACCTCAAAACACCGCGTGGTCGCCGCGGTCGGCGCGGGCCTCGCCGGCCAGCAAGGCGGCGTAGTGCTGCTGCAGCGTTTGCATGCCGGCAGCGGGCGTGGCCGCCGCGTCGTAGCGGCCAGTCGAGGGGTCCAGCACCAGCATCGACTCGGTGGCGTAGTAACGGCCGATGCGCGCCAGCTCGGCCTTGGTTCGCAGGGCCGGCAGCACGCGCCCACCGGCCCCCAGCAAGCCCGCGATGCCGTCCAGCAGCGCCACCGGCACCGAACGGATGCGGGTCGGCCGGCCCAGCAGCGCGTGCAGCATCTGCGCTTGCTGCAGGGGCGTGATGGCATCGCCCGGCCCGCCGATCGGCAGCACCCGGTTGTGCCGTGCGGGGTTGTCCAGGCAATCGGCCAGGTAGACCGCCAGGTCGGCGTCCGAGATCGGTTTGCAGGCGGTAAGCCTGCCATCGCCGAACACCAGAAACGGCTTGCCCCGGCGAACCCGTTCGACCTGACCTGAAAGCGACTTGAAGAATGCGGTGGGCCGCACGATCGACCATTGCAGCCCGGACTGAATCAACGCAGCTTCAAACGCCAGCTTGGCATGCTGAAACGCCAGCAGCGGCTTCTGCACACAGATCGCCGACAGCAGCACCACCTGCTGCACACCCGCACGCCGGGCGGCGGACAGCGCATGCAGGTGCGCTGCATGGTCGATGGCCCAGGCATCGGCCGGCACCCCGGTGCGCGACGCCATGCACGACACCAGGGTGTCGAAGGGCTCGGCGCGAAAGCCGTCGCGCCACAGCGAATCCGGGTCCCCGACATCACCGAAGCGCTGCACCGCGCCGGGCAGCGCGCGGTGCGACCCAGCGCCAGCGCCCGGCTGTTGCCGCTGCAGGCACACCACCTCATGCCCGCGCCGCACCAGTTCAGCGACGGTGGCGCGGCCGATGGTGCCGGTGGCGCCCAGCATGAAGATGCGGCGCCGGGTGGTCGGCGGTGGTGGATCGATGTGGGGGGTGGTGGTGCGGGTCACGCGGCATTGTCTGGTGGGTGCCGGATGGCGCCGCTGCGTCCCGAAGCGGCCTTCCGCTGTCATCGGGAATGGCCATCGGAACCCCAACCCGTCTCAGGGTCGGCCCGCTCCTACAGCAAGCCCACCGCCCGTACGATGGGCGCAGGGCCCGCCCGGTCGTACGGTTCGTCGGTTGCCCCGCCCACTGCTGGAGACGCCCCCATGGCTGCACGTTCGATCGCTTCGCTGACCCTGAGCTTCGGCTTGGTGTCGATTCCGGTACGGCTCTACTCGGCAACCGAGAGCGCCGCCACCTTGCGCTTCAACCTGCTGGCGCCCGACGGCTCGCGCCTGAAGCAGCAGTACGTGTCGGCCAAAGACGGGTCGGGGGTGGCGCGCGCCGAGATGGTCAAGGGCTACGAGTTCGAGAAAGACCGCTTCGTGCTGTTCACCGCCGAGGAGCTGAAGCAGCTGGAAGAAAGCGCCAACCACGCGATCGAGATCGTCGCCTTCATCCCCGAGAAGTCGATCGACCCGCTGTACCACGACAAGGCCTACCTGCTGGCGCCCGACAAGCGCGGTGGCAAGCCGTATGCGTTGTTGATGGAAGCGATGCGCAGCAGCGGTCGCTGCGCGCTGGCGAAGTGGAACTGGAAAGCCAAGCAGTACGTGGTGCAGGTGCGCGCTGCCGAAGGCGGGCTGGTGCTGCAGCAACTGCTCTATGCCGCAGAGGTGCGTTCGTTGAAGGACCTTGAAATCGAGAAAGTCGAGGTCTCGAAGCCCGAGTTGCAGCTGGCCCTGCAGCTGATCGATCAGATCTCCGAAGATAGCTACGACCCGAGCCAGTTCGAGGACGAGGAGAAGAAGCGCGTGCTGGCCGCGATCGACCAGAAGATCGCCGGCGAACAGGTGGTGGCCGCGGCGCCTGCGGGTGAGGCACCGGCTGGTGGGCAGGTGATCGATTTGATGGCGGCGCTGCAGGCGAGTCTCGGAAGAAAGCCGTCGGCTTCGGGCAGCAAGGTGCCGGCAGACAAGGTTCGCAAACCCGTCAAGCGAGCGCCGAAGGCCGCGGAAAGCGGGAACGAATCCGAAGCCAGCAAGGCCACGGGCACCGACTCGCGTACGGCAGCACCCGCGTCGCGCAGCCGCATCCGCAAGTGACCGTGTGGGAGCGCGTGAGGCGGTGACACAGCCGGCCACGGTCTACAGCCTGCGCCGGGTACAGCACAGCCTGGGCCTGACGCGCGCAGCGGTGGTGGCGCTGGTCGACGCCGGCTTCGTCGTGCCGCAGCGCGGCCCGCGCAACGCGCTGCTGTTCTCGTTTCAGGACCTGATGCTGTTGCGCACCGCGCATGGCCTGCGGGCGGCGAAGGTGCCCACCCGGCGAATCGTCGCGGCGCTTTCGAGCTTGCGCGCCAGCCTGCCGGCGGCCTTGCCGCTGACCGGGCTGCGCATCTCGGCGGTGGATTCAGCGGTGGTGGTACGCGACCGGCAAGGGCCACGTGAAGTTGAAACCGGGCAGTGGTTGATCGACTTCGAGGTGGCGCCCGATGGCGACTCGGTGGTGCTGATCCGGGCCGCCGACCGCAGTGACACCGCGGCCAACGACGGCGATGCCGGAGCGTGGTTTCGCAGGGGGGAGGCGGCTGAAGGCATGGGCAGCGATGCAGGCAGCGAAACGGTTGGCAGCGCAGGCGGCAACACGGGCAGCGACCCGAGCTCGGCAGGTGCCACCGGTTCGGCCGGCGCCGCAGAGGCCGCGTACCGCCGCGCCATCGAGCTCGACCCCTTGCATGCCGAGGCCGTGCTCAACCTGGGCGCACTGTGGTGCGAAACCGGGCGCGCCGGCGAAGCCATATCGCTCTACAAGCAAGCGCTGCAAGGCGGTAGCGCCAGCGCGCTGCTGCATTTCAACCTGGCGGTGGCGCTGGAAGATCAGTCGCAACCGGCCGAGGCACTGGCCAGCTACGAACAAGCGCTGGCGCTGGACCCTGCGCTTGCCGATGCGCACTACAACGCCGGCCGGCTGCACGAGCAGATGGGCCAGCACCGCACCGCGTTGCGCCACTTCAGCGCCTACAAGCGGCTGCAGCGACAGCCCGGCGCCTGACAGCGTCCGGACTCGCGCTCGGCGTCACACCGACCGATGCCCGCAGCGCGCAGCACGGCGGATCCGCTGGCCGCCTACCGGGCCAAGCGCGATTTCGGCAAGACCGGTGAGCCGCAGGCCGCCGAACGTTCGACGCCAGCGGGCGCTGGCGCAAAGCCAGTGCCGCTGGGTTTCGTGGTGCAAAAGCATGCCGCGTCGCGCTTGCACTACGACTTCCGCCTGGAACTGGACGGCGTGCTGCTGTCGTGGGCAGTACCCAAAGGTCCGAGCCTGGACCCGGCCGACAAGCGCATCGCGATCCAGGTCGAAAACCACCCGCTGGCCTATGCCGACTTCGAAGGCACGATCCCGAAGGGCCAGTACGGCGCCGGCCGAGTGATCGTCTGGGACCGCGGCCATTGGCAACCGCTGGCCGACCCGCACAACGGGCTGCAGAGCGGCAAGCTGGTGTTCGAGTTGCGCGGGCACAAGCTGTGCGGTGCCTGGGAACTGGTGCGCATCGCCGAGCCCGGCAACCGTCAGCCGCCCTGGCTGCTGTTCAAGAAGCGCGACAGCCAGGCGCGGCCCAGAGCTGAGTTCGACATCACCAGCGCGCTGCCCGACAGCGTGATCGCCAAGCCGCTGCGCAAGCCCGAGCTGCCGGCCCCGGTCAGCGGCACATTCGATCTGAACGGTGCGCCGAAAGCCGCGCTGCCGGCCCGCCTGGTGCCGCAGCTGGCCACGCTGACCGACCGCATACCGGCGGCTGGCGCTGCCTGGCGTTGCGAGATCAAGTACGACGGCTACCGCCTGCTGACCCGCATCGACAAGGGGCGCGCAAGCCTGATCACGCGGGGCGGGCACGACTGGACCGTGCGCATGCCGGCGCTGGCGCGCGCAGTCGAGCGCATCGGCTTGCAATCGGCCTGGCTCGACGGCGAAATCGTCGTTCTGGACGAGCGGGGTTTGCCCGACTTCAACCGGCTGCAAACCGCATTCGACCGGGGCGCGGGCGGCAAAGACGCGGCCGACGCCATCGTCTATTTCGTCTTCGACCTGCCGTTCATCGAAGGCCGCGATCTGCGCCAGTGGCCCCTGGACCAGCGCCGTGGGTTGCTGGCCGAGCGGCTGGCCGGCCACGAAGCCGGTGCCGTGCGCTTCAGCGCCAGCTTCGACGCCGAGCCTGCTGCGATGCTGGCCTCGGCCGCGCGCCTGGGACTGGAAGGGCTGATCGCCAAGCGCAGCGACGCACCCTATGTGGCCGGCCGCACGCCCACCTGGCTGAAGCTGAAGTGCTTGCAGCGGCAAGCGTTCGTGGTCTGCGGGTACATCGACCGCAGCGACGGCTCGCCAGAAGTCGGCAGCCTGCTGCTGGGCGTCCACCCGGTGGGCGCCGACGGATCGACAGCGACCGAGTGGCAATCGGTGGGCAGTGTCGGCACCGGTTGGGACGCGGCACAAGCCGCCGCATGGAAGCGCGAGCTGGCGGCGCTGCAGGTCGCGGCTTCGCCGTTCGGCAGCGTCGAGCCGAAAGCCGGACGCTGGTCGGGTCGCAACCCGGGCACGGTGCATTGGGTGCGGCCAGAGCGCGTGGTCGATGTGGAATTCAGCGGCTGGACGCCCGACGCGCAGATTCGCCATGCCGTCTGGCGCGGGCGGCGCCAGGACAAGACGGCTGCAGAGGTGGTGCGGGAGCCGCTTCTGCGGGCTGGACCACTGCCATCGAATTCGGCTTCGAAGCGGCTCGCAAGCGGCGGCGCGCGCGTGGCCGGCACCGCTGTCACCCATGCCGACCGCGTTGTCGACCCCACCAGCGGCACCACCAAGCTCGAGCTGGTGCGCTACTTCGAGTCCGTCTCGGGTTGGCTGCTGCCGCAGCTGAAGAACCGCCCGGTGTCGCTGGTGCGCGCGCCATCGGGTGTGGCCGGGCCGCAGTTCTTCCAGAAACACGACGACAGCCAGAGCCTCCCGGGCATGCGTGAGTGGGATGTGGCGTTGTGGCCGGAGCATCCGGCGCTGCTGAACATTGCCAACACCGCAGCGCTGGTCGGCGCGGCACAGATGAACGCGATCGAGTTCCACACCTGGACCTCCACCGCCAAAGCCATCGACACCCCCGACCGCCTGATCTTCGACCTGGACCCCGGTGAAGGCACGCGCTGGCCACAGGTGCAGGAAGCCGCGCTGTTGGTGCGCACGATGCTGACGGAGCTGGGTCTGCGTTGCTGGTTGAAGACATCCGGCGGCAAGGGTTTGCACATCGTGGTGCCGATGCGGCCGCTGCTGAGCCACGACGCCGTCAAGGTGTTTTCACGCTCGGTGGTGCAGCACCTGGCGCGCACGGTGCCCAGCCGTTTCGTGGCCCGCAGCGGCCCCGCCAACCGGGTCGGCAAGCTGTTCGTCGACTACCTGCGCAACGGTTTCGGTGCCACCACCGTGGCCGCCTATTCGCCGCGGGCGCGACCGGGGCTCGGGGTGTCGATGCCGGTGGACTGGGACGAACTGGACGGCCTTCGCGGCGGTGCGCACTGGACCGTGGCCACCGCCCGCGATCACCTGTCGTTGCGCGCTGCCGACCCGTGGGCCGACCTGGCGCGCAGCAGGCAGACCCTGGGCCCTGCGATCGCCAGGCTGGCCGATGTCGGACTCAGTTCGTCTGCCCGAAGTGGATCAAAGGCGCGGCAGCGGTTGTGAAGGCCACCACCTCGTCCAGCACCGATCCGCTCGTCCATGCCTTCTTCGTCAGCTGGCGCTGGACGATGAAGCTCTGCAGCTTCAGCCACGGGGCGCAGTGCGCCTCGGCATGGTCTGCATAGCCGCGCGGCATCGCCGACAGGCTGTCGTCGGTCGACAACTGCAGCTTGGCCTGCCTCAATGCGGTCAGCATCGACTTGAACTCATCAGGATGATCGACGATGGTGTCGCGGATCGGCACCAGCGCCTTCGGTGAGAGCCGGTAGTAGCCGGCAGCGACGAACCCGCCCGAGCTGTCCAGTTGCAGATAGGTCAGGCCGCTGCTCAGGTTCTTCTTTCCCGAGTCGGTCAGCATGCCGCTGACGGCGGTCTTGTAGGGCGACTTGTCGTTCGAGAAGCGCACATCGCGGTTCATGCGAAACATCGTTTGCTTGCCGCCCGCCAGCGGCATCGTCGAGCCGGCGAGTCGGTCGGTGGCAGCTTCCAACAGCACCTGGAAGGGGTCCCGCAGATGTCGGCGGACTTCGTCGCGGTGGGCATCGAACCAGGTCTTGTGGTTGTTGGCGATGAGGTCGCCCAACAGATCGAAGGACCTGCGGCTGAAGCCAGCGGGCTTCGAGTCGGCAGCGTTCTCGGTTCGTAGGCGCATGGTTCGGGGCCGGTGGCTGCGGGTAGCCCGATCATGCCGCGAGCCGACTTCTACAATTCAAGCCGCAGCACAAACTGCCCGTAGCTCAACCGGATAGAGCAGCTGCCTTCTAAGCAGCAGGTCGGGGGTTCGAGTCCCTCCGGGCAGGCCAGGCCTCGTGCAATGCGCGTCCAGCAGATTCAGGCGAGATCGACCGGGTGCATTTCAGCCGAGGGCAAATGACAAGCCGTCCGCGCCGCGCCTGGCGGCTATGGACCCAGCAGATCGAGCAGCGTGCGCGCCACCACCTTCGTGGCCCGGCGCAGGTCTTCGAGCTCGATGTGCTCATCGGCGCGCTTGGCGTTGCTTTCCAGCACCGTGCGCGGACCGCAGCCATACAGCACCGCCGGAATGCCGTGTTCGCAGAACAGCCTGGCGTCGGTGTAGAGCGGGGTGCCGGTGGCTTCGATGGTCTCGCCGAACAGTGCGCTGGCATGCCTGCACAGCGACTCGACCAGCGGCTGGTTGCCCTGCAGCGGCGTCAGCGCGCGCGCCAGCAACAGGCGCTTGATGTCGATGGTGATGCCGCTGATGCCGTTGACAGCGTCCTGCATCACCCGGTGCAGCGCAACTTCGACCTCGGCCGGGTCTTCTTCCGGAATCATCCGGCGGTCGACTTTCAGCACCACCTTGCCGGGCACCACGTTGGTGTGGGTGCCGCCCTGAATCAGACCCACGTTGACATAGGGGTGCGTGATGCCCTTGACCTGGCTGGTCATCGACTGGCGATAGACCCCGTTCTGCTCGTACAGCGCAGTCAGGATGCGGTTGGCTGCCTGCAGCGCATCGACCGCGGTCTCGGGCACAGCCGCATGGCCCATCTTGCCGTGCACGGTCACTTCCATCTGCAGGCAGCCGTTGTGACCCGTGACCACCTCGTAGCTGAAGCCGGCGGCAATCAACAGATCGGCCTTCACAAGACCCTTCTCAAGCAGCCAGCCCGGGCCGAGTTCACCGCCGAATTCCTCGTCGTAGGTGAAGTACAGCTCGGTGCCCCCGTTGAGCTCGGCGCCCAGAGATTCCAGCGCCCGCACGGCAAAGGTGAAGGTGGCGAAATCGCTTTTGCTGACTGCTGCGGCGCGGCCGTAGAGCTTGCCGTCTCGAACCTCGGCACCGTAGGGATCGTGGCTCCAGCCTTCACCCGGAGGCACCACATCGCCATGGGCGTTGAGGCCAACCGTGAGTCCCTTGCCGCTCTTGTTGCCGTTGCCGCTTTCGCGGTACTCACGCCGAACCACCAGGTTGGTGATGGACTGCAGGCCGGCGGCTTGCACGTCTGCGGCCGGTACCGCATGCAGCTCGACCTCGAAACCGAAGTTCTCCAGCAACGCGGCTGTGCGTTCGGCATGGGGTGCGTTGTTGCCGGGTGGCGTGTCGGTGGGCACCCGCACCAACTCCTGCAGAAAGCGCACCTGTTCGTCGAAGTGGGCGTCGATCCAGTCATCGACTGCAGCATGGCCGGGGTGGCTCGAATCGTCGGTGGCGGCGGCAGTCATGACGGCTCCGTGGCAAGTTGTTCGAGCAGGTTCTGGAAGGCTCGCACGCACAGCTCGGTGTCGTGGTTGGTGATCGACTCCAGCGGGTTGTGGCTGATGCCGGCATTCAGCCCGCGCATGAACAGCATCGCCTGTGGCATCACCTCGTGCAGCTTCATCGCATCGTGGCCGGCGCCGCTGGGCATCGTGAACACTGGCAGGCCGAGCGCTCGCACCGCTTGTTCCCAACGCTGTTGCCAGGCTTCCGCACTGGGCGCAGCGGCTGCGCGCATCGTTTCTTCGAGCGTGAAGGCCACGCCCCGGCGCTCGCACATGCGCGCCATCTCGGCCCGCACATCGTCGGCGCAGGCATCGCGGGCGGCGTTGGTGGTGGCGCGGATGTCGATGCTGAAGCTGCACCGCCCCGGCACCACATTCATCGATCCGCTCGGCACCTGCAGCATGCCCACCGTGCCCACCACTTCGGGAACCGAGCCGGCGCGCTGCTCGACGAACAGCAGCAGCTCGGCCGCAGCCGCAGCCGCATCGCGGCGCTGGTCCATCGGGGTGGTGCCGGCGTGGCTGGCCATGCCGACGATCTGGCCCAGGTAGCGCAGGCTGCCGTTGATCGAGGTGACGACACCCAGCGGCAGATCGAGCCGGTTGAGCACCGGTCCCTGCTCGATGTGAACCTCGACGAAGCCCAGGTACTTCGACGCATCGCGCCGCAGCTTCGGGATCTCGTCGGGGCGCAGCCCGGCATGGTCCATGGCCTGGCGCATCGATATGCCGTCGGCATCGGTCTGGTCCAGCCAGCGCGGGTCGAACTGGCCGGTCAGCGCACCCGAGCCCAGGAACACCGCCTTGTAGCGCTGGCCTTCTTCTTCGGCAAAGGCCACCACCTCGATGCCGAAAGGCAGGCGGCGTTTCTGTTGGTGAAGCTTCTGCACGCAGGCCATCGGCACCAGGATGCCCAGGCGCCCGTCGTACTTGCCGCCATTGCGGACGGTGTCGAAGTGGCTGCCGGTGAGCAGGCGTGGCGCGGTGCGCCCATCGCTGTGCTCAGTGCCGCCGTCGGCGCCGTGGTAGACCCCCACCACATTGCCGACCGCATCGATTGCGACCTCGTCGAAACCGCAGTCGTCGCGCATCCACTGCACCAACTGCGCGGCGCAGGCGCGGTGCGCATCGGTCAGGTAGGTGACGGTCAGCTCGCCGCGTTCGGCATAGCCGGGGTCGCTGTGAACCGACAGCTGTTCGGCCCAGTCCCAGACTCGGTTGCCGAGTTCGGGTTGTTCGCCGAAGCCGTCCGCCAGCCGAATCTCTGCGATGCGGTGGATCTGGCGCAGGCATTCGGCGCGCTCGAAGTCCGGGTGGTGGGCCAGGCGGCGCTCGAAGGTGGCGATGATCTCTGCCTTCGAAAGCCCCGAGCCGCGCGGCCCGCGCACTGCCAGGATGAAGGGGAATCCGAAGCGGGCTCGATAGGTGGCGTTGAGCGACTGGATCGTCTGAAGCTCGTCCGGCGTGCAGTGGGTGAGCCCGGCCTGGCCTTGTTCGTGGGTCGACTCTGCCGTCAGCGATTGCGCAACCATCGCCTTGCCGGCCAGCTCCGGGTGGGCACGAATGAGGGCCAGTTGCGGTGCGTCATCGGCATCGCGCACCACCTGCACGAGTGCGTGCTTGAGCGCGGCCAGGGTCGAGAAGGGCCGGTGCGCCCACGCGGCTGCAGCGATCCAGGGCGAGTGTTCGTAGCTGCCCGCGAGCGCAGCCGTGAAGGCCTCGCAGTCGGCGGTGTTGAGGGTGTCCAGCGTCAGTTTCATCGGTGTGTGGCCAGGGTCAGGCGAGGCGCATCATTCCCACAGGAAGGCGGTCGCGGCATCGAAGGGGTGGGTCTGCTTCCAGTGCCGCGCGATCTCGATGCGCCGCGCCACCCAGACCCGGTCGTGTTGCTGCACATGGTCCAGAAAGCGCTGCAGCGCGCGCAGTCGTCCGGGCCGGCCGAGGATGCGGCAATGCATGCCGATGCTCATCATTGCGGGGTGTTCGTCACCTTCGGCATGCAGCACGTCGAAAGCGTCTCGCAGGTACTGAAAGAACGGGTCGCCATGGCTGTAGCCCTGCGGCAGGGCGAAGCGCATGTCGTTGGCATCCAGCGTGTAGGGCACCACCAGATGCGGCGCCAGTTGGCCATCTGTTTTGCGCACCTGCAACCAGAATGGCAGGTCGTCGCCATAGTGATCGCTGTCGTATTCGATGCCACCGTGGTCGGCCACCAGGCGGCGGGTGTTGGGGCTGTCGCGGCCGGTGTACCAGCCCAGCGCCGGCTGGCCGGTGGCCTGCTGCACCGCTTGCATGGCCAGTTGCAGGTGCTCGCGCTCGGTGGCTTCGTCGACCTGCTGGTAGTTGATCCAGCGCCAGCCGTGGCAGGCCACTTCATGGCCGAGTTCGACGAAAGCCGCCGCCACGTCGGGGCAGCGCTCCAAGGCCATGCCGACACCGAAGACCGTCAGCGGCAGGCCGCGGCGCTCGAACTCGCGCAGGATGCGCCACACGCCCGCACGCGAGCCGTATTCGTAGATGCTTTCCATGCTGAGGTGGCGCGCGGCATAGGCCGGCGGATTCGCCATCTCGGACAGGAATTGCTCGCTGCCGGCATCGCCGTGCAGCACCGCGTTCTCGCCACCTTCTTCGAAGTTCAGCACGAACTGAACCGCCACGCGCGCCTGTCCGGGCCAGTGCGGGTCGGGTGGGTGGCGGCCGTGGCCCCGAAGGTCGCGCGGGTAGCGCAAATGAGGCGAAATCGGGGGCGGCGGGGGGGTTGTCGCGGCATTCATCAGGTCACGCGGTCGGGCATGGGATCGGAATGGGTCTTGCAAGGCGCGATGACGGGCCCAGCCTGTCGACCGGACAATGCGTCCGATGGCGCCAGTGCCGACCAGGGCGCCGTACCTGCGCAGTCGGGTCATCCGCAGTGTATGCACCCCAAGCAGCACCGAAACGAAGCAAGGAAACTCGATGGGAAAGCTCAGCACCCATGTGCTCGACACGATGAACGGCTGCCCGGCTGCCGGCATGCGGGTGCGCCTGCAACGCCTGCAGGGCGACCGCGCGGAGACCCTCTGCGACTTGCGGCTCAACGCCGATGGGCGAAGCGACAGCGGCCCTCTGCTGGATGCGGCATCGATGTCGCCCGGCCGCTACCGGTTGCTGTTCGCGGTGGCCGACTACTTTCGCGCGCGCGGCGTCGATCTGCCAGACCCCGCATTCCTCGACACCGTACCGCTGGACTTCGGCATTGCGGACAGGGATGCCCCTGGCAGTGCCGACTACCACGTTCCGCTGCTTGTCAGCCCGTGGGCGTACAGCACCTACCGCGGCAGTTGATCGGAATCGTTGCCAATGGATGCCTACCTGCTGGACTGGGCCAACCTGCTGTTGCGGTGGGCCCATGTCGTCACCGCCATTGCCTGGATCGGCTCGTCGTTCTATTTCGTCTTTCTGGATTTCAGCCTCACCAAACCGACCGATCCTGCGCTGGTCGAGAAAGGCGTAGACGGTGAAATCTGGGCCGTACACGGCGGCGGTTTCTACCACCCGCAGAAGTATCTGGTGGCACCGAAGCAGATGCCCGAGCACCTGCACTGGTTCTACTGGGAAAGCTACTCCACCTGGCTCACGGGCTTCGGCCTCTTCACGGTGCTGTACCTCTTCAACGCCGGCACCTTCCTGGTCGACAAGAGCATCCACGACTGGTCGCCGGGTCTGGCGATCGGTGCGGCCTTGGGCTACCTGTTCCTGACCTGGTTTGTCTACGACGCCATCTGCCGGGTCTTCGGCCGCAGGAAGAACGGCGATCTGATCGTCGGGCTGCTGCTGTTCGTCTTCATCGCCTTCGCAACCTGGCTGGCCTGCCAGTTCTTTGCCGGGCGCGCGGCGTTTCTGCTGACCGGCGCCATGCTCGCCACCGCGATGAGCGCGAATGTCTTCGTCTGGATCATTCCGGGCCAGCGCAAGGTGGTGGCGCAACTGAAGGCCGGGCAGCCTGTCGACCCCGTTTACGGCTGGCGCGCCAAGCAGCGCAGCGTTCACAACACCTATTTCACCCTGCCGGTGTTGATCGCGATGTTGTCCAACCACTATGGCTGGCTGTACCAGGGGCCGCACAACTGGTTGGTTCTGGTACTGTTGATGCTGGCCGGGGCGTTGATCCGCCACAGCTTCGTCGCCCGCCACAAGGCATTGGTGCAGAAGCGCCGCGTGCCCTGGGAACATGCCGCGGTGGGGGTGACCGCGCTGGTGGGGCTGGCGATCTGGCTGGCGCCGGCGCCGCCGTCGGCCGCCGCCAAGCTGGCAGCCAGCCGCGCGGCCACCCAGCCGGTGTCGTTCGCCGAGCTCAAGGCGGTGGTGGACCAGCGCTGCGTGTTGTGCCACAACGCGCAGTTGCAGAACAAGAACGTGGCGCTGCACACGCCCGAGCTGATTGCGCAACATGCGCAGGCGATCTACCAGCAATCGGTGGTGTTGAAGGTGATGCCGATGAACAACGCCACCCAGATCACCGACGCGGAGCGAGGCGTCATCAAGCGCTGGTTCGAAGCCGGCGCGCTGCTGAACTGATTGCTCCGCCGAGGCCGCCGAAGTGCACTGACAGTTGAGGCGCGGCTTCGAGCCGGTCACGGCGCCCGCAACCACCATTCGCCTTCCAGCGATTGCTCCAGCCAGCCGATGAAGTGGCTGACCTTCGACGGCACCAGCTTCGGCGATGGGAACACCGCGTGCACCTCTTGGGTGGGCAGGCTGTGGTCGGCCATCACCGGCACCACCGTGCCTTCGGCCAGCGCCACCCGCGCCACATACCAGGGCAGGATCGCCAGACCCAGGCCCTGGCACGCAGCCGCAAGCACCGCCGACAGGTTGTTCGACCGCAGCGGCCCCTTGACCTGCACCGACACCGCCGCGCAGCTGCGGCCAGACAGGCTCCAGCGGTCGTCGCCCTGCACGCTGCTGTAGATCAGGCAGGCATGGCGTGCCAGGTCGTCTGCCTTGCGCGGGGTGCCATGGGCTTTCAGGTAGGCCGGCGCCGCGACCATCAACCAGGGGTTGATGCCCAGGTGGCGCGCGCCCAGCGACGAATCGGCCAGCCGGCCCATTCGCAGCGCCAGGTCCACCCCTTGTTCGACCAGGCTCACATAGCGGTCGTCGAAGCTCAGATCGATGCCCACCTGCGGATTGCGCGCCATGTAGCGCAGCACCAGCGGCACCAGCACGCGCCGCCCGAAGGCCAGCGAGGTGCTGATGCGCAGCGTGCCGCCGATGCGGCTCTGCCGCAGGGTCGCCAGGTTGTCGGCGTCTTCGATCTGGCCCGCGATCAGCTTGCAACGCTCGTGGTACTGCGCGCCGATCTCGGTCGGGGTGACACCGCGGGTGGAGCGGTGCAGCAGCCGCGCACCCAGGCGCTTTTCCATCGCCGCGATCGCCTTGGTGGCGGTCGGCTGGGTGATGCCGAATTCGGCTGCGGCGCGGCTGAAGCTGCCGGTCTCGACCACCCGCACGTAAAGCTGCAATCCGGTGACGCGGTCCATCGTGCACTGTAGCCGTCAGACGCCGGGTCAACCGCCCGGTATGCCACCACGGAATAGTTGCTATAGCCGGCTTGGGCTTCACTGGACGCAGCGTTTCACCCACCATGCAGCACACCTCAAAAGGAGACCGAAATGGCGAAGATGAAGGCCGCAATGGCTGCCGTGCTGGTGATGGAAAAAGAGGGCGTGACGCAGGCTTTCGGCGTGCCGGGTGCCGCCATCAACCCGCTGTACGCCCAGCTGCGTGAACGCCAGACCATCGCCCATGTGCTGGCGCGCCATGTCGAAGGCGCGTCGCACATGGCCGAGGGCTATACCCGGGCCAGAGCCGGCAATATCGGCGTCTGCATCGGCACCTCGGGTCCCGCTGGCACCGACATGATCACGGGTCTCTACTCAGCGCAAGCCGACTCGATCCCGATCCTGTGCATCACCGGCCAGGCGCCGCGTGCGCGCATGCACAAGGAAGATTTTCAGGCGGTCGCCATCGCTTCGATCGCCAAGCCGGTGACCAAGTGGTCGACGACCGTGATGGAGCCGGCGCAGGTGCCGCGTGCCTTTCAGCAAGCCTTTCACCTGATGCGTTCGGGCCGGCCCGGTCCGGTGCTAATCGACTTGCCCTTCGATGTGCAGATGGCCGAGATCGAATTCGACATCGACACCTACGAGCCGATGGCGGTCTACAAGCCCAGTGCTTCCAGGAAACAGGTCGAGCGCGCGCTGCAGATGCTCACCGCCGCCGAACGGCCGCTGATCGTGGCCGGCGGCGGCATCATCAATGCCGACGGCACCGACTTGCTGCAGGAGTTTGCCGAGCTGATCGGCGTGCCGGTGATCCCGACCTTGATGGGCTGGGGCTCGATTCCCGACGACCACCGCCTGATGGCGGGCATGTGCGGCTTGCAGACCAGCCATCGCTATGGCAACGCGACCTTGCTGGCCAGCGACTTCGTGCTGGGCATCGGCAACCGCTGGGCCAACCGCCACACCGGCAGCCCCGAGGTCTATTGCAAGGGCCGCACCTTCGTCCATGTGGACATCGAGCCCACCCAGATCGGGCGTGTGTTCACACCCGATCTGGGCCTCGTCTCCGACGCCAAGCTGGCGCTGCAACGGTTCGTGCAGGTCGCCACCGAGATGAAGCAGGCGGGCCAGTTGCGGGACTTCTCGGGCTGGGTCAAGGACTGCCAAGCCCGCAAGAACTCGGTCGAGTACCTGCGCAAGACCAACTACGACAACGTGCCGATGAAGCCGCAGCGCGTCTACCAGTGCATGAACAATGCCTTCGGCAAGGACGTGACCTATGTCTCGACGATCGGGCTGAGCCAGATCGCCGGGGCGCAGTTTCTGCACATCTACGGCCCGCGCCGCTGGATCAATTGCGGCCAGGCCGGCCCGCTGGGCTGGACGGTGCCGGCGGCTTTGGGTGTGCGGGTGGCCGACCCGCAGCGCAAGATCGTGGCGCTGTCGGGCGACTACGACTTCCAGTTCATGCTGGAAGAAATGGCGGTGGGTGCGCAGTTCAAGCTGCCCTACATCCACATCGTGGTCAACAACAGCTATCTCGGCTTGATCCGCCAAAGCCAGCGCGGCTTCGAGATGGACTACTGCGTGCAGCTGGGCTTCGAGAACATCAACGTCGCACCCGACGCGCCGACGCACGGCTATGGCGTCGACCACGTGGCGGTGGTGGAAGGTCTGGGTTGCAAGGCGATCCGCGTGCACCGGCAGGAAGAGATCGCGCCCGCCATCCGGCAAGCCGAAGCCTGGATGGCCGAATTTCAGGTGCCGGTGATGATCGAGATCATCCTGGAGCGCGTGACCAACATCGCGATGGGCACCGAGATCGACAACGTGGTCGAGTTCGAAGAGCTGGCCACCGACCGCAAGCGTGACGCGCCCACTGCGGTCTCGATGCTGGACTGAGCGGGCCGCGGGCCGGGTTCAGGACGTCGGAGGGCGCGCAGGGTTGCCGCACCTACACTTCGGCGGCCATGCGCCCCTGCCGATCCCGTTGCAACCGCTGCCTCTGCAGACCACGCGCCCCGGTGCGTGTCGGTGCATGCCTGCTTTCATCCTCACGCCCATCCGCACCGCCATGCTCGGCAGCCTGAAACGCTGGCTCGGCAGTTCCGCGGCTGAGCCGGCTGCCGATGGCTGGCCCGCGATCCGCCTGTGGGCGCGCGAGCATCGCCACGCTTTCAGGCGGGTGCCAGGCGAGGGCTTCGTGATCGACGGCGAACCCTCTGGTCTGCCCTGGCGCCTGGAATGGGGGCCTTCGCAGCGCAGCTACATCAGCGGTGCCGAACTGCGGTTGCGCTGCGAGCTGCAGGTGGGCACCGACCTGCAGGCGCTGGTGATGAGCCGTGCGCTGCAGCAATCGCTGGAAGCCTCGGTGTTCGACCAGTTCACCGAAGGCGTGCAGACCCGCATCGACACCGAGACCCCGCCCGAGGTGCGCTGGCTGGTGCTGTTTCCGAAGCTGACGGGCGAAGCAATGCCGCTGCCGCGCGACCGTTACATCGCCTTGTCCAGTGTCCATCCGTGGCTGCTGCGCTGGCTGGACGGACCGCTGAAGGAGGCGCTGGACGCGCGCCACGACGACCCGCAGAAGCCCTTCGTGCTGATGGTCGGGCGGGGCCGACTGGCCCTGCGGACCGACGCTGCGGAGATCGACCTGCCGACCGTGAAGCGCGCGCTGCTGTTGTTCGAATGCGCTGCGCTGCAGGCGCAGCGCGCCACGGTCTAGCGGCGATCCAGCAGCGGTTCAGCGAGGGGTTCGGCATCGACGCAAGCGGCGGCCTCAGCGCACCGCCCGCACCTTGCCCAGCTCCATCTTGGCGATCGCGTTGCGGTGGACCTCATCCGGTCCGTCCGCAAACCGCAGCGTGCGGGCATGGGCATAGAAACTCGCCAGCGGAAAGTCCTGGCTCATGCCGCCGCCGCCGTGCACTTGCATCGCCCAGTCGATCACTTGGCAGGCCATGTTCGGCGCCACCACCTTGATCATTGCGATCTCGGCCTTGGCGCTCTTGTTGCCGGCGGTGTCCATGATCCACGCGGCCTTCAAGGTCAGCAAACGCGCCTGTTCGATCATGCAGCGCGCCTCGGCGATGCGTTCGCGGGTCACGCCTTGTTCGGCCACGGTCTTGCCGAATGCCACCCGGTTGCTGGCCCGCTCGCACAGCAGCTTCAATGAGCGCTCGGCCACGCCGATCAAGCGCATGCAGTGGTGGATGCGGCCGGGGCCCAGCCGGCCCTGCGCGATCTCGAAGCCGCGGCCCTCGCCCAGCAGGATGTCGGCAGCCGGCACGCGCACATTCTTGAAATCGATTTCCATGTGGCCATGCGGAGCGTCGTCGTAGCCGATCACCGTCAGCGGGCGCAGGATGCTGATGCCGGCAGTGTCGGCCGGCACCACGATCATCGACTGCTGCGAATGGCGCGCGGCTTCGGGATCGGTCTTGCCCATGAAGATGTAGACCTTGCAGCGCGGGTCGCCGGCACCGCTGATCCACCACTTGCGGCCGTTGATCACATAGTCGTCGCCATCGCGTTCGATGCGGGACTCGATGTTGGTCGCGTCCGATGAAGCCACCGCAGGCTCGGTCATCGCGAATGCACTGCGGATCTCGCCCGCCAGCAGCGGCTTCAACCAGCGCTCGCGATGCGCTTCGGTGCCATAGCGCACCAGCACTTCCATGTTGCCGGTGTCGGGTGCCGAGCAGTTGAAGACCTCGGGCGACCAGGGCACCGCACCCATGATCTCGGCCAGCGGCGCGTATTCCTGGTTCGACAAGCCGGCTCCGAGGTCGCTGGCGTCGATGCCCCGTTGCTTGTCTGGCTCTGCGCCACCGACTTCGGCGCGCGGCGGCAGGAACAGGTTCCACAAACCGGCATCGCGTGCTTTGGGCTTCAGACGCTCGATCGTCTGCAGCGGGGTCCAGCGTTTGCCGGCCTGGGTGTTGACTTCGATTTCTTCGTGGTACTCGGCTTCGGCCGGGTAGACATGCGCGGCCATGAACGATGTCAGACGCTGTTGCAGGTCCTGCGTGCGGGGGGAATATCCGAAGTCCATCTGTGCTCCTTGGGGGGTCGGTTGTCGACTGGTTGTCGAGTAGGGAAGGCTGCCGTTGCGTCAGCGCAGGGACGGGTCGTGCAGGCAAGCATGTTTCCAGGCCATCTGCGCCAGCGCCGGTGTCTTGTCGCCGCTTTCGCGCGCCTGCGCGCTGGCTGCCGTGCCGTCGACCACTCGTTTGGCAATGCCTTGGGTGATCGATGCCAGCCTGAACAGGTTGTAGGCCAGGTAGTAGTTCCAGTCGCGGTGCAGGGTCGCGCCATCGCTGCGGCCGGTGCGCTCGCAATAGCGCTGGATGTAGCGGGCTTCGTCGGGAATGCCCAACGGCTCCAGCTCGACCCCGCCGATGCCGCGGAACACACCCGGCGGGATGTGCCAGGCCATGCAGTGGTAACTGAAGTCCGCCAGCGGGTGGCCGATCGTAGACAGCTCCCAGTCCAGCACCGCGATCACGCGCGTTTCGGTGGCGTCGAACATCAGGTTGTCGAGCCGGTAGTCGCCATGCACCACCGACACCTGCGACGGGTCTTTCGCGGCCTCTGGCAGATGCTTCGGCAACCAGGCGATGAGCTGGTCCATCGCCGGCAGTGATTGGGTCTGCGAAGCGATGTACTGCTTGCTCCAGCGCACGATCTGGCGCTCGAAGTAGTTGCCCGGGCGGCCGTGGTCGGTCAGCCCGGCCGCAGCCACATCCACGTTGTGCAAGGCGGCCAGCACGCGGTTCATCTCGTCGTAGAGGGCGCTGCGATCGGCGGTTGTCATGCCGGGCAAAGCCGGGTTCCACAGCACGCGGCCGTCCATGTGGTCCATCACATAGAAGGCGCGCCCGATCACGCTTTCGTCTTCGCACAGCAGGTGCATGCGCGGCACTGGAACACCGCTGCCATGCAGGGCTTGCATGACGCGGAACTCGCGTTCCACCGCGTGGGCCGACGGCAGCAGCTTGGCTGCCGGCCCCGGCTTGGTGCGCATGACATAGCTGGCGCCCGGAATGCGCAGCAGGTAGGTGGGGTTCGACTGCCCACCTTTGAATTGCTGCACCGACAACGGACCGGCAAATCCGGGCAGCTGCCGTGACAGGTGCGCCAGCAGCCGCGCCTCGTCGAAGGCATGGCTGGCTGCGACCTCCTTCGTCCCCGTGAAATCGTCGTTGGGCATCGCTTGCTTCTCCGTGGCGCCGGGGCCGCGTGGCCGGAAGCCGCTGCCGCAGCTGCAGTGTTCTGCAAAAACGAAGATTGTAGGAAGCGCATCCGTTGCCTGCGCCCGGCGCTCCACGACAGGTATGACCGAGGCGGCTCAGCCCGCCCGCGCTGCACCTCGCAGACCCGCATGGCGGCGTGCAATGGACCACGGATGGCGGGACTTGCCCGAGGCTGTTCTGCTGGGGCTGCGTGCTAGAGTCTTTTCGATATCCACGATGGTTGTGTCACGAATGCTGAATGCGCGGCCCTGGCTGTCGTTGGTCGTCGCCGGTGCCCTCAGCGCAGCGGCGGCGCACGCGTCGGCGGCCGGCTTCGGCGCATCGGCATCACCGGCCACGCTCGGCCAGCCGTTGGCCTTCAGCGTGGCGTTTCGCGTCGATGCGGGGGACCCGTTGACCGCCGATTGCATCGACACCGAAGTCACCCTCGGCGACCGCCGCGTGCCGTCTTCTGATGTGCGCACCACGGTCGAAATGCAGGGCACCGAGCTGGCACGCATCCGTGTTCGGACCACCCGGCCGGTGGACGAGCCGGTGGTGGGCGTGGTGCTGAATGCGGGCTGCAACGCGCGCCAGACCCGGCGCTTCGTGTTGTTTGCCGATCCGCCGGCCGCAACCGTCGCAACGGTGGCGACGGCCGCGACAGCCCTGCCGATGGTGGGGCGTGATGTCACGGCCAGCTCCGCGCCAACTCCCGCCGCTGCGCCATCGACCGCCAGCGCCTTGGCGCCATCCGCGGTGCGTGCGTCGGGCAGCGATGCGTCCCCGCCTTCGTTGCAGCCGTCACCGCCGTCCACCCGCTCGACGCGCCCGCGCACGACCGCTGCGCGTCGGCCGGCGAGCGATCCGGCCGATGCCGCTGCGCGGTCGCGCCAGCGTGCGGCAAGCGCGGAGCGCAGGCGCGAGTCCGCCCGCCGATCTGAGGCGGCAGCGGCAGCTGGACGATG
>JBBSPW010000035.1:0-23515 GCA_038258365.1 Burkholderiales bacterium | reverse complement strand
CGATTGTCGGGTAGTCCCCGCAGCCCTTCAGTCCAGGAAGAAGTCGGGGATGAAACGCGTGGTGCCGGGCACCATCGCATAGCGGTCCAGGTCGGTGATGCCATGCGCGGCCAGCAATTCGTCGTCGACATGGAAGTTGCCGGTGTTCGTCGCGGCATCGCTGGTCAGGATCAGATAAGCGGCATCGGCCAGGATCTCGGGCTTGCGGCACAGGTTCAGATCCACCCCGGGAATCATCTGCATCGCCGCAGTGGCGATGGCGGTTCGCGGCCACAGGCTGTTGACACCGATGCCGTGCGGGCGGAATTCGCCGGCATGGCCGAGCGTGCATTCGCTCATGCCGTACTTGGCCATCGTGTAGGCCACATGGCTCTTGAACCAGTGCTCTTTCATCGACAGCGGCGGGCTCATGTTCAGCACATGCGGGTTGCGGCCGGCCTGGGCGCTCTTGATGAGCTCGGGCAAGCAGGCCTGGGTGCACGCAAAGGTGCCGCGCACGTTGACGCCGAACATCAGATCGAAACGCTTCATCGGCGTCGCCGGCGTCGGGGTCAGGCTGATGGCGCTGGCGTTGTTGACCAGGATGTCGATGCCGCCGAAACGCTCCACCGCAGCCTTCACGGCTGCAGCGATGGCGTCGTCGTCGCGGATGTCGGTTTGCACCGGCAGCGCTTTGCCGCCGGCGGCTTCGATCTCGGCCGCTGCGCTTGCAAGCGTGCCCGGCAGCTTGGGATTGGGCTCGACGGTCTTGGCGAGCAACACGATGTTGGCGCCGTCCCGCGCCGCGCGAAGGGCAATCGCCAAACCGATGCCGCGGCTGGCGCCGGTGATCACAAGGGTGCGGTCTTTCAGTGTTCGGGTCATGCGGCGGCCTCGGTCAGTGGAAAGAACAGCGGCAGCGACGCGATATGAATCGCAATCGCATGGGCGCAGTAGCGGTAGACAGAGGCCGCCGGGTGGAAGCCATCGGACGCCATCACACCGCGGTTCAGCGGCACGGCCATCGGCACCACCGACACATCGGAACGCTGTGCGGCCCAGCGCTGCAACGCGGCGTTGTGGCGGCTGGCATCGGTGCCGGCAATCCAGCGCAGCGGCTGCGGCAGACCGTGGAAGTGACCCACCGAGGGCAGCGGCGCAAACACCACATGCAAAACGCCCCAGCGGTTTCTCAAGCCGTTCGCCAGCGCATCGCGCGCGGCCACCGCCTGGCCGGACGGGATCTGGTCGACCACATCGTTAACCCCCGTCACCACCACCGCCAGGTCGGCCGGAGGGGTGTCGTGCGCATCCAGCAACGGCAAGGCCTGCGCGGTGGTGATGCCCGACCGGGCCAGCAGGTGCCAGTGCACCTGCAACCGCTGCTCCAGCGCCAGCTGGGTGGCCAACTGTGCAGCCAGCGCGTCGGCTTGCGCCGGCACACCGACACCGGCTGCCGAGGAGTCGCCGACGATCAACAACTTGAATGGTGCACCGCGGCGATCGCCTACCACGCCATAACGGTCGCCATCGGGCTCGGGCAAGCGTGGCAGGCGGGCGCGCGTGGCCAGCGCCTGCACCACCAACAGCGGCGACAGCATCAGCTTGGCAGTCAGGGACATGGCATCTGCAACCGGCCCGTCAGGCGTCGAAGCTGGAGAAGTCCGGCTTGCGCTTTTGCAGAAAGGCCTGGAAGGCTTCCGTCGCTTCCGGGCTGCGCAGGCGGCGCGCAAAGATCGCGCCTTCGGTGCGGATGGTCTCGACCGTGGCGGCCATCTGCGGCGCCCGCAGCAACTGCTTCGATTCGCGCACGGCACCCGGCGGCAGTGCGTTGAAGCGCTCGGCAATGCGGCGGGCATGGTTGACCACCTCGGCCGCCGGCAACACCGCGTTGGCAATGCCGCATTCGACGGCTTGTTCGGGCGTGAACGGATCGCCCAGCAACAGCTTCTCGGCCGCGCGGCGGTGGCCCATCAACTGCGGCACCAACAGGCTCGACCCGAACTCGGGCACCAGGCCCAGGCCTACAAAAGGCATTGCCAGGCGCGCTTCGTCGGACACATAGACCAGGTCGCAATGCAGCAGCATCGTGGTGCCGATGCCGACCGCGGCCCCCGTTACTGCGGCCACCACCGGCTTGTCGAAACCCATGAGTGCCTTCATGAAGCGGAAGACCGGCGAGTCCAATGCATCGCTGCCCTGGCCGGGCGCGCGCTTCATGAAGTCCTCGATGTCGTTGCCCGAGGTGAAGACTCCCGGCTGCCCGGTGATCAGCACCGCTCGCACCGACTTGTCTTCCTTGGCAGCGTCGAGCGCGGCGGTCATCGCCTGGTACATCGCCACGGTGAGCGCGTTCTTCTTCTCGGGCCGCGCGATCTCGATCGTGCAGACGCCGTTGCGGATGTCGGTCTTGATGCTCATTTGGAATCCTTCGTGCGTTGCAGGGCGAGGCGAGACCCCTTCGGATCGGCTGTGCGGGGGCTCATCTCAAACCCTTTCCAAGATGCCGGCGGCGCCTTGCCCCATGCCGATGCACATCGTGACCATGCCGTACTTCAACTTGTGGCGCTGCAGCGCATGGACCACGGTGGCAGCGCGGATGGCGCCGGTGGCACCCAGCGGATGGCCGAGCGCAATGGCACCGCCCATCGGGTTGACCTTGGCGGGGTCCAGCCCGAGCGTGTTGACCACCGCCAGCGACTGCGCAGCGAAAGCTTCGTTCAACTCGATCCAGTCCAGCTGGTCCTGTGTCAACCCGGCGTACTTCAACGCCGCCGGAATGGCCTCGATCGGGCCGATGCCCATCACCTCGGGTGCCACGCCGCGGCTCGCATAGCTGACAAAGCGCGCCAACGGCTTCAGGTCGAATTGCTTGACCGCGCGTTCGCTGCAGAGGATCAGCGCACCCGCGCCGTCGCTGGTCTGGCTGCTGTTGCCGGCCGTGACGCTGCCCTTTGCCGCAAACACCGGCCGCAGCTTTGCCAAGCCCTCCAACGAGGTGTCGGGCCGCGCGCCTTCGTCGAGCTTGACGGTGCGGGTTTTCGTCTGCACGCCGCCGCTCTCCAGATCGGGGAAGCGGTCGATGACCTCGATCGGCGTCATCTCGTCCGTGAACTCACCGGCTTCCATCGCTTTCAATGCACGCTGGTGCGACTGCAGCGCGAAAGCATCCTGCGCTTCACGCGAGACCTTCCATTGCGAAGCCACCTTCTCTGCCGTCAACCCCATGCCGTAAGCGATGCCGACGTTCTCGTCGTGGGCGAAGATCTCTGGGTTGAACGAGGGCTTGTTGCCACCCATCGGCACCATGCTCA
Source organism: Burkholderiales bacterium (assembly GCA_038258365.1). Classification (GTDB taxonomy): domain Bacteria; phylum Pseudomonadota; class Gammaproteobacteria; order Burkholderiales; family Burkholderiaceae_C; genus Rubrivivax. Next base: position 20,222 of record JBBSPW010000035.1, on the reverse strand, counting down.
TGCTCTCGGCGCCGCCGGCGATCATCACATCGGCTTCGCCGACGCGGATGCGGTCGGCGGCCATCTGCAATGCCGTCACGCCACTGGCGCAAAAGCGGTTGACCGTCACACCGCCCACGCTGTGCGGCAACCCCGCCAGCACCATCGCCACCCGGCCCATGTTCATGCCCTGCTCGGCTTCGGGAAAGCTGCAACCGATGATCGCGTCCTCGATCGCTTTCGGGTCCAGATTCGGCACCTGGGCCAATGCGCTCTTGACCACCGCCATCAGCAGATCATCGGGCCGCGTGTGCTTGAAATAGCCGCGGCCGCTCTTGCCGATCGGGCTGCGGGTGGCGGCGACGATGTAGGCGTCTTGAACTTGTTTCGTGCTCATCTCGTGCTCCCCCTTAGTTGCGGACAGGCTTGCCGGTCTGCAGCATGCCCATGATCCGTTCCTGCGACTTCGGATGCTCCAGCAAGCCGCAGAAACGCTCGCGTTCCATCGCCATCAGGTAGTCCTCGGTCACCATCGATCCGGCATCGACATCGCCGCCGCACACCACTTCGGCAATCAGGGTGGCGATGTGGAAGTCGTGCGCGCTGATGAACCCGCCGTCGCGCATGTTGGCCAGCTGCGCCTTGATGGTGGCGATGCCGCTGCGGCCCGCCACCGGAAACCGTGCGCGAACCGGCGGGCGGTAGCCACTGTCGAACAACGCCTTGGCTTGCGTGGTCGCAACGAACAGCAGTTCGTCCTTGTGCGGCACGATGGTGTCGCTGTCCAGCAGGTAGCCGAGCTTCTTCGATTCGATCGCGCTGGTGCCCACCTTGGCCATCGCCGCCGCGGTAAAGCCTTCGCTGGCGAACTTCAGGATGTCGCCGTTGGCGCCATTGGCCGACGCCGCTTCAGCCGCCTTGCGGGCGATGTACGCCAGACCACCGCCGCCGGGGATCAAACCGACACCGACCTCGACCAGACCGATGTATGTTTCCATCGCCGCCACGCGCCGCGCGCAGTGCACGGCGATCTCACAACCGCCGCCGAGTGCGATGCCGCGCATGGCCGCCACGACAGGCACCTGGGCGTAACGAAGCCGCAGCATCAGATCCTGCAGCTTCTTCTCCTCGGGCGCGATGCCCTTGGCGCCCAGCTTCATGAACACCGGCATCATCGATTCCAGGTTCGCACCGGCCGAGAACATCTCGTCGGGCGACCAGATCACGAGCCCCTTGTACGACTGCTCCGCCAGCTCGACCGCTTTCGTCAAGCCTTCGGTGACCGTCGCGCTGATCAAGTGCAGCTTGGCGGTGATGCTGGCGATCACCACCTCGCCGTCCAGCGTCCAGACCCGCACCTCTTCGTTCTTGAACAGCTCGGTGCCGCTCTGAAGCGGGTCCACCGCTTCGGCGCCCAGCACGTTCTCGCGGAAGGCTTGGCGCTCGTACACCGGAAGTTCGCGCAGCGGGATGAACCTGCCATCGGCAGCACTCCACGATCCGTTGGCGGTATGCACGCCACCGGCGTCGGGCACCGGGCCTTCACTGACCCACTTCGGCAGCGGCGCCTTGCTCAGCGCCTTGCCGGCATCGATGTCGGCTTGCACCCATTGCGCCACCTGCTGCCAGCCGGCCGCTTGCCAAAGCTCGAACGGGCCTTGCTTCATGCCAAAGCCCCAGCGCATCGCGAAGTCCACATCGCGTGCGGTCTCGGCGATGTCGGCCAGGTGCACCGCAGCGTAGTGAAAGCCGTCGCGCAGGATCGCCCACAGGAACTGCGCCTGCGGGTTGCTGCTGTCATGCAGCAGCTTCAGCCGATCGGCCGCGGGCTTCTTCAGCATGCGGTCGACGATGGGGTCGGCCTTGGCACCGCCGGACACATAATCGGCCGTGGCCGGATCGAGCCGCAAGATGTCCTTGCCGACCTTCTTGTAGAACCCGGCGCCGCTCTTCTGGCCCAGCGCACCCTGCTCGATCAGCCCCGACAACACCTTCGGCGTTTCATAGATCGGCCAGAAGGCGTCGGGCTCGGCGGTGGTCTGCGGCTTGCCTTCGCCCAGGTTGTCCTGCAATGTCTCGATGACATGCGCCATCGTGTCCAGACCCACCACATCGGCGGTTCTGAAAGTGCCGCTGGACGCGCGACCCAGCTTTTTGCCGGTCAGGTCGTCGACCACGTCAAAGCCCAAGCCGTACGTCTCGGCTTCCTTGATCGTCGCCAGCATGCCTGCGATGCCGACCCGGTTGGCAATGAAGTTGGGCGTGTCCTTGGCCCGAACCACGCTCTTGCCGAGGCTGCTGGTGACGAACGCTTCGAGTTGATCGAGCACCACGGGGTCGGTGGTGGGCGTGGCGATCAACTCCACCAGCGCCATGTAGCGCGGCGGGTTGAAGAAATGGATGCCGCAGAAGCGGGGCTTGATCGCATCGGGCAACGCTTCGGACAGCTTCGTGATCGACAAGCCCGAGGTGTTGCTGGCGACGATGGCATGCGGTGCGATGGCGCCAGCAATCTTCTCGTACAGGGCCAGCTTCCAGTCCATGCGTTCGGCGATGGCTTCGATGATCAGGTCGCACCCGGCGAGCAGATCCAGGTGCTCGTCGTAGTTGGCTTGCTGGATCAGCGCTGCACTCTCGGGCACGCCCAGCGGCGCCGGCTTGAGCTTCTTCAGCCCATCCACGGCCTTGGTGACGATGCCGTTCTTGGCGCCTTCTTTTGAAGCCAGGTCGAACAGCACCACCGGCACGTTGACATTGACCAGGTGGGCCGCGATCTGCGCGCCCATCACGCCGGCGCCGAGCACGGCCACCTTGCGAACATTGAATCGATTCATCTCGCCGAACCTCCATCTGTGGGCAGCCTGGCCTGCAGGCTGCCCGGGTGTCATCACTCCACGCGGGTCCAGGTCTGCGTGCGGCCCAGCAGCGGCATGCCGATGTAGCCCCGCACTTCCATCTTCTTGCCGCCTTCGACGGGTTGCATGCGCACCTTGTATTCCTTGCCTTCAGCGGCGTCGAGGATGGTGCCGTCGCCGAAGGTGTCTTCGCCGGTCTTCTTGACCCCGCGCACGATCGGCAGGCCGACCATGGGCTTGTCCTTGCGGTCATCGCTGCACTTGTCGCAGGTGGCGTCCTGCTTGGCATCGGCCGCCAGCAGCTTCTCGATCTTGCCGCTGTAGACACCACCGTTCTCGACGATCCGCACCTGCGCACGCTCGGTGCCGGTCTTGTCGTCGATGGTCTTCCACAAACCAGCGGGGTTCATTTGCGCGAACACCAGCGGTGTCGCAACGGTCAGCAGCAGGGCAGTCAGGGTGGTCTTCATCTTCGGTCTCCTTCGGGTGGTGGTGTCGTACTCGACACGCTTGTGAAAAACAGTCGGAACATCAGCTCAAAACATGGCTTCGTCCATCGCCATCAGTGGCGCCACGCCAGCGCGGGCACTGCGGATCAGCCCCGCGGTTTCCGGCAGCAACTTGGCGAAGTAAAAGCGTGCGGTGTGCAACTTTGCCGCATAGAAGGTGTCGTTGCTGTCTTGCTTCTGCAGCGCCAGCTTGGCCATGCGCGCGAACAGGTAGGCGAAACACAGGTGGCCCACGATGCGCAGGTAGTCCACCGCGGCCGCGCCGACTTCGTCGGCATTGCCCATCGCCTTCATGCCGAGTTCGGTGGTCAGCTTGGTGAGCTTGTCGCCCAGGTCGGCCAACGGGTTGATGAACTCCTGCATCGCCTCGTCGGTGCCTTCTTCTTCGACGAAGTCGGCAATCCGTTTGCCGAACGCGCGCAGCTTGGCGCCGTTGTCGCCCAGCACCTTGCGGCCCAGCAGGTCCAGCGACTGGATGGTGTTGGTGCCTTCGTAGATCATGTTGATGCGCGAGTCGCGCACGAACTGCTCCATGCCCCATTCCTTGATGTAGCCGTGGCCGCCGTAGACCTGCATGCAATGCGAGGTGGCGAGCCAGGCGTTGTCGGTCAGAAAGGCTTTCGCGATCGGCGTCAGCAGCGCGACTTCGTCGGCGCAAGCCTTGCGCTCGGCTTCGTCGTCGCTCGCCACTTCGGTGTCCAGCAACAACGCGATGTGGATCGCCAATGCCCGGCCGCCTTCGGCATAGGCACGGGCGGTCAGCAGCATCTTGCGCACATCGGGGTGGACGATGATGCGGTCGGCGGGCTTCTCTGGCTCTTTCGGCCCAGACAGGCTGCGGCCCTGCGTACGGTCCTTGGCATAGGCCACGGCGTTCTGATAGGCCACCTCGGTCAGGCCCAGACCCTGGTTGCCGACCCCCAGGCGGGCCGCGTTCATCATCACGAACATCGCCTGCAGGCCCCGGTTGGGCTCGCCGACCAGGGTCCCTTCGGCGCCGTCGAGATTGATCTGGGCGGTGGCGTTGCCGTGGATGCCCATCTTGTGTTCCAGCGCGCCGCAAAAAATCGGGTTGCGCTCGCCCACCGAGCCGTCGGCATTGACCTTGAACTTGGGCACGATGAAGAGCGAGATGCCCTTGCTGCCCGCTGGCGCGTCGGGCAGACGGGCCAGCACCAGGTGAACGATGTTGGCAGCCATGTCGTGCTCGCCGGCCGAGATGAAGATCTTCTGGCCGGTCAATGCATAGCGGCCGTTCTTCATCGGCTCGGCCCTGGTGCGCAACATGCCGAGGTCGGTGCCGCAATGCGGCTCGGTCAGGCACATGGTGCCGGTCCACTCGCCGCTGGTCAGCTTGGGCAGGTAGGTCTGCTTCTGTTCGTCGGTGCCGTGTGCCTGCAGGGCTTCGTAGGCACCGTGCGAAAGGCCGGGGTACATCGTCCAGGCCTGGTTGGCCGAATTCAGCATCTCGTACAGGCACTGGTTGACCACCACCGGCAAGCCTTGCCCGCCGAAAGCCGGGTCGCAGCTGAGCGCCGGCCAGCCGCCTGCCACATAGGTCTCGTAGGCTGCTTTGAATCCAGCCGGGGGCTTGACCTCGTGGGTCGTCTTGTCGAGCGTGCAGCCTTCTTCGTCACCGCTGATGTTCAGCGGGAAGATCACTTCGGATGCGAACTTGCCGGCTTCTTCCAGCACCGCGTTCAAGGTGTCGGCATCGAGTTCGGCATGGCGCGGCATCTGCTTGAAGCGAGCCGACACATCGAACAACTCGTGCAGCAGGAACTGCATGTCACGCAGCGGGGGGGTGTACTGGGCCATGTGGGAACTCCTGTGGCTTGGGTAGGCTGAAGAACGAAACGGGTGTCGATGAAATTCAGGCGTTGGCGGGTGGCGCGCGCCCGCGCGACGGCGGCCGGTAGTGGTCCAGCGTGCGCGCGACACCCGCGCGGGCCCGGTCCAGCGCGCCCGGGATGCGCAGAAAACGCGCGTCGTGGTGCACCGCCAGGATCAGTCCGTGGATCTCGAACAGCATCTGCGTGGTGTCGGCACCAGCGCGCAGGTGTTCAGCTTCGATCGCACCGTCGATGGCGCGGCGCAGTGCCGCATGCCAGTCGCGCACCATCGCTTCCAGCGCGTCGCGCACCGGACCGGGTCGGTCGTCGAATTCGACCGCGCCACTGATGTAGATGCAGCCCGAGTCCAACTCGGTCGACACGCGCGCGATCCAGCGGTCGATCAGCGCCTGCAGGCGCGGAAGACCGCGCGGCTCGCGGATGGCGGGGTAGAAGACTTCCTGTTCGAAGCGGGCGTGGTACTCGCGGATCACCGAGATCTGCAACTCTTCACGCGACCCGAAATGCGCGAACACCCCCGACTTGCTCATCTGCGTGACCTCGGCCAAAGCGCCGATCGACAAGCCCTCCAAGCCCATTTGCGAAGCCAGTGCCAGTGCTGCATCCAGGATTGCCGCACGCGTTTGTCGGCCCTTGGGCAGCGCGGCAGTCGCCGTGTCACGCGGCCGCTGGGCCTGCAGCCCAGGCGGGTGGGGGTGCGGAGTCTGGGTTGCGACGGGAGGGATCGGAGCAGTCGGCATCGAGAACACGGAGCAACAAAAAAGAACGATCGTTCTATTTTGCAGACTTCCGGTTGCCCTGCGCAGCGTCAGGGTCGACTTTTTGTAGAGCGGCCCTTCTAAAACGGGTGACGGAGGTCGTGGCGGCTGGCTTGTGCAGCAAGCACAGAAATTGTTGGATCCGAGGCGCCCGCCGGGCCGATCGGCTACGCTTGTGAGATGGACGTGCTCCAGTTGGACATTTCAGGACGACCTCAATCGTGGGCCACTGCGCGCGAAGCGGCGGTGCTGTATGCCAGCGATGCCGTGGCCTGGACGCTGGGCGACCCGTTTCAGGTGCTGCGTGGTGGCATCCAGCGCACCACCGGTTTGCAGTCTCGCATCGACCTGCACCCGATCATTGCGGTGCGCGGCAGCGTGCCGAGCCGCGCCTGGCGCCAGACGCCGACCCTGTCGAACCTGAAACTGTTTGTGCGCGACCGCAACGTGTGCGCCTACTGCGGTGGGCACTTCAGATTTGATGCGCTGACCCGCGAACACATCGTTCCGGTGTCGCGGGGTGGTGAAGACAGTTGGATGAACTGCATCACCGCCTGCCGCACCTGCAACGGCCACAAGGGCAACCGCATGCCGGAAGAGGCGCGCATGACGCTGATGTATCTGCCGTATGTGCCCAGCCTGCACGAAGACATGATCCTGCGCGGCCGGCGCATCGTGGCCGACCAGATGGACTTTTTGCTCGCTTCAGTGCCGCGTACTTCGCGCCTGCACGGTTGAACCCTGCGTTGCTGTCCGCATCTAAGCTGCTTCGCTCTGGAGATCGAAGATGAACCGACTGTTGAAGTCCGTGACCGTGCTGCTGGCTGCAGCCGCGCTCGGTGCCTGCGCCACATCAAGCCCCGATGTGGTCAGCCGCAACGAAGCTCAGCGCCTGGCCAGCATCGTCGACGCCGTGGTGCTGACCACGCGCCCGGTCCTGGTCGATGGCAGCCAGAGCGGCTTCGGTGGCGCGGCCGGCGCAGTTGCCGGCGGGGTGGCCGGGTCGAGCGTCGGCGGCAGCCGCGAAGGCCTGATCGTCGGCGTGCTGGGTGCTGTGGTTGGCGGGGTGATCGGCAACGCGGTCGAGCGCGGCGCTACGCGCGAAGAGGCCGTCGAGATCCTGGTGCAGTTGCGAAACGGCGACCGGCGCTCGGTGGTGCAAGCCAAGGCCGCTGAAACCTTCAGGCCCGGTGACCCGGTGATTCTGGTCACCAACGGCAGCAAGGTGCGGGTGACCAAGGCGCCGGTGGTGCAGCCGGACCGCTTCGGACCGGCGAAGAGTTGATGGGCGGGCGCCCCGCGACCGAAGACACTGGCAACGCATTCACGGCAGTCAGCATCGAACTCTTTGGTAGGCCGTGTTGGGCTCGAACCAACGACCAAAGGATTATGAGTCCTCTGCTCTAACCAACTGAGCTAACGGCCCGCAGGCGTTCTTGCCGGCTTGCCGATTCTATGGGTCGGTATCGAGCTTCAGGGGCTTGGGGATCAGCCTGCCGAATCAGAGTGCGCCCGCCAGCCGCAGGCCGAACAACTCCACGACCGCCTGCCGCACCTCGGCGCTCGCATAGCCGCTGGCGTTGTGGTGCGACCCGCCATCGACCAACACGAATCGCTTCGGCTGTGGCGCGCGCTCGAACAGCGCCTGGCCCAGCGCTGGCGCCACCAGTGTGTCGCTTGCGCCGTGCAACATCAGCACCGGCATGCGCAAGTCCGCAATGCGGCTTGCCGCGTCGAAGCGTTGTGTCACCAGAGGCCCCAGCGGCAGCCACCCATACCGAAAGCTTCCGAGCAGCGCGGGGATCGACGGGAAGGCGCCTTCCAGAATGACCCCCTTCGGCTTGCCGGCAGCCGGCGCTTCATCTGCAAGCCGCACCGCGATCGCGCTGCCCAACGAATGTCCGTACACATAGCGCGGCACGCCAGGATGCTGCGTCGCCAACCAGTTCCAGGCGGCTTGCGCATCTTCTGCCACCCGGCTTTCGGTCGGGTACTCGTCGGTGCTTTGGCCGAAGCCGCGGTAGTCGATGCCCAGCACCGCGAACCCCATCGCCTGCATGCGCCGCATGCGGCTCGCGCTGCTGCGCACATCCCAGCGAGCGCCATGCAGGTACAGCATCAACGGCGCATCGGCGCTGGGTTGCGGCATCCACAGCCCGTGCAACTCGATTTCGCTGCCGGTTTCCTTCGATCGGAAACCGATCCGCACCGTGTCGACACCGTCGGCGCCGCGACCGCCGTTCCAGCTGTGTTTGCTGGGCTGGAAAACCCAACGGCTCTGCTGTTCGTCAAAAGCGCTGCAGCCGGCGCCGAGCAGCACCGCGCTCAGCAACACGCCCGAAATCCATGCCAACGACCGCTTCAAACGCCAGCCTCCATCGAGGGTGTTGATGGCGCCGATTCAGCAGCACCGCAACAGTTGCAAAGCGAATGGGACCGGCGTTCGTCGCGTTGGTTCCGCAGCCATCGGGCAATCGCCAGCGGATTAAGGCTTGGCCGACAGCGCGCTTGCGACCATGCGCGAGGTGATGTCGACGATCTGGATCATGCGGTCGTAGGCCATGCGAGTCGGCCCGATCACGCCGAGGGTGCCCACCACGCGGCCGTCGATCTCGTAGGGCGCGGTCACCACCGACAGCTCCTCGAACGGCACCACCCGACTTTCGCTGCCGATGTAGATGCGGACACCCTCGGCGCGGCTCGACACTTCCAGCAAGCGCATCAGCTCGGTCTTGCGCTCGAAGACATCGAAGAGCCGCCGCAGCCCGGCCATGTCGTTACCGAAGTCCTGCACCCCGAGCAGATTGCGTTCGCCGGAAACGACGAGGTTGTCGGTGTCGGCTTCCAGCACCTCGGTGCCGGCCTGCACCGCGGCCTGCATCAGGCTGGCGATCTCGGCACGCAAAGCGTCGATTTCGCGCTTCAACCGCTCTCGCACCGCATCGATCGTCAGCCCTGCGTAGTGCGTGTTCAGGAAGTTGCTGGCTTCGACCAACTCAGACTGGGTGTGGTCACGCGCAGTGACGATGACGCGGTTTTGCACATCGCCGTCGGGTGCCACCAGAATCAAAAGCACCCGCCGCTCGCCCAACCGCAGGAATTCGATGTGATGGAACACACTGCTTTTGCGCGGTGCGGTCACCACCCCCACGAAGCTGGACAGGCTCGACAGCAGCGACGCCGCTTGTGCGATCACGCGTTGCGGCTGGTCGGGCTGCAGCGCGTCGCGGCCGGTGGCCATCTCGGGCTGCGCTTTGGACGGGTCGGCGAGCCGCGCGCTGAGCATCGTATCGACGAACATCCGGTAGCCGCGCGCAGTGGGGATGCGCCCGGCGCTGGTGTGCGGGCTGACGATCAGACCCAACTCTTCCAGGTCGGCCATCACATTGCGGATCGTGGCGGGCGACAGGTCCAGCCCCGACGTACGCGCCAGTGTTCTGGACCCTACCGGCGTGCCACCTTCGATGTAGCGTTCGACCAGCGTTTTCAGCAGCGTTCGTGCGCGATCGTCGAGCATGGCGCCGATTGTAGGGAGCCCCGCGCCGGCATCTTCACAGACCCGTTGCCAACACGACCCCTATGGTGTAATCGTTCGCATGCCCAGCCGGTTTCGTCATGCCGCCATCGTCGGCAAGTACCAAGCCCGGGGTATCCGCCAGGTGCTCGAACACGTTGCGCATTTCCTGGTCGACCAAGGGCTCGAAGTCTCCTTCGAACGCGACACTGCGATGAACACCGGCGTGGTCGATTTCGAAGCGCTGGAGATTGCCGAAGTCGGTCGCCGCTGCGATCTCGCCGTGGTGGTCGGCGGCGACGGCACCATGCTCGGAATCGCGCGTGAATTGGCCCGCTACAACCTGCCGTTGATCGGCATCAACCAGGGCCGGCTCGGATTCATCACCGACATCCCGCTGGACCGGTTTCGTGAGGCACTCGGCCCCGTGGTGGCGGGCGACTTCGAAGAAGAACGCCGCACGATGCTCGAAGGCGATGTGTGGCGCGACGGCGAACGCATTTTCGAAGGCTTGTCGATGAACGATGTGGTTGTCAGCCGCGGCGCTGCGGCCAGCATGGTCGAGCTGAAGGTGCATGTGGACGATGACTTCGTGGCCAACCTGCGTGCCGACGGCTTGATCGTCTCGTCGCCGACCGGCTCCACCGCCTATGCGCTGTCGGCAGGCGGGCCGATCCTGCACCCGGGCATTCGCGGCTGGGTGGTGGTGCCGATTGCCTCGCACACGCTGTCCAACCGCCCGATCGTGCTGCCCGACCGCGGCGAGATTCGCATCGGCATCGTCAGCGGCCGCGATGTCTCGGCCAATTTCGACATGCAGACCCTTGCCAGCCTCCTGCACGGCGACGAGGTGCGGGTGCGGCGCTCGGCTTTCGAGGTGCGCTTCGTCCACCCGCGCGGCTGGAGCTACTACGCCACATTGCGCCGCAAGCTGAGCTGGTATGGCCAATAGGCAAGCGGGCGCCTGATGTTGCGTCGCCTGACCCTCCGTGATGTGGTGATCGTGGCCGAATTGGCGATCGATCTCGGCCCCGGCTTCAGCGTGCTGACCGGGGAGACCGGCGCCGGCAAGTCGATCCTGATCGACGCCTTGCAACTGGCGCTCGGCAATCGTGCCGATTCGGCTCTGGTGCGCGAAGGTGCAGCTCGGGCCGAGGTCAGTGCCGAGTTCGACACCCCGGCGTCACTGAAGCCGTGGCTGGTCGAGGGTGGTTTCAACGGGGACGAAGCGCTGCTGCTGCGCCGCACGGTCGATCTTCAGGGCAAGAGCCGGGCCTGGATCAATGGCAGCCCTTCGACCGTGACGCAACTGCGCGAAGCCGCCGAGCACCTGCTCGATATTCATGGCCAGCATGCCTGGCAAGGCCTGACGCGGCCGGCCACGGTGCGGGCGTTGCTAGACACCGAAGCCGGTGCCGATCCAGCCCCCACCGCCGCTGCGTGGCGGGCCTGGCGCGCGGCGGTGGCCGCGCTCGACGCCGCGCAGAGCCAGTCGCAACAAACCGAGCAGGAACGCGAACGGCTTGCCTGGCAGATCACCGAAGTCGAAAAGCTGGCACCCGAAGCCGATGAATGGGCCCGCTTGAATGCCGAGCACCAGCGGCTGGCGCATGGCCAGGCCCTTCTCGACAACGCCCGCAACGCACTGGCTGCAGTGGCCGACGACGACACCAGTGCCAGCCTGCTGTGCACCCGCGCCATTGCCGCACTGGACGAGGTGGAACGTTTCGACCCCGCTTTGGCGCCGGTGGCCGAAGCGCTGCGCAGTGCGCAAACGCAGATCGACGATGCAGCCCACACCTTGCGCGCGTATCTGGGCCATGCCGAGCCCGATCCCGGCCGACTGTCTGAACTGGACGACCGCATCGGCGCCTGGGTGTCGCTGGCCCGCCGCCACCGGCGCAGCCCGCCCGACCTGCCGGCCTTGCTGGCCGGCTGGAAGCTGCAACTGACTGAGCTGGATGCAGCCACTGACCTGGAAGCCCTGCAGCAGCGGGTGGGCACTTCATTGGCCGATTGGCAGCGCCATGCCGAGCTGCTGTCGGCGCAGCGTCGCAAGACCGCGCCGAAACTGGCCGACGCGGTGACGCAGGCGATGCAACAGTTGGGCATGGCGGGAGGAAGTTTCGAGGTTGCGTTGCTGCCGCAAGAAGAGCCACAGTCGTGGGGGTTGGAGTCGGTGGAGCTGCGGGTTGCCGGGCATGCCGGCAGCACACCGCGGGCCCTGGCCAAGGTGGCATCGGGTGGCGAGCTGTCGCGCCTGGCGCTGGCGATTGCCGTCACCACCGCCACGTCGGCCGTCCAGGCCGGGCCTGTGGACGCGGCGGCCGATCCCCGTGCCACAGGGGTGCCGACCTTGATCTTCGACGAGATCGATGCCGGCGTCGGCGGCACGGTGGCCGACAGCGTGGGCCGTTTGATGAAACAACTGGGCCGCAGTTGCCAGGTGCTGGCGGTGACGCACCTGGCGCAAGTGGCGGCGTGTGCCGATGGCCACTTCGTGGTGTCGAAAGCGCTGCACGGCAGCCGCACCGTCTCGCAGGTGGTGCCGGTTGAGGGTGTGGCGCGGGTGTCCGAGGTCGCCCGCATGCTGGGCGGCGACAAGCTGTCGGGCAGGGCCCACGCCCAGACCCTGCTGGGGCTGCAGCCCCAGCAGCCCATGCAGCATTCGCACCGATGACAGGGACCGCACGATGAGAACCGCATGACCCAGTGGATTCCACTCGACGACGGGCACCCGGACGAGGTCATTCTCGTCACGGGCATTTCGGGATCCGGCAAGTCGGTGGCGCTGCATGCGCTGGAAGACGCCGGCTACTTCTGCGTCGACAACCTGCCGCCCGAATTGCTGCGGGACTTCGTGAACCTGGAGGTGCAACGGCGCTCGCACCGCATTGCCGTGGCGGTGGATGTGCGCACCGCGGCTTCGCTGCCGCTGCTGCCGCCTTTGATCGAGCAATTGCGTGCCGATGGCTTGCGGGTGCGGCCGATCTTTCTGGACGCCACCACCGACGCGCTGGTGCGGCGTTTCTCGGAGTCGCGGCGCCCTCACCCGCTGTCGTCGACACCGCCCGGCGACGGCAACTCGGCTGTCGCCCTGTTCGAGGCCATCGACCTGGAACGTGCGCTGCTGGCCGGCTTGCGTGAAGGCTCCACCGTCATCGACACCAGCCAGCTGCGCCCGGCCCTGCTTCGCAGCTGGGTGCGCTCGCTGGTTGGGGCACGCGAATCGGCATTGACGCTGGTGTTCGAGTCCTTCGCTTTCAAGTACGGCGTGCCGCTGGACGCCGACTATGTCTTCGACCTGCGCGTGCTGCCCAACCCGTACTACTCTGCCGAGTTGAGGATGCTCACCGGCCGCGACCCTGCCGTGCGCAACTTCCTTCAAGACAAAACCGATGTGGTGGAAATGCTGAGCCAAATCCGTGCCTTCCTGCAGCGCTGGTTGCCGGCCTTCGAGGACGACCACCGCAGTTACCTGACGGTGGCCGTTGGCTGCACGGGAGGCCAGCACCGGTCGGTGTTCGCAGCCGAATGGCTGGCGGGTCAGTTTCGCAGCCGTTCTGCCACGCTCGTGCGCCACCGGGAACTGGATGGTCGCGAATGAGCCAGCTTCAGAAGCTTCCGTTGTTTCCGCTCGGGATGGTGCTGTTTCCGGATGCCTTGCTGGGTCTGAAGGTGTTCGAAGCGCGATATCTGGATTTGATGGGCGAGTGCATGCGCAGCAACGCGCCATTCGGTGTGGTCTGCTTGCGTGAAGGGCAGGAACGGCGCGAGGTGGGGCGCAGCGAAGCGCCGCTGCGGGTCGAGGACGTGGGGGTGTTCGCCCATATCGCAGACGTCGACGCGCAGCAACCGGGCATCTTGCGCGTGCAGTGCCAAGGTGGCAGCCGCTTCCGCATCCAGGAGCCACCCACCCAGCGTCCGAACGGGTTGTGGGAAGCCGTCGTGAGTCCGATAGCGGCCGACCCCCTGCGCCCGCCCGGAACAGCGATGCTGCAAACCGTTTCGACCCTGGCCGAAGCGATCCAGACGCTGCAAGAGCAGGACAAGAACCCGTTCATCGAACCCCATCGGCTCGATGAGGCCGGCTGGGTCGCCAACCGCTGGTGTGAGTTGCTGCCGGTGTCGATTGCTGCCAAGCAAAAGCTGATGGAGTTGGACGACCCGGTGATCCGCCTGTCGCTGGTCGACGGTTTTCTGCGCGACAAGAAAGTGGTGTTTTAGGCCCCCACGCTCCCTGACGGTCGCTGCCCCCCGAGGGGGCGCTCGCCTGCGGCCTGGCGAAGCCAGTTCCGCGGCTCTGCTCGGTTGTGTTCGCTGCGCTTCGCTCGCGTGTCATCTCGTTGTGCTGTTAGCTTCGACGAGCGCTGCTTGCTGGCCTTGAAGCAGCAGCTTGCGTAGGGGTGCGGGCAACCCCAGTTTCAGTGCGAGTTCGGGTTCGACCCAGCGGCTGGCTTCCATGGATTGCAGGTCGGGCGGCAACGGGGCCTCTCTCGGCAAGGTCCAGCGCAGCACATGCAATTGCCAGTCGAAATGGGTCAATGCGTGGTGGATCGGGGTCAGCCATTCGCCTTGCCCCTGCCAGCTCTCGGTCAGCGTTCGCAGGTCCGCTGTCGACGCAAACTCCGGCAGGCTCCAGAGACCCCCCCAGACACCGGTCGCCGGGCGCTGCACCAGCAGCATCTGCCCTGCGCACTGCACCCACAGCAAGGCGTTCTCGCGCTGCCCGCGGCGCGTGCGGCGGGTCTTGACCGGAAAGTGATGCGGCTCGCCGCTGGCGCGCGCCACGCAATCATCGGCCAGCGGGCAACGGTCGCAGGCCGGGTTGCGGACACTGCACACCGTGGCGCCCAGATCCATCAAACCCTGGGTGTAGGTTGCGATGTCGGTCTGCGGCAGCAGGTCGTCGGCATGCGCCCACAGCCGCTGCACCTCGGCCGTCTTCGACAGGTCGCCGTCGAAGCCCAGCACCCGCGCCAGCACGCGCTTGACGTTGCCGTCCAGGATCGCCACCCGTTCGTCGAAGCAGAAGGCCGCGATGGCTGCGGCAGTCGAACGGCCAATGCCGGGAAGCGCGGCCAGCGACACGCTGTCGGTTGGAAAGTCGCCCCCAAGGGCACCGACCACCTGCTGCGCGCAGCGGTGCAGGTTGCGCGCCCGGCTGTAGTAGCCGAGGCCGCTCCACAGCGCCAGCACATCGTCCAGCGGCGCAGCGGCCAAATCGGCCGCGGTGGGAAAGCGCTGCAGAAAGCGCTCGAAGTACGGCAGCGCTGTGGCCACCTGGGTTTGCTGCAGCATCACCTCAGACAGCCACACCCGGTAGGGATCGCGAATGCCTTGCCATGGCAGACCCTGGCGACCGTGGCTGCGCTGCCAGCGCACCACGCGCTGGGCCAGCGAGCCGCGCTTCAAGCCGGAGCCTGCTGCAAATCCTGCAAATTCTGCAGGTTGCGGGGCGGTTGCAAGCGTTGGCTGGGGATTGCGGCCGGCGACAGCGAGCGCGTTGCCAAGGCTTCGTCGTTGAGATCGATGTCGGCGTGGGTCAGGCCGCGCGCAGCAGTGATGGCGTCCGCAGCCAGCAACTGCAATTGCGACAGCATGCGAACCAAGTGGGCGTCCTGCGCTTCGACCTCCTGAATGCGGGTCTCGAGTTCGCCGGAAGCGGTTTGCACACGCTGCAGGGCTTCACGGCGCCGCAAGAAGCTGCTGCGACGGTCTCGCAGTTGCACTTCGATCTGCGCTTGCGCCGACTTGCTCCAGAGCTCGATGTCGCCTGCGGCCCCTTCGAACACCACCCGCAGCTTCGACAGCAGCATGCGCCTGAATTGATCGGCGAACCCGGGCGTGGCCAGGCGCCAGGCTTGCCCGATGCCCAGGTAGCGGCTGTAGCTGCTGCCGATCAATTCCAGCTCGCTGTCATGCGACGCCAGGCTCGGCAACTCGGGCAGCGCCAAGGCGAATCCGAACTCGCTGTTCAGTTCGGCAAAGCCGGCTTGCAGCATTTGCCGCAATTCGTCGGACTGCGCCACCGCCGCGCCGATGTCGGCCCTGAAGCGCCACATCAAGGTGTCGAAGGACGCCCGCCCGCCAATGCCGAAAGTGCGCAGCAATCCAGGCGCGCGCAGTGCTTCCATCTGCTGACGCAGTGCACTGCTGGAGAGCGGCTCCAGCGCGGCCCTCAACAATCGCTGCTGCACCGAACGCAGCGCGGTCAGGCGAACCGTGCAGCGCTCGAAGTCGGTGGTGTCGAGGTCGATGCGGCGCAGCATCAACTGCAGCTTGCCGCCGCTTTTGCCGCGCAAGCCGCGCAACTCCAGCAATTGGTCCGTCAGCTGGCGACGCCGGTCGACCAAGCGGCGTTCGGCTCCCACCCGCACCTGGTCGACCGCAGCTTCGGCAGACGCCACCAGCAGCTCGCGGCGGCGCGGCAGCAGCTCTCGCGCCAGCGCTTCTTCCAGCACCGGCAGTCGGCTGGCCAGCAGGTCATCCGGACGGTTGCCTACACGCGCTGCCAAAGCGTCGCGCGCCGAGAGCGCAAACACCCGCGACAGCGGCATCTGCAGCAAGGCGGCGGTTTCGGTGCGTTGTTTCTCGATCTGCGCCTGCACGGCTTCGATGCTCAGCAACGGGTCGGCCAGCGTGTCGATCTTGTTCAGCACCACGAAGCGCTGCAGCCTGGAAAGGTCCAGGTGGTCGCGCCAGATCGACAGATCCGACCGGGTCACACCCGCATCGGCCGCCAGCACGAACAACACCGCATGCGCCGACGGCAGCAAACCGAGAGTCAGTTCCGGCTCGGCACCCACCGCGTTCAGTCCCGGCGTGTCGACCACCACCAACCCGTGCTTCAGCAGCGGGTGCGGGTAGTTGATGACCGCATGGCGCCAAGCCGGCACTTCCACCGTCCCATCGGCGGCCTGGGGCGGGTTGTCTTCGGGCTGCGACTCGTTCCACAAGCCGAGCTCGGCTGCGCGAGCGGTGTCCACGCGCCGGGTCGCGGTAACCGCAGACAGCGATTGCGCCAGCGCGTCGGCATTGCCGGGATCCAGCGGGATGACATGCCATTCATCGTCCCGCGGCCGCAACTCGGTCAGCGACAAGCCGCGCAAACGGGTCTCGATCGGCAGCAATGCCAGCCGCGGGGGCAGGTGCGCGTCGTGGCGCAACTCGACCGGGCACATCGTGGTTCGCCCCGGCGTGGCCGGCAGCACGCGGCGGCCCGCGTCGGCAAAGAAGATCGCGTTGATCAGCTCGGATTTGCCACGCGAGAACTCGGCCACGAAAGCCAGCACCAGCTTGTCGGCAGACAAGCGCTCACGCAGCGCTTGCAGAACGGTGGCGTCGGCATCGGCCAGCAGGTCGTGGTCGGCCAGCGAACGCGCCAACGTTGCCATTTGCCTTTCCAACGCGGCGCGCCACGCGGCGAGCGCATCGAGGCTGTCGGCGATCGGACTGGGCATTTCGTGGAGTCGGCGGCGGACCGGTTGACGATCGCTGGGGGTCGAGCCTGGGCGCAAACACCCGCTGCGGCAGAAGTGGCGCCCAACGGAAGTTGATGCTAGCTCAGAGGTGGTGCACGGACCACCGCCTGCAGCGTGCATTGCACACGCGGTTTGCGGACCAAGTTCACGCATCAGCGATGCTGGCAGACCGGGCAGTAGAAGGTCGAGCGCTGCAACTGCAGGATGCGCCGGATCGGCGTGGAGCAACGCAGGCAAGGCTCGCCCGCTCGCGCGTAGACCGCGGCTTGCGACTGATAGGCACCGCTGACGCCGTGTGCGTCGCTGAAGTCACGCAGGGTCGAGCCGCCCATCTCCAGCGCGCGCGACAGCGTCAAGCGCAGTGCCGCCAACAGGCGAGTGGCCCGCGGCCGGCTGATGCGGTCGGCACGCAGTGCCGGGTGGATGCCCGCGAGGAACAGGGCCTCGCAAGCGTAGATGTTGCCCGCGCCCACCACTGCCACCCCGGACAGCAGCACCGCCTTGATGGGCGACCGCCGACTGTGCAGCGCAGCGTGAAACGACGTTGCAGTCAACTCGGCGTCGAAGGGCTCCGGCCCCAGCCGCGACAGCAGTGCAGCAGCCGGCGCGTCGGCAAGCGAAGCCGACCACAGCACCGAGCCGAAGCGGCGCGGATCGTTGAGGCGCAGGGTGCCGCGGTCGGTCAGGAGGTCGAAGTGGTCGTGCGCGCCGGCCGGTGGCGCGAACCCGCCCGGCAGCAGCGCCAGCGAGCCCGACATGCCCAGGTGCACCAGCAAGCCGCCTTCGGCCACCGGCCCCCGCAGCAGCGGCAACCAGAGGTACTTGCCGCGCCTTGCCACAGCACCGAGCACGGCACCCGCGAGCCGCGACGGATCGGTATTGAAAGGCCACCGCAAGGGTTTGCCGAAGGTGGCCCGCTGAACCACCGCGCCGAGCAACGGAGCGGCGATGCCGCGCCGGGTGACTTCCACTTCAGGCAGTTCGGGCATGAAACGCCAATCCAGGCCTGTCGGCGGTGTGACTCGCAGCCGGGTGCCGCAAGCGCAAGAAATTGGGCAATCGCGTCAGCAATCGACGGCTGCTCGCCATGCCGAAAACCGGTCGCCGGCAAGGCGTCTGCGTAAAGGCCATTATGTGAGAATGACTGTCAACCCAATGGGAACCCTGATGCTTCATCTCCCCCCCTGGCGTCAGGCTTCGAGCGGCCGTCGATTGCGCTTGCGCAACCTGTGCGCATCCTGGCTGGTGGGCCTTGCAGCTGGCGCCGTGGTGCCCGCACTGGCTCAGCAGCAACCCGAGTCTCCTGCTTCTGAAGCGGCTGCGGCGTCCGGGAGCGTTGCAGCCGCTGCGACCTCGACTCCGCAGTTGGCACCGCAGTCGGCGATGGACGCCCGGCTGCTGTACCAGTTGCTGGTGGCCGAGATGGCCCTCAACGCCGGCGACGCGGCTGGCGCGTTCGAGTTGATCCTCGACGCGGCCACGCGCGAGCGCGACGACGCGCTTTTCAAGCGAGCGGTCGACATCGCCCTGCGCGCCCGCGCCGGCGACCGTGCACTGGAAGCCGCGCGCGCATGGCGCAACGCCAACGCCAATTCGATGGACGCACTGCGCTTGCAACTGCAGGTGTTGCTGCTTTTGAACCGTCCCGAAGCCCTGTCCGAACCGCTGACCGCGCTGCTCGAGAAGACGCCGGCAGCCGACCGGCCGGCGCTTATCAACGCCTTGCCGCGCTTCCTGCAGCGTGCCAGCAACCCGAGGTTGGTGGCGGCGATGATCGAAGACGCGCTGCGCCCGTACCGCGATGCCGATGCCACGCGCATTCCGGCCCGTGTGGCAGCCGCCCGCGCCTGGCTCGAAGCCAAGGACAGCGACCGTGCCCTGGTTCAGGTGCGCGAGGCGATCCAGGCCGATCCCTCGGCCACCGGGCCCGTGTTCCTCGCCTTGGAGTTGATGGCCTCGGTGCCGGCTGCCGAACAAACCGTGCAGGACTATTTGGCGTTGCCGACAGCGGATGCGTCGGTGCGGCTTGGCTATGTGCGGGTGCTGACCAGCAAGCGTCGCTATGCCGACGCCGTGGCGCAATTGCAGATCGCCACGCAGAAGCAACCTGAGGTGGCACCGCCCTACCTTTCGCTGGGCGCGTTGCAACTGGAGCTGAAGAAACCGCAGGAAGGTGAGGCGGCGTTGATTCGCTATGTCGAGTTGGTGCAGCAGCAAGCCGCCAGGACAGGGGCACCGGAAGCGGCCAGTGCCGTCGGTGCTGCCAGCGCTGCTGACGCGCAAGCAGGCACCGAACCGGCAACCGCGTCTGCCGAAGATTCCGAAGCCGATGCCGACGGGCCATCCGACAGCGGCCTGGTGCAGGCGTGGCTGATGCTGGCGCAGTCGGCCGAGCAGCGGGGCGACTACAAGGCGGCCGAGCAGTGGCTCGCAAAGATCGACGACCCGCGCCGCATGCTGGAGGTGCAGACCCGGCGCGCTTCGATCCTGGTGCGCCAGGGTCAGGTTGGCCCGGCGCGGGAACTGATCCGCAGCGTGCCTGAGCGCCGTGCCTCCGATGGCCGCGCCAAACTCGTGGCCGAGGCAGCGGTGTTGCGCGAAGCGCAGAAGTGGAAAGAGGCCTACGAGGTGCTCGCGAAGGCCAACGAACGTTTCGCAGACGACCCGGATCTTCTGTACGAGCAGGCGATGATGGCCGAGAAGACCGACCGGCTCGACGAGATGGAAACCTTGCTGAAGCGGGTCATGACATTGCAGCCGAAGGGCCCGAATGCGTTCAATGCGCTCGGCTACTCGCTGGCCGATCGCCGCCAACGGCTGCCGGAAGCGCGCAGCCTGATCCAGCGCGCGCTGGAACTGGCGCCGGGCGACCCGTTCATCACCGACAGCCTGGGCTGGGCCGAGTTCCGGCTGGGCAACCATGAAGCCGCGCTGGAGCATTTGCGCAGCGCCTATGCCAAACGTCCCGATACCGAGATCGCCGCCCACCTGGGCGAGGTCTTGTGGGCCGTGGGCCAGCGCGACGAAGCGCGCCGCATCTGGAGCGAAGGCAAGGTGCGCGACGCGGCCAACGACGTGCTGCGCGAAACATTGGCGCGGTTGCGCGTCGACCTTTGAGCCGTTCTGCAGGCGGGCCGCCGTGACCCGCCGCCGCGCGTTGCTCGGCGGGCTGTCCGCGGCAATCGGCGCTGGGTTGTTTTCGGCCTGTGCCACACCATTGCCCACGATCGGCGACGCGCGCTGGATCAGCGGCCGCATGGCGGTGCGGGT